>NZ_QUES01000028.1:0-84188 GCF_003478085.1 Eisenbergiella sp. OF01-20 | reverse complement strand
GGCAGCAGGCCGCACAGGGAAGCCGGGGCGGGTGACGCCTACCTTTTTTATCTGCACCCATAGAGAATCGGATGTATTTTGACATTGTAAAATCGCATGGTCCATGGTATTGTAATTTCAGCATAACTATTCAACAGGCCGGCGCATTTACTGCGCCAGGCGTAAGAAAGTGATTCGGGAGTGCAGAAATCCTATCGCCAAAGGCGATTTAGGATGGATTTTTGCAGTAACTGTGAAGGAACGGAACAGTTACATTTCAGCATAACTATTCAACAGGCCGGCGCATTTACTGCGCCAGACGTAAGAAAGTGATTCAGGCAAAATAGAAAGGTATGATACCATTATGAGATTATGTGCGTCCTGTATGCGCTGTCTGATGGACAGGCAGGAAGAGAGAGTCAGGGATAAGGGAACGGAAGAGGACAGGGATGCCTTTATGAGACAGGTGGCCCGCATTATTGCAGAAAGTGCCCCTGAGGATTCCGCTCCGGTGCTGGTGGACAGGATAAACGGGGAATACAGGAAGATTTTCGGGCCGGTTACGGATTATGATGCGATTAAAAAAGAATTCAATGAGCTGATGCTTTCCCTGGAACCGGATATCCGTTCCGTGATGGAGAAGGGGGAGGATGCTCTCCATACCGCCTTCGTATTCGCCAGGGCCGCCAATTATATTGATTTCGGCATGGCTGGACGGGTGGAAAAGGAAACCCTGCTGGAACTGCTGGAACAAGCCGCAGGGGACAGCATGGATGAAACGGTTTATGACAAAATGCTCTCCGATCTGGAACAAGCGCGGAAAATGGTATACGTTACCGATAACTGCGGAGAGGTGGTCTGTGACAAGCTGGTGGTGGAGGAATTGAAAAAACGTTTTCCCCTGCTGGAACTGACTGTGCTGGTGCGGGGAGAACCGGCTTTGAACGACGCCACGCGGGAGGATGCGGTACAGACCGGTCTTGATAAGGCGGCCAGGATTGTGGACAACGGCTGCGGTGTGGCGGGAACGCCGCTGGATTACGTGGGAGAAGAAGCGAGAGGCCTTCTGAAAGAGGCGGATGTGATTCTGGCAAAGGGGCAGGGAAATTTTGAAACCATGCACGGCTGCGGGCTGAATGTGTACTATTCCTTCCTATGTAAATGCGACTGGTTCCAGAAGCGCTTCGGCATGGAAAAAAACAAGGGCATGTTTGTCCGGGAAAGGAGTTCCTGATACATGGCATTTGCACATCTTCACGTCCATACGGAATACAGTCTGCTGGACGGGTCGAATAAGATAAAAGAATATGTGAAACGGGTAAAAGAGCTGGGGATGGACAGCGCCGCCATCACGGATCACGGCGTTATGTACGGTGTTATTGATTTCTACCGGGCCGCCAAGGAAGCGGGGATTAAGCCGATTATAGGCTGCGAGGTTTATGTGGCCCCCAACTCCCGCTTTGATAAAGAGCTGACGGGCGGGGATGACCGGTATTATCATCTGGTGCTGCTGGCGGAAAACAATACCGGTTATGCAAACCTGATGAAAATCGTGAGCAAGGGCTTCACCGAAGGCTATTATTACAAGCCCAGGGTGGATATGGAGGTGCTGAACCGTTACCATGAAGGCATCATTGCCCTTTCTGCCTGCCTGGCAGGCGAGGTGGCCCGTTATATCCAGAAAGGTCTGATTGACGAAGCCAAGAAGGCGGCGTTGAAGTACCAGGACTGCTTCGGAAAAGGGAACTATTATCTGGAGCTGCAGGATCATGGGATCCCAAACCAGCGTACGGTAAATACGGCCCTCCTTTCCATGAGCAAGGAGCTGGATATCCCTCTGGTAGCCACTAACGACGTACATTACACTTACCGGGAGGATGAAAAACCCCATGATATCCTGCTGTGTATCCAGACGGCTAAAAAGCTGGCGGATGAGGACCGGATGCGGTATGAGGGCGGCCAGTATTATGTAAAGAGCGAGGAAGAAATGAAAGGGCTGTTCCCGTATGCCTGGGAAGCTGTGGAAAACACCCAGGATATCGCCGACCGCTGTAACGTGGACATCGAGTTCGGCGTGACGAAGCTGCCCCATTTTGAGGTGCCTGCGGGGTATGATTCCTGGAGTTATCTGAATAAGCTCTGCAGCGACGGTCTGAAGGAACGTTATCCGGAGGATGACGGCACGCTGAAGGAGCGGCTGGATTATGAACTGGATATTATCCGGCGCATGGGTTACGTGGATTATTTCCTCATTGTATGGGATTTTATTAATTATGCCAAGAGTAATGATATCATGGTGGGGCCGGGAAGAGGATCTGCGGCAGGAAGCATCGTATCCTATTGCCTGAAAATCACCAATATCGATCCTATTAAATATAACCTGCTGTTTGAACGTTTCCTGAATCCCGAGCGTGTATCCATGCCCGATATCGACATTGACTTCTGCTTTGAAAGACGGCAGGAGGTCATTGATTATGTGGGAAAGAAGTACGGTGCCGAGAAGGTGGTTCAGATCGTGACCTTCGGTACCATGGCGGCCAAGGGGGTAATCCGGGACGTGGGAAGGGTAATGGATCTGCCCTATTCCTATGTGGACGGTATCGCCAAAATGATCCCCAACGAGCTGAATGTCACGATAGACAGGGCGCTCCAGGCCAATCCGGAGCTGAGAAAGCTCTACGAAACCGACGAACAGGTTAAGGTACTCATCGATATGAGCAAGCGTCTGGAGGGACTTCCCAGGCATACCTCCATGCATGCGGCAGGTGTGGTAATCTGCCCGGACAGTGCGGATGAATACGTGCCCCTCTCCCGGGGATCGGACGGCTGTATCACCACCCAGTTTACCATGACCACTCTGGAAGAGCTGGGACTTCTGAAAATGGATTTCCTGGGGCTGCGTACCCTGACGGTAATCCAGAATGCTGTGAATCTGATCAAAAAGGATAAGAATATCGGCCTGGATATCGATGCCGTCGATTTTAACGACAAGGCCGTCCTGGATTCCATCGGAACCGGAAGGACCGACGGCGTGTTCCAGCTGGAAAGCGGCGGGATGAAGAACTTCATGAAGGAGCTGAAGCCCCGGAACCTGGAGGATATCATCGCCGGCATTTCCCTGTACCGTCCCGGCCCCATGGATTTTATCCCCCGGTATATCAAGGGAAAGAACAATGCGGCAAGCATCAGCTACCTGTGCCCCCAGCTGCAGCCTATCCTGGAGCCTACCTACGGCTGTATTGTATACCAGGAGCAGGTTATGCAGATCGTGCGGGATCTGGGCGGCTATACCATGGGACGCAGCGATTTGGTGCGCCGTGCCATGAGCAAGAAAAAACAGTCCGTCATGGAGAAAGAAAGGGCCAATTTCATTTACGGCAATGAAGAAGAAGGCGTTCCCGGCTGTGTCCGCAACGGCATATCGGAGCAGGTGGCGGGTACCATTTATGAAGAGATGATGGATTTTGCCAAATACGCTTTTAATAAATCCCATGCCGCCTGTTATGCGGTGGTATCCTACCAGACCGCTTACCTGAAATATTATTATCCCGTGGAATTCATGGCGGCTCTGCTTACCTCTGTCATTGACAATCCCGGCAAGGTATCGGAATATATCCTGACGTGCCGCAGTATGGGGATAAAAATCCTGCCTCCGGATATCAATGAAGGAGAGGCGGGCTTTTCCGTATCCGGCGGTTCCATCCGTTATGCGCTCACGGCTATAAAAGGCGTGGGAAGGCCGGTAATCGATGAGGTGACCAGGGAACGTACGGCAAGAGGCCCCTTCCTGAGCCTGCAGGATTTTGTCACCCGCATGGCGGATTCCGAAGTGAATAAGCGGACGGTGGAAAACTTTATCAAATCCGGCACCTTTGACGGGCTGGGAGGCACCAGGAAGCAGTTCATGAGCGTATTTGTGCAGATGATGGATTCCCAGCAGCACAATAAGAAAAATAACCTGGCGGGACAGATGAGCCTGTTTGATCTGGTGAGTGAAGAAGAAAAAAGTGATTTTGAGATTCGTCTCCCTGATGTGGGGGAATACTCTAAAGAGCTGCTGCTCGGTTTTGAAAAAGAAGTCCTTGGCATTTATATCAGCGGACACCCTCTGGAAGAGTATGAACAGACCTGGAGAAAGCATATTACCAGGACTACCGCGGATTTTATGATGGATGAAGAAACCGGCGAAATGAACGTCCGTGACCAGGAACGGGTGACGGTGGGCGGCATGATTGCCGAGAAGAAAATCAAATATACCAAAAATGATAAAATCATGGCCTTCCTCACCCTGGAGGATCTGGTGGGTAGTATTGAAGTCCTCGTGTTCCCCAAGGTGTATGAACAGGAAAGCGCGAAGCTGACGGAGGAGAATAAGGTATTCGTTAAAGGGCGGGTATCCGCGGAGGAAGACAGGGACGGCAAGCTTATCTGCGAGTCCATCCAGGCCTTTGACGATATCCGTAAAACCCTCTGGATCAAGTTTCCCACCAAGCCGGAATACGAAGCGGCGGAAAAGCAGCTGCTGGAAATCCTGGCGGAATCGGACGGAAACGATGGGGTGGTGATTTATGTGGAAAACCCGAAAGCCAAAAAGGCGCTGCCTCCCAACCGCAGCGTGAGGGCTGATCAGGCTCTGATCGCCCGGCTGGGAGAGCTGTACGGGGAAGGGAATATAAAGCTTGTTTAGTCCGGCGGTGCGGCCCGGCGAAGAAAAAGATTGAAAACAATACGGATTTCGATTAAAATAAAAACAAAAGTTAAGGTAATCACGGGGTAACTGTCCGGCAGACTGGAGGATAAATCATGGCTAAGGCAATTAAGACAATAGGGATACTCACAAGCGGCGGTGATGCGCCGGGCATGAATGCCGCCATTCGTGCCGTTGTCAGGAAGGCAATCACCAACGGTGTTACTGTAAAGGGAATCAAAAGAGGGTATCAGGGCCTGCTGAATGAAGAGATCGTGGATATGCAGGCGCGCAGTGTTTCCGACATCATCCAGAGGGGCGGAACCATACTGGGAACAGCCCGCTGCCTGGAATTCAAGACCGAGGCCGGACAGCAGAAGGGTGCCGAAATCTGCAGGAAGCATGGAATTGACGGCCTGGTGGTGATCGGCGGGGACGGATCCTATCAGGGTGCCCAGGCGCTCTCCCGCCTCGGCATCAATACCATCGGCCTTCCCGGAACCATCGATTTGGACATCGCATGTACCGATTATACCATCGGTTTTGATACCGCGGTAAATACGGCGATGCAGGCCATTGATAAGGTAAGGGATACCTCTTCCTCCCATGAGCGGTGCAGCATCATTGAGGTAATGGGCAGGAATGCAGGTTATATCGCCCTGTGGTGCGGCGTTGCCAACGGTGCGGAGGACATCCTCCTTCCCGAAAAATACGATTTTAATGAACAGAATATTATTAATAATATCATCAACAACAGAAAACGGGGAAAAACCCATCATTTGATCATCAATGCCGAAGGCATCGGCCATTCCACCTCCATGGCGAGAAGAATTGAAGCAGCCACCGGTGTGGAAACCAGGGCCACGATATTGGGCTACATGCAGAGGGGCGGCAGCCCTACCTGTAAAGATCGATATTATGCCTCCATTATGGGCTGTCTTGCGGCGGACATTCTTTGCGAAGGCAAGACGAACCGGGTGGTAGGCTACCGACACGGCGAGTTCAGGGATTTTGACATTGAGGAAGCCCTGGCGATGCAGAAGGATATTCCGGAATATGAATACAAAATCAGTAAGCTGCTTGCATTATAAGCGGGCGGCATTAACATAACGGATACCCCGCAGCGCGGGGATTTCCCCAAAAATAAAGGCGTTCGGTGGGAACCGGCGCCTTCCTGTATGTCAGAGGAATCTTATGCTTACGAAAAAGAAACAAAAAATGCCTTATACCAGAATGCTGGCCCTTGGCTTTGCACTCATCATAGTAATCGGCGCCCTGCTCCTCAGCCTGCCCTTTGCCACAAGAAGCAGGGAAGGCATGCCCTTCCTGGACGCTCTTTTCACCGCCACCTCGGCCACCTGTGTAACAGGGCTGGTGGTAGCCGACACCTACCAGAACTGGAGCCTTTTCGGACAGCTGGTCATCCTGGCGTTAATCCAGATAGGAGGGCTTGGTTTTATCACCATCGGCAGTTATATTGCGGTGGTAATGAAAAAGAAAATCGGCCTCAAGGAAAGGACAGCCATCCATGAAAGCGTGAGTACTATGGAGCTGGCAGGCGTGGTGAGGCTGGTGCGGAAAATTGTCATGGGTACCTTTGCCTTTGAAATGCTGGGGGCGCTGCTTTTGTCCCTGCGTTTTGTTCCCCAATACGGACTGGTAAGAGGCTGCTATATGGGAATTTTCCATGCGGTATCCGCGTTCTGCAATGCGGGCTTTGATCTGATGGGAATCAACGAAGCCTACAGCTCCCTGGTGGCCTATGAAGGGGATATCCTGGTGAACTTCACTATCATGGCTCTCATCATTGCGGGAGGAACCGGCTTTCTCGTCTGGGATGATATCCAGCGGAACGGGCTGCATTTTAAAAAATATCTTCTGCACAGCAAAATTGTGCTGATAACCACTTCCGTGCTGATTTTCGGGGGCGCTTTCCTTTTTTACCTGCTGGAGAGGGATAACGTGCTTGCGGGAATGAGCGGAAAAGAACAGATACTGGGTGCTCTTTTCAGCGCGGTCACCCCCAGGACGGCAGGCTTTAACAGCGTGGATACTGCGGCTTTGAAAGAGTCCAGCAAGTTCCTCACCATGGTACTGATGTTCATCGGCGGCAGTCCGGGTTCCACTGCAGGCGGTGTTAAGGTGACCACGGCTGTGGTTATGGTGCTTTCCACCATAGCTATGATCCGGGGCACGCATGGAGTCAATATCCTCAAACGCCGTCTGGAAGAGGATGCGGTGAAAAAGGCCAGTGCCATTGTCACCATCGATCTGGGACTGGCAGTAATGGCGGCCCTGATCATCATGGCTGTACAGCCCCTGGGGCTTACGGATACTCTTTTTGAGGTTTTTTCCGCTATCGGTACCGTGGGTATGACAACGGGCGTCACAAGGGAGCTTGTTCCGGTATCCCGGATTGTGATTATTTTGCTGATGTACTGCGGCCGGCTGGGAAGCCTTACCTTTACGCTGGTATTTGCCAGAAGCAAACCGGAACCGCCGGTCAAACAGCCGGTGGAAAAAATAGTGGTGGGATAAGGTTTTCCCCGGGATAATACGAAGGAGGTTTATACGAACCATGAAATCTATGCTTGTAATCGGCCTGGGACGCTTTGGGCAGCACCTGGCTTCCAATCTTCTCGATCTGGATAACGATGTGATGATCATTGATTCGGATGAGAAAAAGCTGGAGGGCCTGGTGCCTTATGCCACCAGCTCCAAAATAGGGGACTGTACCAACCCGGAAGTGCTGCGCAGTCTTGGAATCGGGAATTTCGACGTGATATTCGTATGTATCGGTACCAATTTCCAGAGCAGCCTCGAGATCACCAGCCTGGTGAAGGAAATGGGCGGAAAGCATGTGGTCAGCAAGGCCACAAGGGATATCCAGGCAAAATTCCTTCTTCGCAACGGTGCGGACGAGGTCATTTATCCGGAGAAGGATATTGCGGAACGCTGTGCCGCGAAATACAGTATGGATAACGTATTTGATTATATCGAAATTTCTTCCCATTACGGGATTTATGAGATAAGCCCCATGAAGGAATGGGTGGGAAAAACCATACGGGAATCCAATATCGCCGCCCGTTACCGGGTGACAATAATCGGCATTAAACGGGAGGGTTATGAGTCCCAGATCATGCCGTCTGCGGATGATTATATAGAAGAAGGGGAGCACCTCATCGTCCTTGCTTCCCATGAAACAGCCAAAAAACTGTCCAAGCAGCTTTAAAAGGAGAAGGAAATGATTACATCGGCATCCAATACCCGTATCAAAAAAGTGGCTGCGCTGAACCAGAAGGCAAAGGAGCGCAGACAGGAGGGAAAATATGTGGTGGAGGGCGTGAAAATGTTCCTGGAAGCGCCGGACGGGGAAATCGAAGAGGTATATACGGCAGAAGGCTTTTGTAATCCTTCCTGTGATCAGAAGTTGAGCCGCCTGCCGGTGGAGCGGGTATCGGAGGAGGTATTCCGGAAGATGAGCGATACTGCCGCACCCCAGGGAATCCTCTGTGTTATGAGACAGAAGGCCTATACCCCGGAAAGCCTTCTGCAGGGGACGGATCCCCTTCTCATGCTTCTGGAGGACATCCAGGATCCGGGGAATCTGGGGACTATCCTGCGCACCGGCGAGGGGGCGGGGGTGGACGGTGTGATTATGAGCCGGGAAACCGCAGATATTTATAACCCCAAAACCATACGTTCCACCATGGGAAGCATATACCGGGTCCCTTTTGTGTACGTCTCCTCCCTTGCCGATATGATTTCCATGTTGAATAAAAAAAAGATACGTGTTTTTGCTGCGCATCTGAAAGGGGAATGTTGGTATGACCAGGAGGATTACTGCCGGGGAAGCGCTTTCCTGATAGGAAACGAAGGAAACGGCCTGCGGGAAGAAACCGCCGCCCTGGCAGATTCCTACATAAAAATTCCCATGGCCGGAAACGTGGAATCCCTGAATGCGGCCATGGCATCTGGAATTCTGATGTACGAAGCAGCCAGACAGAGGCGTATTATGACAGACGGTGGAAAAAGATAAAATATTATGTAATATTTGTAACAATTAGATAACCATCTAAATAAATTCTTAAGAAAAGTTGCTCCTCACGTAGAAAAGAATACGAGGCAGCAACTTTTTTACTGTTAAAAATTAAGGAAAAATGAAAATAATGTAAAAATAATAGCGATAGAATGTAAAAAATAGACGTAATACAATAAAAAATAAATTCTTATAATAGTAGATAAATGATAAAAAGTAGTCGAAAATCCTTGTTTTTAGCCGGTTGTATCAAGGGGTTGACAAATGGGAATAATGTTGGTATGATATCAAACGTAACATTTGTTAACAAGTTTGTAACAATTGTGAAAATGTTCCCACTGACCCGGGGGACAATAAAAACGGAGGTTATTTATGAACACAAATGGCAGAAGGTTGTGCAGGCATGCTGCCGGATGGCTGACAGGTATTATGGTGCTCAGCTCGGCATGCGGAACAACCGCTATGGCAAATGGTGTTATGCTGGTTGAAACGGCCAGTGTGGCAGATGTCCATGCAGAAGCTGATGAGACCTCTCCGGTACTGATCACGCTTTCCGGTACGCAGGCAGTTGTACTGGGACACGAAGAGGACTGGACGAAGGTACAGGTCGGTGAGATTACCGGCTGGGTGGAGAGTGAACACCTGACAAACGGCAGTGATACAACGCAAGATATCGTGCCGGAAAGCCCGGAGGAAACATTGACTGCGGGCAATACGGAAGAGCAGATAGAGCAGACGCAAGAGAAGCAAGAGGTTTCCGGAGAAAAGCAGAACGCGGCAGATGAGTCCGCTGCAAAAATGCCGGAAGAATCACAGACGGCTGCCGGACAACAGACGGCAGAAGCCACAAAAAAGGCAGAGGAAGATACCCTGAGAAAGACGGCTGAGGAACAGAAAGCCGCACAGGAAACGGCTGGAAAGGCCGCCGCAGCCGCGCAGAAAGCAGCGGCGGAAGCCCAGAAAGCTGCGGAAGAAGCGGCGCAGAAAGCGGCGGCACAAGCCCAGAAAGCTGCGGAAGAAGCGGCGCAGAAAGCGGCGGCACAAGCCCGGAAAGCGGCGGAAGAAGCCGCACAGAAAGCGGCAGAAGAAGCCCAGAGAGCCGCGGAAGAGGCCGCCAGGAAGGCGGCGGAAGAAGCCCAGGCAGCCGCTGTACAGGCGGCCCAGCAGGCAGTGATAGCCCAGGCCGGAGTTACCTCCCAGGATGTGGAGCTTCTTGCCGCGCTGATTCAGTGTGAAGCGGGCGGGGAATCCTATGTGGGCCAGGTGGCTGTAGGAAATGTGGTGATGAACCGTGTGGAAGCAGCCGGCCATCCCGGCAGCATTCCGGATGTGATCTATGCCGCCGGACAGTTCAGCCCGGTAAGGAACGGGACACTTTCCAGAACACTGTCAACCGGAAATATCAGTCCTTCCTGCAGGCAGGCGGCTGTGGAAGCTATAGCAGGTTCTGCCCCGGTAGGCGATAAGCTTTATTTCAGAAGGGCAAACGGAAGAAGCGGCCAGATTATCGGCAACCATGTTTTCTATTAAGCATAGTAACTGTCCGGCACCTTCACAGTTGCAGGCAAAAATCTATTTAAAACCGCCTGACGCTGAAAAGTTATTAACCATACATCGGAAGAGAATGAACGGCAGGATTGTATAAACAGTCCCGCCGTTTTTTGATGGCTTTTTGTTTTCCGGCCGCCTGCAAAGAGGAAACGAGGGAAGGAAAACGGATTAACAACAGCCGGAAATAGGGTAACCGCTTACGATCCATAATACGGATTTTACAGTATTTTTTAACAAATCTTGACAAAATTTGCAACAATTGTTAACATGTCTGTAATATATACAAATAATGGAAGCAGGATGGCTTCGGTTTTGTAACGGGATATGCGGGAGGTTATAACGGTTCAGGCTTGTGTGAGCTGTTATGGGAGATTCTATGAGAGAAGGTGTGAAAGCACCTGACAGGGGTTATACTATGAAAGAGCAAACAAAACAGAGGATTCATTTTCCTTTTCTCAGCACATGGCTGCTCATTACGGTATTTGCCTTTGCTTCCGGAACGGAAGTGATGGCACAGCCGGGGAACGGGGAGAATCCGGGAGCAGGCGTGGCAGGTATCCTCGACGAGGATACGGTTCCTGAAGAAGACGATACAGCGGTTGTGGAACAGGCTGTTTTGGAAAACGGCTTTGCTGGCGAAGCCGCCCTGTCCGTCAGTGTGGGCAGGCAGCCGGCAAAGGAGACCAGGAAAGAGCCGGAAGAAGATACAGGACTGGTTATGACCAATGTGACCTATACGCTGAATGTCAGGGAGGAGCCGGACGAGGAGGCGGAAAGGATCGGATATCTGTATGCGGACTGCGGCGGTACGATTCTGGAAAGGAAAGACGGCTGGACCAGGCTGGAGTCCGGCGGGCTGGTAGGCTGGGCCAAGGATGAATATCTTCTTTTTGAAGAGGACGCCGTTAAGGAAGCCAGACAGGTGGGCAGGACAATGGCTACCGTAACCGGGGATACCCTGCGTATCCGAAAGGAGCCTGCGGCGGATGCGGGGGTGTATGCCCTGGCGGCTAAAGGAGAGAGCTTTGAAGTAGTGGGGGAAAGCGAACTTGAATACAGTGACGGTATCCATCTTGGCGACGAATGGGCCGCCATTGATTATGAAGGACGTACCGGCTATATTTCCGCCGACTATATTACCGTCGATTTCGAGGTGGACAGCGGAGAGACCCTGGAGGAAATTGCCGCAAGGGAAGCGGCGGAAACACAGGTGCCGGCTGCAAGCACGGCGGCATCCAAGGGAGGCCGGTCAATGACAACAGCCTCCGGCGGGGAGACGAAAAAAGAGAATGCCGGCGCGGTACCTGCCGGCACCAGTGATGCCCAGCTTCTTGCAGCACTGATCCAATGTGAGGCCGGAGGAGAAAGCTACGAGGGCCAGCTTGCGGTGGGAGCGGTGGTGCTTAACCGGGTGAGGAGCGGATCCTATCCCGGCACGGTATCCGGCGTCATCTATGCGTCCGGACAGTTCGGTCCCGCAGGATCCGGAAAGGTAGCCTCGCTTTTATCCGGCGGGAATATCAAGAGCAGCTGCCTGCAGGCGGCGAATGAAGCCCTCAGCGGTGTGACCAATGTAGGGAATGCCACCCATTTCCGCCGGGCCGGAAGCCGGGACGGGATCGTGATCGGAAACCATGTTTTCTGGTAATAAATAAGTATAATCTGGAAAATAATGTGTAGAGGGGCCGTATTTTACGGCTCCTTTTCAAAATATTAAAATTTCCCTGCCGTAAAAAGATTGAATATCTTTTGGCATTATAGTATTATGGAGGAAAGCGTTAAGCGAATCCTTTCCCTTACAGAAAGGAGCATGCTTTCACTTGCCGAAAAGGAGGGCTATGTATGAACCAGGTCGTATTCTGGCTGATTCTGCTGATAATTCTGGTGGCCGTGGAAATTGCTACCATGGGGCTTACCACTATCTGGTTTGCGGGCGGCGCTTTCGTTGCAATCATAGCGGCGGCATTTAACGCACCGCTGTATGTGCAGATTACGCTGTTTCTGATCGTATCGGTGGTATTGCTGCTGTTTACCAGGCCGATTGCCATGAAGTATTTTAATAAAGACCGGATCCGGACCAATGCGGAAAGCCTGATAGGCCGGCAGGCAGTGGTTACGGAAGAAATTGACAATCTCCCGGCCACAGGTTCGGTAAGCATCAACGGACAGGAATGGACGGCAAGATGCGTGATGGACGGGATTAAGATTCCCAAGGGAACCGTCGTTATAATCCGTGCCATCAGCGGAGTAAAACTAATCGTAGAAGAGAGAAGAGAGGGAATGTAGTATGACTGGAGCAATTGTGTTGTTGATTATTCTTGTGCTTATCATTATCCTGCTGGCGTCATGTATCAAGATTGTACCCCAGGCGCAGGCATATGTTGTGGAAAGGCTGGGCGCCTACCAGGGGACCTGGGGCGTGGGGCTTAAGCTGAAAATGCCTTTCATTGATAAAATTGCCAGAAAAGTGAACCTGAAGGAGCAGGTGGTTGATTTCGCTCCCCAGCCGGTTATCACCAAGGATAATGTTACCATGCGTATTGATACGGTAGTCTTTTTCCAGATTACGGATCCCAAGCTGTATACCTATGGCGTGGAAAATCCCATCATGGCGATTGAAAATCTGACAGCTACCACCCTGCGTAATATTATAGGTGATCTGGAGCTGGATCAGACCCTGACCTCCAGAGAGACCATCAATACCAAAATGCGTGCGTCCCTGGACGTGGCAACCGATCCCTGGGGCATTAAGGTTACCAGGGTGGAACTGAAAAACATCATTCCTCCGGCGGCTATCCAGGATGCCATGGAGAAGCAGATGAAGGCGGAACGTGAAAGACGTGAATCCATCCTGCGTGCGGAAGGTGAGAAGAAATCCACCATCCTTGTGGCCGAAGGTAAGAAGCAGTCCGCTATTCTGGAAGCAGAAGGTGAAAAGCAGTCTGCAATCCTGCATGCGGAAGCGGAAAAAGAGAAGATGATCCGGGAAGCGGAAGGTGAAGCCGAGGCGATTCTGAAGGTACAGCAGGCTACAGCCGATGGTATCCGGTTTATTAAAGAAGCCGGCGCGGATGATGCGGTATTGAAGATCAAGAGTCTGGAGGCCTTTGAAAAGGCTGCGGACGGTAAGGCAACCAAGATTATTATCCCCTCCGAAATTCAGGGAATGGCAGGAATGCTTGCTTCCGCCAAGGAAGTGCTGAACGCCTGAGAGAGAAGGATAAAAGAAGTAACTGGGAAGGGGACGGAACAGTTATATAAGCATGCGTGAATAGACGGAGAAAGGTCTCACATCAAAGAAGAAGCGGATGTGAGACTTTTTCGTCAGAGCCTTTCCGGCTCTGGGAAACGTAGTTCGGGACGAAAGGAGAGAATGCTATGAATCTGAAAGGACGTCATTTTTTAAAGCTGTTGGATTATACCCCGGAGGAGATCACCTATCTTTTGGACTTGTCAGCAGATTTGAAGGAAAAAAAGAAAAAAGGAATTCCGGTAAACTGTTTCCAGGGGAAAAATGTAGCTCTTATTTTTGAAAAGACAAGTACCCGGACAAGATGTTCCTTTGAGGTGGCCGCCCATGATCTGGGGCTGGGCACTACCTATCTGGATCCTTCCGGATCCCAGATAGGGAAGAAGGAAAGCATTGCCGATACGGCGAGAGTGCTTGGAAGAATGTACGAAGGAATCGAATACCGCGGTTTCGGACAGAATATTGTGGAAGAACTGGCGCAATATGCCGGCGTACCTGTATGGAACGGCCTGACCAATGAATTCCATCCCACCCAGATGCTGGCGGATCTGCTGACCATCCGCGAACATCTGGGACGGATACAGGGCGTGAAGCTGGTATACATGGGAGATACCCGTTACAACATGGGAAATTCCTACATGGTGGCCTGTGCCAAAATGGGGATGCATTTTACCGCCTGTGCGCCTGAGGAGTATTTCCCCTCCGGAGAGCTTGTGGAGCAGTGCAGGGCGATAGCCGCGCAGACAGGCGGAAGCATTACGCTTACCGGGGATGCCATGGAAGGGACGCGGGGCGCGGATGTGATCTGCACCGATGTCTGGGTTTCCATGGGGGAGCCGGATTATGTCTGGGAGGAGCGTATCCGCCTTCTTTCCCCTTACCAGGTGAACCGCAGAATCATGGAAAACGCAGGGAATGCCATCTTTATGCACTGCCTGCCCGCATTCCATGATCTGCATACCAGGATAGGTAAGGAAATCGGGGAAAAATTCGGAATCAATGAAATGGAAGTTTCCAATGAGGTCTTTGAATCCTCCGCTTCCGTGGTGTTTGATGAGGCGGAAAACAGGATGCATACCATTAAAGCGGTTATGGCGGCTACTTTGGGCTATGAATTCTGACACAGGAACCGGTAAAGGAGAGCTTACAGTTTCATGAAAACAGAAATACTTTCGCTGCTCCGGGAGCGTGTGTCCGGTGGAAATACGGCGGCCGGCCCTGCAGGCATGCCATCCGGGGAAGGGCACCCGGCAGGCATGCCAGTCGGGGAAGGGCACCCGGCAGGCATGCCAGTCGGGGAAGGGCACCCGACAGGCAGGGAATATATATCAGGACAGGAGCTGTGCAGCCGTTTCGGTGTATCCAGGACGGCTGTCTGGAAAGCGATCAACCAGCTGAAGGAGGAAGGCTATGAAATCGAGGCGGTGCAGAACAAGGGCTACCGTTTGAAAGCTTCCCCGGATGTGATGGGGGAGATTGAGCTGGGGAGCCGGCTGCGGACCAGGGGAGAAGGACATTGGGCCGGCAGCAGCCTGCTTTTTTACCCCAGCACAGGCTCTACCAACATGGATGCCAAAAGGGCCGCGGAGGACGGCGCGCCGGAAGGGACGCTGGTGGTAACCGACTGCCAGAAAACAGGAAGAGGCCGCAGAGGGAGGGACTGGAGTTCCCCCCAGGGCTGTAACCTGTATTTCACCCTCCTTCTCCGTCCGGACTGCAGTCCGGATCAGGCCTGCATGCTCACGCTGGTAATGGCTCTTGCCGTGGCGGAGGCCGTGGAGGAACTGGGGCTGGAGGCCGGAATCAAATGGCCAAATGACATTGTGCTTTCCGGAAAAAAGATATGCGGAATACTGACGGAAATGAGCGCCGAGCCGGATTATATCCATTATGTGGTGATCGGCTGCGGCATTAATGTGAACCAGGAGGAATTCCCGGAGGAGATCCGCAGGACGGCGACTTCCCTGAAGCGGGAAAAAGGAGGGACAATCTCCCGATCCGCCCTGCTGGTGTCGGTGATGGATCATTTCGAAAAGGCTTACGGGGCCTTCCGGGAAACGTGGGACCTGTCCGGGCTGCTTCCCTCCTATCATAAATTCCTTCTGAATAAGGATACCCCGGTGCGTGTCCTTGATCCGAAAGGGGAATTCGAAGGGATTGCCAGAGGAGTGAATGAAAACGGGGAGCTTCTGGTGGAAACACAGCAGGGAGAGCTGGTAAGTGTCTATGCAGGAGAAGTTTCCGTGCGTGGTGTTTATGGATATGTATAGAGAACAAAGCGGGCTTCTGGGCCTGCAATATGCAAAGATGGGTTCTTTCCCGGTTTTGGGTGTGGAGCCGGAACGGAGTCAGGGATGAGTGACAGGAAGGAAATGACAGGCGGGGAAAACAGCTGGGATTCGGGAAAGACCCGGGATGGACGCATTGTCCTGTGCGGCGCCAATTCCTATGAGCAAAAATATTATTTTAACCCGGATTTTGAAAAGCTCCCGCAGTCTGTGCGGGAGGAGCTTCATATCCTGTGTGTGCTGTACACGGAGGATGTGGGAGGCATTTTTACCATATTGTTTGAGCAGGACGGCGGTGTGACGCTGGAAACCACGGCGGCAGAAGACGATTATCTGTACGACGAGGTGAGCAGCGGCCTTTTGCTGGGGGAAATCCGTAGGAAAAGAAGGGAGCTGCTGGAGTCCTTAAGCCTTTATTACAGGGCGATGGTACTGCATGAGAATGTGGCCGATTTTCTGGATGAGGAAGGTGGGATAAGCGAATGATATTAGTGATCGATGTGGGGAATACCAATATAACCTTTGGCGTATACGAGGGGAAAACACTTGTGACCACCTTCCGTATGATGTCCAAAATGCCCCATACCTCGGATGAGTATGGGATGAATATCAGGCAGCTTCTGATGTTTGACGGGATTTCCAAAGAACAGATAGAGGGGACCATAGTGGCGAGCGTCGTTCCCAATATCATGCATTCCCTGGTGGGCGGTATTACCAGATATCTGGGGACGCCTCCCCTTATTGTGGGTGCGGGGACAAAAACAGGAATCCGCATTATTACGGAGAATCCCAAGGAAATCGGACCGGACCGTATCGTGGATGCGGTGGCTGCCTATGAAAAATACGGCGGGCCTGTGCTGGTGCTGGATTTCGGGACGGCGACCACCTATGACTACGTGACGGGGGACGGCTGCTTCGCCGCAGGAATTACGGCGCCGGGAGTCCGTATGTCCGCCAAGGCATTGTGGGAGGATACCGCAAAGCTTCCTATGGTGGAAATCAAGAAACCGAAAAGCATCCTGGCTCAGGAGACTATATCCAGCATGCAGGCCGGACTGGTTTACGGACAGATCGGCCAGACGGAATATATTGTAAACATGGTTAAAAAAGAGACGGGAATTGCCGATATGAAAGTAGTGGCGACCGGCGGTCTGGGCCGGATCATATCGGATGAAACGGATTCCATTGATATTTACGACAGCGCACTGACCCTGGAGGGGCTGCGCTATATTTACGGAAAGAACAGATAACAATAGGGTAGAGGACATGGCGGAAGTAAAGATAGGAAATGTAACGCTGGAAAACGGCGTTTTTCTGGCACCCATGGCAGGCGTAACAGACCTGCCATTTCGTTTGCTTTGCCGGGAGATGGGAACCGGCCTTGTATGCAGTGAAATGGTAAGTGCCAAAGCTATTTATTATAACAATAAAAATACGGAGGGGCTGCTGGAAATCCACGAAAAGGAACGTCCGGTATCCCTTCAGCTTTTCGGATCCGATCCGCAGCTGATGGCGGAAATGGCAAAAAGGATAGAGGAACGCCCTTTTTCCATCCTGGACATCAATATGGGCTGCCCCGTCCCCAAGGTGGTAAATAACGGGGAGGGATCCGCCCTCATGAAAAATCCGGTGCTGGCGGGGAAGATCATATCCGCAGTGGCAGGGGCGGTGAATAAGCCGGTTACGGTAAAAATCAGGAAGGGCTTTGACGAGGCGCATGCCAATGCTGTGGAACTAGCCCATATCGCCCAGGAAAGCGGGGCGGCTGCGGTTGCTGTGCATGGACGCACGAGAGAACAGTATTACGCGGGAAAGGCGGACTGGGACTGCATCGCGCAGGTAAAGCAGGCGGTGAGCATACCGGTTATGGGAAACGGGGATGTGAACGGGCCGGAGGCCGCGGAAAGAATGCGGAAGGAAACGGGCTGCGATGCGGTTCTCGTCGGCCGTGCGGCCAGAGGCAACCCGTGGATTTTCCGGCAGATCATCCATTATCTGGAAACCGGGGAGCTGCTATCCAAACCTCCCATAGAGGAAGTGCGGGCCATGATGCTGCGCCATGCGGCCCTGCTGACGGAATACAAAGGAGAATTCACCGCCATCCGGGAAATGCGCAAGCATGTGTGCTGGTATACCGCGGGTTATCCGCATTCCGCCAGGCTGCGGGAGCGTATTAATGAAATGGAGACCATGGAGGAATTGGAGGCCCTGTTCCTCGCTTGATACCTGACCGTATGGAGAGATAAAAATCCCGCCTGAGCGGTTCAGGCGGAAAAAAACGGCATGAAAAAACGACGGGCTGCATAATCTTAAGCATGATATATATGAATGCATTTTTCCCCTGGGACAGGGGAATAGTAAAACAGATGCCGGCGGCGCGGAGCGGGCCGGGGCGCATATTTTTACAGAGAAGCAGGCCTTTTATCTGGCGGGAGGCGGGGGAAGAGGCAGAAATAGCTTATTATATGCTTCCGGAGCGCTGGATGAAGAAGCCGGAAAAGCTGAAGGAGCGGCTTCCGGAATGGCTCGCTGCCGCGGCCGGTTCCGGAGAGGTGTGGGTGGCTCCCGAAATCAGGAAAGTATTTCCATGGAAGCCCAAGGTGCCTGAGACGGAGCTGATGCGGCTGTTCTGGAAAGAACAGAAGCCATGCCGGAGTATGATTGTGATAATGCCGGATTACGGAAAAGAGGACTTTTATGAGGAAATCAGGGAAGAAGCGGACTGTCTCAAAGCATTCCTGGGAGAGGATTACGGAGGCCTGAATGGCCTGCTGCTGATTAGCCGGGTCCTGGAGAAGGAAGGTATGCAGATATCCCTGGAGGAGGAAGTGCCTTATTATGCCCATATCTATCAGGATACGGGCCTTCCGGTCATATGCGGGGGAACCGCGGCCTCTTTTGGTTTTGCGGACGGGGTGTGTATTGATATGCGCCCGGGTTACCGGATTCCTTTCCGCCGGCTGCCCGAAAAGCTGCTTTATCTGGATATGACCTCCGATCCGGAAAAAGAAAGGCTGCTTTCTGCTAAAAGAAAGGATATTTGTTACAGGAGTGCCCTGAATTTTCTTGACACTTATGTGAGAAACAGGTATAATACGAACCGTTACTGAGAGTCGGCGATGGATTGTATTGTGAAAAGAATGTAATTTCCGGGGAAACGATTCCGTCAGGTCTGCGCATTTACTGCGCAGGCTGTGAAGGGGCTGAACCGTTACTTTCTGGAATGAATATCAGAATATCGTTATATGGATGAATGGATGAGAATGGCTGAATAATAACTGAAATATGGCATTGCTTGTGGAAGAGCATTGCCATATTCTTGTGATGAACACAAAGCTGGCCCTGCTTCGGCAGGAAAAGCCCGTACTCAGCTAAAGGCACGTACAGAAAAGATTTGTGTAACTGTGGAGGTACCAAACAGTTACAGCTTTGTTAAGAAAGGGAGAGAGAAATGGAAGAAAAGAAAAATATCCTTACGTATGAAGGACTTCGCAAGTATGAGGACGAGCTGCATAATCTGAAGGTTGTAAAAAGACAGGAAGTGGCGCAGAAAATCAAAGAAGCAAGGGAACAGGGGGATCTTTCTGAGAATGCGGAATACGATGCCGCAAAGGATGAGCAGAGGGATATCGAGGCCAGGATAGAAGAACTGGAGAAAATCCTGAAGAATGCGGAAGTGGTTGTTGAGGATGAAGTGGATCTGGAGAAAATCAACATCGGCTGCCGTGTGCGGATCCTGGACATGGAATATAACGAAGAACTGGAATATAAAATTGTCGGTTCCACAGAGGCCAACAGCCTGAAGGGAAAGATATCCAATGAATCTCCCGTGGGTAAAGCGCTTATCGGCGCTAAAGTGGACGATGTGGTGGAAGTGGAGACCCAGGCGGGGACCATTACTTACAAGGTACTGGAGATCCAGCGATCCAACTGAGCATAACAGGAGAATTTGGTTTATAGGAGAAACAGGAGACAGCCGGAGGCAGGCATATGCTTCCGGCTGTCTGCATTGCCGGGCGGGGTATAAGCCGGGATGCCGCAGGGCGCGAAGGGCCGTCTGAAGGTTACAATCATAGCAAGAAGTGATGAATTGTTGCAAAATATTGCCTTGCAATTTCCATCCTCTTTTTGTATGCTGAGCTGTATAAGTAAAAGTGCCGCTTATGCGGCGGAGCGGAGGACGTAATGAATAGAGAATATCATGTATCAGTAAACGGCTGCGACCGTGCCGAAGGGACGATGGATAATCCGTTCCGGACAATTTCCAGAGCGGCGGCTGTTGCTGAAACCGGGGACAGGGTTATTGTCCATGAAGGGGAATACAGGGAATGGGTAAAACCCGCCCATACCGGTTACAGTGATATCAGCCGTATCACCTATGAGGCCGCCGAAGGGGAAAAGGTGGTGATTAAAGGCTCGGAAAGAATCCAAAACTGGGAAAATACGGAAGGTACCGTATGGAAGGCTGTTGTTCCCAACTCCCTGTTCGGGGATTACAATCCTTATACGGAAGTGCTGGTCGGCGACTGGTTTCTTTATCCCTGCATCAACGGCCCGGAAGGATATGAAATACACACAGGAGATGTGTATCTGAACGGAAAGTCCTTTTACGAAGCCGCTTGTCTTGCGGATGTGAAGAACCCTGTCATGCGTACTCATGGGTATAATCCCCCGTGGACGAAGCATACCGAGCCGATTCTTCATCCGGAAGATACCATATACCAGTGGTATGCAGAAGTGGAGGAAGAAAACACCGTTATTTATGCCAATTTCCAGGGGGCCGATCCCAATAAGGAGCTGGCGGAGATCAATGTGCGTAAATGCTGCTTCTATCCCGAAAAACCGGGAATGAACTATATTACCGTCCGCGGTTTTGAAATGGCCCAGGCCGCATGTCCCTGGACGCCTCCCACCGCCGATCAGCCCGGCCTTCTGGGAACCCATTGGAGCAAAGGCTGGATTATAGAAAATAATGAAATCCATGATGCAAAATGCAGCGGTATCAGTATCGGCAAGGAATCCTCCACCGGCCATAACCTGTGTACCAGAAGGCACCGCAAGCCGGGCTATCAGTATCAGATGGAAGCCGTGTTCCGCGCTCTTCAGATTGGCTGGAGCAAGGAAAAAATCGGTTCCCATATCATCCGCAACAATGTGATCCATGACTGCGGACAGAACGGTGTGGTAGGCCATATGGGCTGTGTTTTCAGCCAGATTACGGACAACCATATTTATAACATCGCGGTCAAGCATGAATATTTCGGTTATGAAATAGCAGGAATCAAGCTGCATGCTGCCATTGATGTGGAAGTTTCCCATAACCGCATCCATAACTGCACACTGGGAGCCTGGTTTGACTGGCAGGCGCAGGGAACCAGGGTGAGCAGAAACCTGATGTATGCCAATGACCGGGATCTGATGATGGAAGTAACCCACGGCCCTTACATGGTGGACAACAATATTTTTGGATCCGATTATAATTTCGACAATATTGCCCAGGGCGGCGCTTATGTGAACAACCTGTGCTGCGGAACCATGCGCAGGGAGCCTGTGCTCAACCGTTCCACCCCCTATCATTTCCCTCACACCACCCAGGTGGCGGGAACCACGCTTGTATACGGCGGGGATGACCGGATATACCAGAACATTTTTATCGGGGGTGCAAAAACCTATACCGAGCAGTCCGTAGCCGGAACTACCGACTATAATGGAAGCTGCACCTCCCTGGAGGAGTATGTGGAAGAGCTTCTGGCTCTTGGCAACGGCGATGTGGAAATGTTTGAAAAAGTAAAACAGCCGGTTTATATCAATGCTAACGCTTACCTGAAAGGGGCAGCCGCCTTTGACAGGGAAAAAGAAAACTATGTCAGCCCGTGGGATCCGCAGGTGAAGATAGTGCCTGAAGGGGATACGGTGTATCTGGAAATGAATGTGGAAAAAGAAATGCTTTCCATCCCTACGGAAGTGATCGATACGCAGAAGCTGGGAATGGTACGTCTTGTGGAGGCCCCCTTTGATGATCCGGACGGCAATCCCATCGTGCTGGATACGGATTACCTTGGCGAAAGCAGGAAAGCCGGCAGCGCGGCAGGTGCAATCGCCGGGCTGAAGGAAGGTTTCAACCGTTTCCGTGTCTGGGGCTGATGCCGGCAGTATAGCAGAGACACACAAAAAAGAGGCCGATGGCCTCTTTTTTTGTGATCCGGCCCCTGTGGGCATGCATAGAATCGTTGGGATGCATGTGCATGCCGGGGATGCTCCCCGCATCCGGAACCCATTTCCCCGGAAAGCGGCTCCATGAAAGCCAAAATGAGCCAGCTCTACCTCGTGGATCGGCTTTATCAGGAATCGTACGGAAGATATTTTGAAGCATGCAAGCACAACAAGGAAGTAACTTCCCGTTCCGTGGTGGATAAGCTATTCGGATTCCCTGTTTTTTCATCAACCGACAATTTTTTTAACACTTATGGCAATTTTATAGCATATTATGACCAATTTCTTAAAATATTCGAAATTTTGTTTATTTTTCAAAAGATATGTTGCAAAATGAAAGGTAAATAGTGTACAATTAACAATGCAAAACCTTAGGGTTAAAAGGTAATGGAGGGATTTGAAATGACCAAAGCACAGATCTTGAAAAAAGAAATTTTAAGCCAGTACAGAAGCGTAAGGCAGTTTGCATTAGAAATGCAGATCCCTTACAGTACGCTGGTAACGGCACTGGAACGGGGCATCGATGGTATGGCCTATGGAACCGTTATCAAAATGTGTAACAAACTTAACCTGAATCCGGTAGATTTCAGTTCTCTGGAAAGAGACACTACCATCAGCGAGCAGCTTCTTGAGAACCGCGTAATGCAGTATTACGTAAAGCTCAATCAGGAAGGCAGGGACAAGATCCTCGGACTGATGGACGACTTTGTACAGATTAAGAAATACAAAGCAAAATAATGAAGGAGAGATTCCATGCATTATGATTATCTGATTGTGGGGGCAGGGCTTTTCGGAGCCTGTTTCGCACACGAGATGTACGGCAGAGGTAAACGCTGCCTGCTGATTGACAAAAGAGACCATATTGCCGGAAATATCTACACGGAAGAGAGTATGGGCATCCAGGTACATAAGTACGGTGCCCATATTTTTCATACCTCCGACAAGGAAATATGGGACTATATAGGGCAGTTTGCAGAGTTCAACCACTATATCAATTCGCCGGTTGCGGTGTATAAGGATGAGCTTTATAACCTGCCCTTTAATATGAATACGTTCAGTAAGATGTGGGGAATCCGCACCCCGGCGGAAGCACGGAAAATAATCGCGGATCAGATTGCCAGCCTGAATATCGGGGAACCCCGGAATCTGGAAGAACAGGCGCTGTCCCTGGCAGGAAAAGATGTCTATGAGAAGTTGATCAGGGGTTATACGCAGAAGCAGTGGGGCAGGGACTGCCGTGAGCTGCCCGCTTTTATTATTAAGCGCGTGCCGCTCCGGTTCCGTTATGACAACAATTATTTCAACGATCCCTATCAGGGGATACCCAAAGGCGGCTATACGGCGATAGTGTCTGAAATGCTGAAAGGCATTGAGGTGCGTACCGGCATAGCCTACAGGGATTTCCTGAAGCAGAATGAGGAAAGCAGTTCTCCGGATACCTGGGACAAGGTCCTGTATACCGGCATGATAGATGAATATTTTGATTACAGTCTGGGAGCGCTGGAATACCGTTCGCTGCGTTTTGAGACGGAGCAGCTTCCCGGCGAAGATAATTACCAGGGGAATGCGGTGGTGAATTATACCGATGAAGCCGTCCCTTATACCAGGATTATCGAGCATAAGCATTTTGAGTTCGGAACACAGCACGGGACCGTCATAACAAAGGAATACCCCGCGGAATGGAAGCCGGGGGATGAGCCTTATTATCCTGTGAACGATGATAAAAATACGGCGCTGTATGCCAGGTACCAGGAGCTGGCACGGCGGGAGGAACGCGTGCTGTTCGGCGGAAGGCTGGGCCAGTACCGGTATTATGACATGGATAAAGTGCTGAGGGCTGCGCTTGATATGGCATCGGAGGAAGGGGGTGCCTGCGGTATCCGGGCAAACAGCAGGGAAGAGTTGAAGAAGGTTACAGGAATGAAAACAGATAAATAAAAAAGCACGGCTGAAAAAAAGATTGCACTTTTTCCCAGCCGTGCTATAATAATGATTAAATAATTTGATGTTCAAATTATTATAATTTCAAATAGTTAGATAAACAAGTGATTCAGGAGGATTCCATACATGAATTGGGAACAGGCGAACAAGAATCTGGACGAAAGAAGACAGAAGGCGCTTTTGGGAGGCGGCCAGTCAAAGATAGACAAACAGCATGCCGGAGGAAAGCTTACGGCGAGGGAAAGGCTGGATCTGCTATTTGACCAGGGAACCTTCGTGGAGACCGATGCTTTTATCGAATCCAGGATCGATGATTTTGATCTGGATAAAAGAAGAGTGCCGGGGGACGGCGTGGTGACGGGGTATGGGTATGTAGACGGAAGGCTGGTTTTTGCTGCCAGTGAGGATTTTACGGTAATCGGCGGCACCCTTGGGGAGTACCATTCCATGAAAATCTGCCGTCTGCAGGATATGGCAATGGAAATGAAAGCCCCTCTTGTGTGCGTTAACGACAGCGGCGGTGCCAGAATTGAAGAGGGGATCAGTTCCTTAAGCGGTTATGCGGGGATGTTCCTGCGCCATACCAAGGCTTCCGGCGTGATTCCCCAGATTGCGGTGATTCTGGGGCCATGCTCCGGCGGCGCCTGTTACGCGCCCGCCATCTGTGATTTTATTTTCATGGTGAAGGATACCTCCAAAATGTTTATTACAGGCCCCAACGTGGTGAAAACGGTCATCAACGAGGTCACTACGGTGGAAGAGCTGGGCGGTGCCGAGGTACATGCGAAAAAGAGCGGCGTTTCCCATTTTACCTACGATACCGAAGGGGAATGTATGATGGGGGTGCGAAAGCTCCTGAACTACCTGCCTTCCCATTTTGAGGAAAAGGCGCCGGTTATCCGTCTGGAGGAAAAGAAGGCGCTTTCCCGCAGCGTTAACCGGGTACTGGAGCATGTGGGAAGCCTGGGCCGCAAAATCCACGGAAGCAAGAAAAACAGCGAGAACCCCTGCGGGGATCTGCAGAGCATCGTGCCGGATAATTCCAGGCATTCCTACGATGTGAAGGATGTCATCAGCAGGATTGCGGACAAAGGCAGCTTTTTTGAAGTGCAGCAGGATTTTGCCGGAAATGCGGTGGTGGGATTCGCCCGGATGGACGGGGAAACGGTGGGTTTTGTGGCGAACCAGCCCGCGGTGATGGGAGGATCCCTGGATTATCATGCATCTGACAAAATAGCCCGTTTTATCCGTTTCTGTGACTGCTTCAGCCTGCCGATCCTGACTTTGGTGGACGTACCGGCCTTCCTGCCCGGTACGGCCCAGGAGCACAGCGGAATCATCCGGCACGGGGCAAAGGTGCTGTATGCGTATTCCGAAGCAACGGTGCCCAAGATTTCCCTGATTATGCGCAAGGCCTACGGCGGCGCGTATATCGCCATGAATTCCAGGGAAATGGGGGCCGATTACGTGTATGCCTGGCCCATAGCGGAAATCGCGGTAATGGGGGCGGAAGGCGCCGTCAATATCGCCTTTAAGCGGAAGATCAAAGGGGCCTCCGATCCGGAAGCCATGCGTGCCCAGTGCATCAAGGAGTATGAGGAACGGTTCCTCAATCCGTATGTGGCAGCCTCCCGGGGATATGTGGATGAGGTGATCAAGCCGGAGGAAACACGGGAAAAGCTGCTGGACGCCTTGAAGGCTTTCCGGGGAAAGAAGGAAGAGGCACCGAAGAAAAAACACGGAAATATCCCTCTGTAACGGCAGAAAGGATTGCAGGTATCATACAGTCCCAAATGGGAAAGGGGCATAATATTTGCCATTCTTACTTAGAATACAGCGCTTTTTACTACAGAATAGCGAATTACATTGCATTTATGCACAAAAAACGGTATAAATAGAATGTATATAAAAACGTTTCCCGGCATCGGGAGACAGCGGAGCGACTAGTTGAAAAGGGCGGGAAGAAGCAGTGGACTTTGAAGGGAGAACCGTATTTTCCCTGTCCCAGAGCCAGTGGAATATCTGGAATCTGGAGCAGGCCTATCCGGGAACATCTATCAATTATATCAGTACGACCGTAAGCATCCGGGGGAAAATAGATTTTGTGCTGCTGCAGAGGAGCATCTGCATGCTGTTGGAAGCAGATGCTACGCTGCGGACCAGAATCACGCTGCAGGGGGAGAAGCCTGTGCAGTATTTTGCCCCTTATCAGGAACAGAATTTTGATATCTATGATTTTACCCATACGGATCAGGAGGGAATCAGCAGTTGGGAGACTGCAATGAGCAGGGAGGTAATTCCGATACTGGATGCCCCCCTGTATCGTTTTGCCCTTTTTTGCACCGGCGAAAATGCCGGTGGTTTTTTTGTTAAACTTCATCATCTTATATCGGACGGCTGGTCCCAGATGCTGGTCTGCAACCGGATCGGGCGTACGTATCTGGCACTGCTGGCAGGGGAAGAGCCGGATACCGGGGAAATACCGGCCTATGATCGGCACCTGCAGGAGGAAGAGGAATATCTGGCGGGAAAGGCCCGGCGGAAGGATGAGCAGTATTGGAAAGAGCAGGTGGAGAAGGCAGGAGAGCCTTCCGTTATCAAATCCATAAAAAGCGCGGCGGTGAGTCCTGTGGGGAGAAGGCTCAGCTTCCGGCTTCCCCAGGTGCTCAACCACGCTATTTATCTGTATTGCCTGAAAAACAGGGTGGCCCCTTTTGCGGTATTTTATATGGCGCTGGCTATTTATTTCCGGCGGATAGGGGGTGCCGCCCGTTTTACGGTGGGTGTGCCCATTTTTAACCGTTCCAGCTATTTGATGAAGCAATGTACGGGGATGTTTGTAAATACCCTCCCCTTTTATAATGAGATTCAGGATGAATGGAGCCTGGACCGGTTTAACGAGGAGCTGATGGACGCCTGGTATGAACTGCTGCGTCACCAGCGGTATCCTTTTTCCCATATTGTCCGTCTGGCGGACCGCGGGGGACGGGAGGACGGAAGGCTTTTCCATATCGCGTTGTCCTATCAGGACAGCGTTGTATACGAGAACAGGGATGCCTGTGTGGTCTTTGACGGAAGATGGCATTACAGCGGTTATCAGGCGGAACAGCTGTGTATCCACCTGAGCAATATGGAAAGCCACAAGCAGTATTGTGTGGATTATGATTACCTTTCCCAGTTTTTTGCGGAGGAAGAAATTGCCAGGCTCCATGAAAATCTGGTGAATATCCTTATGGAGGCCCTGCACAATCCGGATAAGCCGCTCTGCCGTCTTTCCGTGCTTGGCAGGGAGGAACGGGAAAAGGTACTCTATACCTTTAACAGCACCGGGCAGTATCTGGAGGAAACGGGGCTGTACCAGGTATTTGAACAGGTGGTAAGGGAATATCCGCAGCGCGCTGCGGCTATCTGCCGCGGGAACCGTCTGACCTATTCACAGCTTTCCGATTGGGCCTGCGCCGTTTCGGAAGGGCTGGAGCCGTTTTTCGGGGAAGAAAAAGGGGTGGCGGCTATCCTTTTGCCCAGGCAGTTTGCGCTGCTGGCCGCAATGCTGGGGACGCTGCGTTCGGGAAATGCCTATCTGCTGCTGTCCGCACAGCTTCCGGTGAAACGGATCCTGGCTGTCTGCCGGAAAAGCGGCGCCGGAGTGCTGCTTACGGATGAGGAGATGGCCGGCCGGCTGAGAAGGGAAGGGGCGGATATCCGGATGTTGTTCCCGGAACAGCTCACCGGAAGCGGTACGGGAAAAGAAGCGGCCCGGACAAAACCGGAGGCTCTGGCCTATGTGGTATATACCTCAGGCAGTACCGGAGAGCCGAAGGGCGTGGAAATCACCCGGCGCAGCCTTCTGAATCTGGTCAAGGCAATGACGCCTATCTATGGGAAAGGGGCGGTGCTGTCCGTATGCAATGTGGGCTTTGACGCTTTTACCCTGGAAAGCACCGCCGCCCTTCTCAATGGCAGAACGGTCATCCTGCCTCAGGAGGAAGAGCAGGAATCACCCCGCAGGCTGGCGGAACTGATCAACGGGTATGCAGCGGGATTTTTGTCCATAACGCCGTCCAGGCTCACGGCGTTTCTGAAGGATCCTGCCTTTTCCCGCGCCATGCGCCGCATGGAAAGTATCGTCTGCGGCGGGGAGGCGTTTACGGGAGAGCTTCTCAAGCTTCTCAGAAACAGTACCAATGCCCGGATCTATAACCAGTACGGGCCTTCGGAAACCACTGTGGCCGTGAGTATGAAAGAGCTGGGGGATGCATCTGCCATCACGGTTGGGAAACCCATGCCCAACTGCCGGATGTATGTGCTGGATCCCTGGATGAATCCCCAGCCGGTAGGCGTTTACGGACAATTGTACATCGGCGGCGTCTGTGTGGGCAGGGGCTACCGCAATGCGCCAAAGCTGACGGAACAAAGCTTTCTGGAAAATCCTTTTGAAGCGGGAGAGAGGATCTATGCCACCGGGGATGTGGCCCGATGGACGGCGGAGGGGGAAATTGTTCTGGCCGGCCGTCTGGACCGGCAGGTGAAGCTGCGGGGGCTGCGCATCGAGCCGCAGGAAGTGGCGGACTGTATCGCTTCCTATCCCGGGGTGGAGGAAGCCGCCGCCAGGGTATGCCCGCTGAACGGGCAGATGGTCCTTACGGCTTATTACTGCGCGCAGAAGGAAATACCGGAGATGGAGCTGCTTGCTTTTTCGGCCTCTTACCTGCCTCAATATATGATCCCTTCCTTTGTTATCCGGCTTGACCGGCTTCCTCTTACGCCCAGCGGTAAGGTGGATGAAGAGAAGCTGCCTCTGCCGGCGGAAGAAAAGGCCTGCCTGTCCGCCGCTTCGGAGGATGCCCTGACCGGACGGATTCTGGAGATTTTCAGGGCGGTCCTGGAAAAAGAGGAGATGGGTGCGGACAGCGATTATTTCCTGTGCGGGGGGAATTCCCTGAATGCCATGGAAGTGCTGGCACAGCTTGAGGATCACACGGGGAAACTGCTGCGGATTTCGGATCTGTATGCCTGCCGGACGGCAGGCCGCCTGGCCCGTTATATCGGCGGGGAGCAAAAGCTGCAGGAGGAAACCCATACCCAGGAGCTGCGTCCCGCCCCGAAGCTGGAGCGGTACCCGCTCACGCCTGTCCAGCAGGGGATATATGTGCAGTCCTGCATGGATTCCCAGGGATTTGCCTATCATATGGCGGGCGCTTTCCGGATCCGCGGGGCTGTGGATCGGGAGAGGCTGGAGGACGCGTTCCGGAAGGTGATCGCGGGAGACGGAATTTTCCGTACCGCCTTTGTACAGGAGGAGGATGGCGTATTTGCCCGTATCAGCGGGGCGGTTCCTTTTTCCCTGCCGCTGCTGCGGGGGGAAAGCCTGGAGGAAGCCGCCGGGCAGATATGCAGGCCCTTCTGCCTGGCGGAAGCGCCTCTGCTGCGTGCCGGCCTTTGGCAGGATATGCAGGGGGCGTGGTACCTTATCATCGATGTGCATCATATCATTGCGGACGGCATGAGCACGCCCCTTCTGGCAAAGCGTCTGAGCCGGTATTACCGGGGAGCCGCCCAGGAATACGAGAAACTGGGGTATCAGGATTATGCCTATGCCCTGTCCCTCCGGCCGGAAAAAGGGAAAGAAAGGGACAGGCAGTACTGGAAGGCGCATTTATCCCCGCTTCCGGAACCCCTGCTGCTGCCCGCCGATAAGCCGCGCCCGAAGAACTTTGATTTCCGGGGGAAGAACCATACCCACCGGATCAATGCGGAGATAACCGAACGCTGCAACCGGTGGTGCCGGGAAAACGGGATTTCCCCTTATATGCTGTTCCTGGGGGCCTATGGTATCCTTCTTTCTGCGGTTTCCGGGAAAAAGGAGCTTCTTGTGGGCACACCGGCAGCGGGAAGGAACCACAGACAGCTGCAGGAAATATGCGGCCCGTTTATCAATACCATGCCCCTTCGTCTGCGGATTGACAGGGATGCACGGATCCTGCCTTATCTTCAGGAGGTAAGGCAGGAAGTGACCGGAATGCTGGAGCATCCGGATTGCTCCCTGGAGGAAATGATAGCTATGTTGGGGCTGCCCAGAAGCTTTTCGGATAATCCCCTGTACCAGGCCGCTTTTTCCATGCGCCCCTTTGAGACGGGTAAGCTGGCCCTGGGGGAAACACCCATGGAATATGTGCCTGTTTTCACCGGAACCGCAAAGACCGAGCTGTTTATGGAACTGGTGCAGGAGGAGGGGGAATTCCGGCTGCAGTTTGAATATGCCTCTTCCCTGTTTGAAGATGAGACGATAAGGCTTTATGCAAGAAGCCTGGAAACCATTGCCAGAGGGCTTGTGGAAGGGGAGGCGGAGACTATCGGTGAGCTGTCTGTTCTGGATGCGGGGGATCAGATGGAGCGGATCGAGATTCCCAACTACCGGTTTATGCCTTATCTGAATCAGCCGGTGCATCAGATGATACGCAACCGGGCGAGACTGTATCCCGGGGAAACCGCGGTCATTTATCATGGAAAGAAGCTTACCTGCCGAATGCTGGAACAGATGGCGGGGGGCGTGGCATACAGGCTTCATGAAGCCGGCGCGGCACGAGGGGATCGTATCGGCCTGTGCACCGCCCGTACGCCCTGGCTGCTGGCGGGGATGCTGGGTATTTTAAAGGCCGGCTGCGCCTATGTGCCGCTGGGGGCGTCCCTGCCGGAAAAAAGGGTGCGCTATATCCTGGAGACGGCGGGAGCCGCCATGGTTCTGTGCGATGAAGAAAACAGAGAGAATATGCAGCAAAAAACGGCGCTTCCCCTTCTTCCGGTAAAGGGGACGGAGACAGGCGCCTGGGAAGATACGGGAATAAACGGGGAAGATTTGATCCATGTCCTGTTTACTTCCGGTTCCACCGGGAGGCCGAAGGGGGTCATGCTGCGCCACCGCAGCCTGTCCAATCTGTTCGCCAATATGAAAATGCGCATGGCTGCGGTTACCGGGCCTGTGCTCTGTACGGCCAATATGATGTTTGATATCTTTATTGTGGAATCCCTGTTCCCGCTCGCTCTGGGAAATCCGGTGGTGATGGCGGATGAGGAGGAAATGATGCTGCCCTGGAAGCTGGCCGGCCTCATCCGGGACACCGGCGCGGAGTTCATGCAGATGACGGCATCCAGGCTGCAGATGTGCCTGGGAAATGAAACCTTCCGGCAGGCAGCGGCCGGCCTGAAGCTGGTTATAGCCGGAGGGGAACCTCTCACGGAGACTCTGGCGGCGGATTTCCGGCAGGTATGCCAGGGGACGCTGCTTAATATGTACGGCCCCACGGAAGCGGCGGTCTGCACCACCGCGGAAGAGGTGGTGCCCGGCAGGCGGATTACCATCGGCTGCCCGCTCTCCAACTGCAGGGTTTATGTCCTGGACGGGGAACGGCGGCCGGTTATTCCCACGGCTGCAGGCGAGCTTTACCTTGCGGGCGAGGGGATTGCCGAAGGCTACATAGGGCGGCCGGAGCTTACGGAAGAAAGGTTCTTCCCGGATATTTATTTCCCGGAACAGCGGATGTATCAAAGCGGGGATATAGGAAGGCTGCGGGCGGACGGCCGGATCGAATTCCTGGGACGCCGGGATGACCAGGTGAAAATCAATGGGCAGCGGGTGGAGCTTGACGAAATCGTTAACAGTATTCTGGAGTCAGGGGCTGCTTCCCAGGCGGCGGTGGTTCCTGTAAAGAAACCGGACGGTTCCACGGAGCTGATCGCTTATTATGTGAGCAGGGACGGCGGGGACAGGGAAGAGGAGATCCGCACCTGGCTGCGTTCCTGCCTGACGGAGGTGATGGTGCCCGGACGGTTCTGCCGTCTGGACCGCCTGCCGGTGACACCCAACGGGAAAGTGGATTTGCTTCTGCTGAAAAAGAACCGGGATAAAGAGGAGGACAGACCGGAAACAAAGGCTGCCGCGTTTCGTATGCCGGATCCGGATCCTGTAAAAAACACCGGCGTCACTTCCGGCCCGGAGCCGGGTTTTTGTCCGTCCGGAAAGGAACAAAAAAAGGCCGGGAACGGCCTGGAGGATAAACTCCTGCGCATATGGTCCGCAGTCCTTGGGAAGGAGGATCTTTCACCCGGGATTTCCTTTTTTGAACAGGGAGGCACCTCTCTGGGCGCGTTGAGCGTGCTCAGCCGCTATTTTAATGAGGGGATGGAAATGACCATGGCCCGGTTTTATGAAAATCCCACAGCCAGGGCGCAGGCGGCAATACTGGCGGGCGCAGGGCCGGAAAACCGAAAAGAGGAGGCGCCGACTTATCCGGCAAAAGTCCCTCCGGCCCGGCCAGTCCTTACGGAAGAGAAAAACGTGCTGCTTACCGGCGCCACCGGCTTTTTCGGCGCCCATTTGTTAAAAGAGCTTCTGGCCCGGCCGGGAGTACGCGTGATATGCCTGGTCAGGGGCGGAGACAAAAAGCGGCTGGAGGATACTCTTTCCTGGTATTTCGGAGCCGGCTGGATCGCCGGTGTCAGAAGCCGTATACAGACGGCGGACGGGGATCTGGCGCTGCCCCGCCTGGGGATGGAGGAAAAGCAGTGGAAGGCGTTGGCGGAGGAGATTGACGGAATATACCACAGTGCGGCGGATGTGCGTCATTATGCGGCGGATGCCGGGGAATTCCTCACCACAAACGTGACCGGTACAGAGACTATGATCGGGCTGGCCCTTCAGGCAGACGCAATGCTGCATTATATATCCACGGCCAGCATCAGCGGCGATTTCCTTGTCGGGGAGCCGGAAAAAACGGCAGTTTTCACCGAAGCGGATTTTTATATCGGCCAGAACTGGGAGGACAACATATACATCAGGAGTAAATTCCTTGCAGAGGCGGAGGTTTACAGGGCGATGGAGGAAAAAGGGCTGCATGCCAGAGTTTACCGGCTCGGACGGATTACGGGACGATGTACGGATCAGGTGTTCCAGAGGAATCCGGAGAACAACGCCGCCTTCCTTTTGATGCGGGCGGTGCGGTGTGCGGGTGCCATAACCGAATCCATGGCCCGGCTGCCGGTGGATCTGACGCCGGTGGACTGGTGTGCGTCTGCGGTGCTTGCCCTGGGGAAATCGCGGAGAACCGCATTCCATCTGCTCAACCCGCTGCCCCCTTCCATGAAGGAGGTGGCGCTGGCTATGGTTCCGGGGCTGCTTATCGTGCCGGATTCCTCCTATGGCCCGCTTCTGCTTGCGCGGATGACGGATGCCAACCGGGATATCCTGGCGCCCCTTCTGGATTACCATAATCGTACGGGAGCCGGGGAGAGCAGGATACGGGTGGACTGTACAGTTACGTTGGAGGCATTCAAAGAGGAAGGCTTTACGTGGGCCATTCCTCCGGCAGCCCATTTGACGGAAGGCTTTTCGGGGCTGTTTTCATGAGAAGTACGCAGGAGGAAAAGAGAACATGATTTCTGATTTTTCTGCCGCCATCTTTTTAGCGGCTCTGATTGCCATCATTTTATTTTTTATCTGGAGCTTCAAGGTGAAGAGGCTCCAGCTTATCCATAAATATTATCTGATGCTGGCAGGATCCTACGGCCTGTGTGTCATTGCCCTGCTGGGGATGAAGCTGACGCCCAGGGACAATGTGACGGCGCTGATGTTCTGGGATGCGTGGACCAATACCATGGGGGCTTTAATGCCGGTATTCTGCCTCTGCATTGCCCTGATATTCGTCAAGGGCTGGGAACAGATGCCGAAAAAAAGCATGCTGCTTTTCCTGATTCCCGTCATCACGATTCTGGTGGTATGGACCAATCCTCTTCATCATCTGCATTATAAGGTGTTCTCCACTATAAAAAGTGAGATTGTTTTCGGGCCTTATATCGCAGTAACCGGAATCTACAGCTGGCTGTGTCAGCTTGTGAGCCTGCTGCTCATGATCAACTTTGCCCTGCATAACAAGAGCCGGCTTTATCTGCTGCAGTGCCTGATGTTTTCCCTGGGCTGCCTCTGCCCGCTGACGGTAAGCATTGTGGCTACCGTAACCAGCAGCCTTTCGATTACGGCCACACCCTTAAGCTTCATGGTCCCTATTGTTCTCAACGGGATAGCCATATACCAGCTTCATATTCTGGATATCAGGCCGATTGCCATGCAGCATGTGCTGGACTGGATTTCGGACTGTTACCTTCTTCTCAGCGATAAAGGCGTGGTTATCAGCTATAACAAACCTTTTGAAAAAATTCTGGCTTCCGGCTACGGCATCGCGGAAAGCCGTTATTTGAGCGACTGTGTCAAAAAGGAAGATGTATATAAGAAAACAGCCATATATAACCTGATAACCGCCATTTCCTCCAGCCGGGAAGCGTGTTCCGCCATATCCTACGAACAGGCGGTCACCATCGATACCGGTGAGGGGACCAGGAAAAATTACTATGTGGTGGATGTGACGCCGCTGTATATCAAAGAAATCCTGTCCGGCTTTGTGGTTATTTTCAAGGATGTGACACAGCTGAAGAAAAGCATGCAGCAGCTGCAGGACAGCCAGGCCAGAATGATGGAGCAGGAGAGGCTGGCTTCCCTGGGACAGATGATAGGGGGGCTTGCCCATAACCTGAAAACCCCTATAATGAGCATATCCGGATGTATTTCCGCGGTGGAAAGCCTGGTGGAGGAATGCAGGGACAGCCTGGAGGATCCGGAGGTGACGCCGGAGGACTACCGGGAAATATACAGGGAGATGGAGGACTGGTTTGAAAAGGTGAAGGAATCCTCTTCCTATATGTCGGACATCATAACGGCTATCAAAGGACAGGCGGCCAGTGTGAACACGAATGTTGACGTCACATTTACTACGGAAGAGTTGATTAAAAGAAGCATGCTGCTCATGCGCCATGAGCTGATGAGCAGCGGCTGCAGAGTGGTGACGGAAATAGAGGGCGATCAGGTGTATGCCATCCGGGGTGATATCAATAATCTGGTACAGGTGCTGAATAACCTTCTCTCCAATGCCGTATATTCCCAGAAACAGATGGGCGGCGGGGATATCGTCGTGGGGGTAAGAAAAGACGGGGAGTACCTGAAGCTGTTTGTAAAGGATACCGGGCCGGGCATCAGCGGGAGAGTGAAGGAGCGGCTGTTTAAAGAAATGGTTACCAGCAAGGGAACCCATGGGACAGGGCTGGGACTTTACATATCCGATGCTGTGGTCAGAGGAAAATTCGGCGGAACCATGTGGGTGGAGGACAATCCGGCAGGCGGTGCTGTCGTGGGCGTTTCCATTCCGCTGAGCGAGGTGCAGGAAGAGAAAACGGGAAAGAACAAGGGGGATAACGAAGAAGGATGAGAAAGAACAGGAGGACGCTGCATAAGGATTTCCGAATCCTGACGTTAGACGATGACGTCATCATGACATCCACGCTGCAGGCATACTTTCAGCGTTCCGGTTACTATGTGGATGTAATCAATGATCCCTGCCGTGCCATTGAACAGGTACGTGAGGGCGCTTATGATATCCTGCTTCTGGATTTCCTCATGACACCTATATGCGGCGATCAGGTGGTGGAAGAGATCCGGAAGTTCAACAAGGATATTTATATTATCCTGCTGACGGGCCATAAAAGCATGGCACCGCCTATCAGGACGATCAGGGAACTGGATATCCAGGGATATTATGAGAAAAGCGATCGGTTTGATCAGCTGGAGCTGCTCGTGGAATCCTGCGTCAAGTCCATTTCCCAGATGCGCATCATACAGAATTATAAAACCGGACTTTCCCAGATGATGGATTCGCTGCCCCAGCTGTATAATCTGGACAATACCCAATCCATTTTTGAAAGCATCCTCCGGATCACCGGGAAGGTTTTCTGCGGAGAGGGGGCCTTTTTGATGGTATGGGGTCCGAAAGAGGAAGGGGAAACGGAGAAAATAATCCATGTGACGGGGAATATCAGCCGGGAAGAGGTGCCCCGCATAGTGGAGACAGCACAGTTTGACGGGCAGACCGTCCTCTGCAGGGACGGGATGATGCTGGCTGCCATTGAGGACGAAAGCCGCCGGACCATCGGGATCCTGGGAACGGGCATGAGCCCCGGTACCGAATACGTCCAGGCGCAGATGATGGAAATCTATGTGAGACAGATATCCTCCGCCATTCACAACATGCGCCTCCACCAACTGGTCAGCGTAAAGAACGAGGAGCTTACCAGGGCTTACGAACAGCTGAATGAAAGCTATGTGGAAATTATCAATGCCATGCGCACGGTGGTGGATGAAAGGGATATATACACAAGAGGACATTCGGACAGAGTGTCGGAGCTTGCCGCGGATTTGGCGTCCTGGCTGCAAAAGGACAAACGGTTTGTGGACAGGGTACGGCTGGCCGGCCTCTTCCATGATATCGGCAAAGTGGGAATTTCGGATAAAATACTGATGAAACCGGACAAGTTGGATGAAAAGGAGTATGCGGATATCAAAAAGCATTCGGATAAAGGGGCCAAGATACTTTCCGCCATAACCCTGTTTAACGACGTGGTACCTATTGTCCGCTCCCACCATGAAAGAATGGATGGGAAAGGCTATCCGGACGGGCTGCAGGGAGAGGAAATCCCGGAAGAATCTCAGATTATAGCCGTGGCGGATTCCTTTGACGCCATGACCTCACACCGTCATTACCGCAGCAATCTGCCGCTGTCCGCCGCTGTGGAGGAATTAGAGCAGGGAAGAGGAACACAGTTTGCCCCTCACGTAGTGGACGCTTTTCTGGAAATGCTGGAAAGTATGGGGGAAGAAAGCTTCAGCCAAAAATATGATACCGGAAAAGAGCATGACGAGGGAGGAGAAAAGCGATGAAAAATTTTCCACGTAATGAAGTAACCTATTATGATACCTTTGATGCGTTTACGGACGGGATAGAAAATGCCTTCGGGGATAAGCCCGCCGTAGCCTGGTTCCGCAGAAACAAGGCGGAAGAAAGCAGAAGCTACCGGGAACTGGCGAAAGAGGTGAGACAGCTGAGGGCAGCCCTCTGCGCCCGCGGGCTTGCAGGGAAAAATATCGCTCTGGTAGGCGAAAACAGGTATGCGTGGATCGTCACCTATCTGGCTGTGGCCTCCTGCGGGGGGACGGCGGTTTGCATTGATGCGGAACAGTCGAACGAAAGTATCTGGCAGATGCTGCAGATGGCTGAGGCGGAAGCCGTATTCGCTTCCGATATCTGCCTGCCCATCTGCGAGGATATTCCCGAGGGAAAGGATCGCATCAAGCTGTTCGTCCTGCTGGGGGATACCGGGGACGGCAGGGTTCCGACCTATGCCGGGCTGTGTGAAGAGGGGGAACGCTGTCTTTCCGAAAACGGGCCGGCCGTGTATCCTCCAATCGGGGCAAGACAGACGGCGGCCATTGTGTTCACCTCCGGCACCACCAGCCTGTCCAAACCGGTTATGCTGAGTAACCAGGCGATTCTCCACAATGCCAGCGATTCCAGTGTCTATGTGTCCGCAGAAGAACGGGTATTTACCTCCCTGCCCTTTTACCATACCTACGGCATGACCTGTGCGGTGCTGGCTACCCTGGTCAGAGGGGCGCTGCTGCTTATCAACGGGGATCTGAAAACCGTGATGCGGGATCTGCACCTGGCAAAAGCGGATTCCATGCTTACCGTCCCGCTTATGGTGGAAGCGATCCACAACCAGCTCTGGCTGAATGCGGAGCGGGAAGGAAAAGCGGAGGGGCTCCGCCGGCTTCTGGGCCTGCAGCGGCTGCTGCGGAAGGTTGGCATCAAATCCAAAAATAAAATTCTGGATGAAATCAGGCAGAAATGTGTGGGTACGCTTCATATAATAATATGCGGAGGCGCCCATCTGAATAAGGAAATCGCGGAAGAATTCCTGCTGCTGGGGATTCTGGTGCTTCAGGGGTACGGTATCACCGAATGTTCCCCGCTGGTGTCCGTAAACAGCAATTATTCCTATGACATGGATTCCGTCGGCTATGTGCTTCCCTGCTGTGAAGTGAAGATAGAGGACGAAGAGATATGGGTGCGCGGGAAGTCCGTCATGAACGGCTACTACAAAGCCCCGGAGCTGACCGCCGAGGTCATGGAAGGGGAATGGTTCCGGACCGGGGATCTGGGATGCCTTGGCAAGGAAGGTTTCCTATATATAACAGGACGCAAAAAGAATCTCATCGTTTTCAAAAACGGGAAGAAGCTTTCCCCGGAAAAGCTGGAAGAAAAAATCGGCATGATTCCGCTTGTAAAGGATGTGCTTGTCTACGGGGCCATGAGCGGGGCATCTGCGGATGACGTGAAGCTGGCCGCCAGCATCTATCCGGATCCGGAGAGGGCGAAAGGCCTTTCCTCCTATGAAATCCTGGAGCAGCTGCAGGAGGAAATCAATAAAATCAATGCCCATCTGCCCATATACCAACAGGTGCAGATGGTGAACATACGGGAGCAGGAGTTCTCCAAGACTGCCTCCAAAAAAATCAAAAGACATCTGGTCTGAAGGGGGAAACTGACATGCTGGAGCTGATTAGAAAAATTGTGTTTCAGGTTACCGGTAAGGATACGATTACGTATGATACGGATTTTGTTCAGGATCTGCGTCTGAATTCCTTTGAAATTATGAATATCGTCAGCGCTTTTGAGGAATATTTTGATACGACGATTCCGAACAGGGATGTCTGGCAGCTGCATCAGGTAAAGGATGTGATTGCTTATATGCAGGAAAAAGGACTTGAGGTATAAATGGAAATCAATAATGAGGAAATTGTCCTCTATATTTACCATATGAATAAAGCCGGCCCGGTCCCGGAAGAAAAGAACCGGCCCGGCGCGGCAGGACAGCGGGAAAAGCAGCTGTCCTCCGCCTTCCTGGCCCGGGCCGCCTCACATTATGCCGCGCGGCACTGCCCGGCCGGAATCACCCCGCCGCCGGACGTTCCCTCATGCTGGCATACCCGGAAAGGCAGCCATGGAAAGCCTTACTTCCCGGACTGCCCCTGGCTTCATTTTTCCATCAGCCACAGCGGTGAATACTGGGCCTGTGCCATGGCTTCCACAGAGGTGGGGCTGGATATCCAAATCCATACCAAAGGCAGGAGGGAACGCATTTCCGCCCGTTTCTTCCACCCACAGGAAAATGAGTACCTCCGCAGCTGTAACTACCGGGACTTTTTCGATGTCTGGGCGGCCAAAGAAAGCTATGTCAAATATACCGGCACCGGCATCGGCGAAGGCTTTGCCTCCTTCACCGCCGCCACCGCCGCCGCCCTGGCCCGGGAAATCAACGGCGTCCGGCTGAAGGTCATCCCCTTCCGGCCGGACTACAGTCTCTGCCTCTGCGCCCCCTGCATCGGAAATGTCACCGTTCATTATGAGGTATAAAATCCCGCATAAATGCAGGGAATCTATTGACATCAGGGCACAGCAGTGCTTTGATGGATCATAACAGCAGTTATTGTCTGCCGCAGCGGTAAAAGGCGGTCAACCCGCAGCGTTTCTGCGGGAATGGGGAAATGTGTCGGAGGCGAAAATGGGAGAGCGGATATTTACAGCAGGGGGACCTTCTTATAAAGAGGTAAAGGACAAATTATTCGATCAGTTTGTACATCCGTGTTATGAAAATAATGCAGGGATGAGCGGGGAGGCATTGGAAAAGGGCTTCCGGGAGCTGGCGGAAAACAAAGGGAAGCTTACGCGTCAGGAGCTTCGCGCCGTGCTGTTTTGTTATGTGACGGAACATGCACGTGTGGGCGTAGATCCCAAGGACTGGTTTGCCAATCATTTTGATACCTGTTCCCAAATCCTCATCCGCCACAGGGAAAACTGGCGGAAGGAATATGGAGAGGGACCGCTGCATGAGGCGGAGGAACTTCTGAAGCGGGGGAAAAGAACCGGTGCGTTTGAGGCGGAGCTGGATCTGGGGCATATCTCTCCGGGATGGCGCTTTCTGCTGCATGAGGGCGTACCCGGGATTATCCGGAAGGCCCAGGACGGGCTTGACAGGGACGGCGGGGAAGAGGAAAAGGGATTTTACCGAAGTGTGCTCCGGGTATACGGCGGTTTTTTGAAGCTTATGAAACGTCTGGAACTTGAGGCGGACAGAATGGCTACGGAGCATCCCCTGCATGCGGATCGGATGAAAAAGCTGGCGGCCTGCCTTGCCGCCCTTGCGCAGGGGCCTCCCGGAACCTTTTACGAAGCACTGCAGTTGGCGTGCCTTTTCCACCAGCTCATAGAATTTGAAGGCGAATGGGTGCGTTCCATGGGGAGCTTCGAATTAAACTTCGGCCCTTATTATGAAGCGGATATCCGGGAAGGGCGGATCACCGGGGAAGATGCCAGGGAGCTGCTCCGGTTTTTCTGGATGAAATTTTTCTCCAATACAAGAGGTTCGGGCAATGGCAAGAACTTTTATTTCGGAGGCCTGTGTGCAGACGGGACGGATACGGCCGGCCCTCTTTCCCGCCTTGCCCTGGAGGTTTATTATGAGCTGAACCAGCCGGATCCCAAGCTTTCTATCAAATGGAACAGCCGGACCGGTGAAAGCTTCAAGCGTCTGGTGGCCAGATGTCTGCGGGACGGCCGCACCAGCATGGTGATCATCAATGATGAAGAAGCGCTGGAAGCCATACGCAAACGGGGGGTATCGGAAGCGGACAGCTATGACTATCTCCTGATCGGCTGCTATGAGCCGGCCATCGAGGGGAAAGAAGTCGGCTGCAATATGTGTGTGAAATTTAATCTGGCAAAACCGGTGGAGCTGGCGCTTTTCAACGGAACAGACCCGATGACCGGGGAACAGATCGGTGTCCGGACCGGTGAATGCCGGGATTTCTCCTCCTTTGAGGAGTTTTATGCAGCTTATGAAAAGCAGATGGCGAAGCTGCTTTGCGATGTACAGGGGGCGGTCAGGGCCTATGAGGGCTGCTGGGATCAGATTAACCCGGAGCCGTTCCTTTCGGGAACCTTTCTTTCCTGTCTTGACAGGGGCAGGGACATCTCCCGCAGCGGGCCGGACTATAACAACACCGGCAGCATGGGCGGCGGGCTGGCCAATGCGGCGGATTCTCTCCTGGCGGTGAAAAAACTGGTTTTTGAAGAAAAACGTTATACAATGGAAGAACTGAAAGCCATGCTCCGGGCCGATTTTAAAGACAGCGAGAGGGAACGGCTTTACCTGGTAAACCGCGTTTCCAAATGGGGCAATAATCAGGAGGATGTGGATGCGCTTGCCTGCCGTGTGGCAAAAAGCTACACCGGGATGGTAAATGGAGTGAAAAACGGCCGGGGAGGGCAGTTTACCGCTTCCCTGTTTACCCTTGACCACTGCTTCAGCCTGGGCCATCATACAGGGGCGCTGCCGGACGGGCGGACAGAGGGACATTATATTGCGAAAGGCATCGGCGCCATGACCGGGCTGGATAAAGCCGGCGTGACGGCACAGATCCAATCCGTTTCCAAGCTGGATTTCACGGAGATTCCCAATGGATCCGTCCTGGATATTTACCTGCATCCCACAGCGGTGGACGGAGAAAAGGGGATCGATACGCTGATCCATCTGATAGAGACGTATTTTGCCCGGGGCGGATATGGGATCCAGTTCAATATCCTGAACGCGGATGAACTCCGGCGGGCACAGAAGCATCCCGACGAATATGCCACCCTTCAGGTGCGCGTCTGCGGCTGGAATGTGTATTTTGTCACCCTTGGTGAAGAAGAACAGAATCACTTCATCGAGACTACCATGCAGGTAGTATGAAGGAGGACGGAAAGAATATGGAAACTTCAAAAGGAATGGTTTCCGACAGCAAACGAATGAGTGTCCATGACGGTCCCGGCATCCGCACCACACTGTTTCTCAAGGGCTGTCCCCTTCGCTGCCTGTGGTGCCATAACCCGGAAAATCTACAGACAAAGCCCGCCCTGAGCTTTACCCGTAAGCTCTGTATCGGCTGCGGCGCCTGTGCCCGGGTATGCCCCGGAGGCCTTCACAGCTTTCCGGGAAAGGAACACCACATCCGCTTTGATGCCTGCAGCGGCTGCGGCGCCTGCACGGAGGAATGCCTGCCCGGCGCCCTGAAGCTTTACGGCCGGGAGATGGAGCCAAAGGAGGCGGCCCGCCTCCTTCTGGAGGACAGAGACTTCTACGTCCGCTCCGGCGGAGGCGTCACCTTTTCCGGCGGCGAACCCCTTCTGCAGCCCGCGTTCCTCGCAGAAGTCATGAAGCTGCTGAAAAAAGAAAAGATACCTGTTGCCGTCGATACCTGCGGGGATGTACCCTGGTCCGCTTTTTTACAAGTGCTCCCCTACACGGATCTGTTTCTATATGACATCAAACACCCCGATTCCGCCATGCACAAAAAAGGGACCGGCAGGGGAAATGAAAGAATTCTGGAAAACCTTGAAAATCTCCATAAACAGGGGGCCGCCGTGGAAATCCGCACCCCCGTAATCCCCGGATATAACGACGATCCCGGGACGCTGCGGTGCATAGCCTCCCTGCTGAACGGTTACGATAATATCACGGCATGGCGCCTTTTACCGTACCACAGCATGGCAAAGGGGAAATACGAGGCTCTGGGCCTGCAATATCCCATGCCGGAGACGTCTATGCCCGACGATACCCGTATGCGAGCCGTCCGGACAGAGCTTTCCGCCCTGTTTCCCGCCGTGAAACTGTCGTCTGATTAATGAAGACGGGGTTCGGGTTTCCCCGGCCGTTTCAGGCCCGCCCCAATGGCCGGCCCCGGCGGCCGGGAAACCGATCCATGCTGCCGCCGCGATTTCTCACGGCCTGTGCAGTAAACGCGCAGACCTGCCTGAACGGTTACCAATCCTCCTCTGTTTTCCCTCTTGATATTTCCCCCTTGATTTTGCAAAATTACTTGACTTTGCGCCGTCCCTTATGCTATAGTCATATGGCGAGATGAGATTTAGGTCTTTTTTTTATGCTTAAAATTCTCAAAAGACCAGGTATGCCAATTGCCCGTAAGGGTATTGGCCACGGGCGTTTGTCGGCATTCATGGAGTGAATAAAGACGAGAAGCTATCGTGAGAAAATATAGGTTAGGATTTGTCAACAAATAACTCGTACAGTCAGCCCGGCTGACTGCACAAGCTATTTGTTGGCAAATCCTTAACAGAGAAAAAGGTGGAGGTGGAATACCATGCGTACAAGAATCACATTGGCATGTACGGAGTGCAAGCAGCGTAACTACAACACAACAAAGGATAAGAAAACACATCCGGACAGAATGGAAACCAGCAAATACTGCAGATTCTGCAAGAAGCACACAACGCACAAAGAAACCAAGTAATCAGCCCGACGGACAGAGAGGTGTAAGTAATGGGAAATTCCTCAAGTGAAGAAAAAGCGTCCAAGCCGAAATTCTTTGATGGTGTAAAAGCAGAATTCAGGAAAATATCATGGCCGGACAGGGAGCTGCTGCTGAAACAATCCGTTGCTGTTGTGGGAATTTCAATTGTACTGGGAGGCATCATTGCCATATTGGACATGATCCTTCAGTATGCAGTTGATTTCCTTGTAAAATAACAGTGGGGGTAACGTATGGCAGAAGCAAACTGGTATGTGGTTCATACCTATTCCGGATATGAGAATAAGGTAAAGGCCAACATTGAAAAGACAATAGAAAACAGGCACCTGGAAGAAGAAATTCTGGAGGTCCGTGTCCCCATGCAGGATGTGGTGGAAATGAAAAACGGAGCAAGGAAAACAGTCCAGAAGAAGATGTTCCCCGGCTATGTCCTGATTAACATGGTCATGAATGATGATACCTGGTATGTCGTACGTAATACCAGAGGTGTAACAGGGTTTGTAGGACCGGGAAGCAAACCGGTGCCGCTTACGGAAGCGGAAATGAAACCGCTTGGCATTAGACAGGAAAATGTTTCCATCGACTTTGCGGAAGGCGATATGATCGTTGTTGTTGCAGGGGCTTGGAAGGATACGGTTGGCGTTGTACAGAGAATCGATTACGGCAAGCAGACCGCTACGATTAATGTAGAGCTGTTCGGCAGGGAGACCCCTGTGGAAATCAGTTTTGCAGAGGTTCGTAAATTACAATAGTTTGATGTTTAATGGAGCAATCCGTTGAACTGTGGAAGCAGCGTTCCGGTTCCGAAAGGCCGCAGGCTACGGAGGAAACGGGCCGCGTGAGTGTATCACGTGCATTTTGGCTGCGCCATACCACATTATATTTAGGAGGTGCCTGACATGGCAAAGAAAGTTACAGGATACATCAAGTTACAGATTCCTGCTGGTAAAGCGACACCAGCTCCCCCGGTTGGACCTGCACTCGGACAGCACGGTGTTAACATTGTTGAGTTTACCAAACAGTTCAATGCAAGAACAGCAGACAAGGGTGATTTAATCATTCCCGTTGTAATTACTGTTTACGCAGACAGAAGCTTCAGTTTCGTAACCAAGACTCCGCCTGCTGCAGTGCTGCTGAAGAAAGCATGCAACTTAAAATCCGGTTCCGGTGTTCCGAACAAGACCAAAGTTGCAACTATCTCCAAGGACAAGGTTAAGGAAATCGCAGAAATGAAGATGCCTGACCTGAATGCTGCAAGCCTGGAAACAGCAATGAGCATGATCGCTGGTACGGCAAGAAGCATGGGTATTGTAGTAGAAGACTAAAACAAATTAATTGGGAGCAGTATTCCGGCCTTCCGCACGGGTGAGCCGAAAACACAAGTACTGCGTTAATAACCAACGGAGGAATTGAAAATGAAACATGGTAAAAAATACAGCGAAGCTGCTAAATTAGTAGACCGCGCTACCGCTTATGAACCTGCTGATGCAATTGCACTGGCAAAAAAGACGGCAACTGCCAAATTTGACGAAACCATCGAAGTCCATATCAGAACAGGCTGCGACGGACGTCATGCAGAACAGCAGATCCGTGGTGCTGTTGTCCTTCCCAACGGAACCGGTAAAACCGTTAAGGTACTGGTATTCGCAAAGGGCGATAAAGTAAACGAAGCAGAAGCTGCCGGAGCAGATTATGTGGGAGGCGATGAGCTTATCCCCAAGATCCAGAACGAAGGCTGGCTTGACTTCGACGTTGTAGTAGCTACCCCTGATATGATGGGTGTGGTTGGACGTCTCGGTAAAGTCCTGGGACCCAAAGGCTTAATGCCCAATCCCAAGGCAGGTACCGTAACCATGGACGTAACCAAGGCTATCAACGATATCAAAGCCGGTAAGATTGAATACAGACTGGATAAATCCAATATCGTTCATGTTCCGGTTGGAAAAGCTTCCTTCTCCGAAGAAAAGCTGCTTGAGAACTTCAGCGCCCTTATGGATGCCATCGTAAAGGCAAAACCTTCCGCACTGAAGGGACAGTATCTGAAAAGCATCACCCTGGCTTCCACCATGGGACCTGGTGTAAAGGTATCTGTTGCCAAATATTAATTCACGCGGGCAGCACAGACACGGCCGATGTATCGGCCGTGTTTTTTTATGGAGGAAAAGGTTGGCCGGGGACAAGCAGGGGAGGGGATTTAAAGGGCCATCTGAACTGTTGCTTTGTTGTTTCCCATACATACTTTTAACCGTATGGACTTGACGGAATGAACAATAGCCCTGATAATAGGATCAGGAAGGAGCCAGTAAAAAGAAAGGGAGGAAGAAGCTTGGCGGAACGGAAAAGAAAGAAACGGACAGGCAGAATCAGTATTTTTTTCCTGACGCTGATCATCACAATCTCTCTCGGCAGTGCGGCGCTCCTTGTGAGCTGGGCCTTTCTCGGCAGTGAAGGGATGGCTCTGGCAGCCGTTACGGTGGAAGGGGAGGTGGTCTCCCTTTTTAACGGGGAAACGGCTATGGCTGCGGAGGAAGAAACGGCAGAGACCGGGAAGTATGCAGATATCCTGGCGGATCCGGAGCTGATGAACGCACAGAACATCTATTCCGTGACACCCTCCGCGGAGGGGGAGGTTTCCCTTGTTTTTGCCGGAGATATCCTTTTTGATGACGGCTATGCCATTATGTCCAAAATGAAAAGCCGCGGAAAGGGGATAGAGGGAAGCATCGATCCCGGACTTCTCGGGCAGATGCGGGAAGCCGATATTTTTATGGTGAATAATGAGTTCACCTATACCAAAAGAGGCACCCCCACTCCCGGCAAGACATTTACCTTCCGTGCGGATCCCGCCCATGCCTCCTACCTGCTGGATATGGGAGCGGATCTGGTTTCTCTTGCCAACAACCATTCGTATGATTACGGGGAGGTATCCCTCACGGATACCCTGGATACCCTGCAGTCCATAGGGATGCCTTATGCAGGGGCGGGACGGAACCTGGAGGAAGCGGTAAAGCCTGTGTACTTTATTGCAGGCGGCGTGAAGATCGCTTTTCTTTCCGCGACGCAGATAGAACGGGTGGATAATCCCGATACCAAAGGAGCCACGGAGAGCTCTCCAGGCGTATTCCGCTGCCGGAATGTGGACATGCTGCTTCAGGAGGTTGCCAAAGCAAAAGCGGAAAGTGATTTTGTAGTGGTTTACATCCATTGGGGAACGGAAAGCACTACAGATCTGGACTGGGCCCAGAAGGAGCAGGCGCCTCAGATTGCTGCGGCAGGAGCGGATTTGATCATCGGCGACCACCCCCATGTGCTGCAGGGGATCGCCTATTTCGGGGAAACCCCGGTGATATACAGCCTGGGGAATTTCCTTTTTAATTCCAAAACACTGGATACCTGTCTTGTTAAGGTTACGCTGGACAGTGAAAGCGGGACATTGAAGAGCTTTCAGTTCATCCCGGCGATGCAGAAGGATTGTTATACCTCCCTTCTTGCCGGCAGCGAAAAAGACAGGGTAATCCGTCATATGCAGAACCTTTCTCCGGAGGTTTCCATTGACGGAGAAGGGTTTGTTACCAAACCCGGAGTATAACCTGCGGGAATGAACAACAGAAACGAGGGGAGATAAAAACATGCTGGAGACACTGAAGAAAAAATCCGGAAAATCAAGGATGACGAGGGCTATTGTATCTATCGTGATTGTAATCGGTCTGCTTGCCCTGACAAAATTTGCCATATTTGATGTGATTACCGGTCCGACAAAGCTTGACCTGACATCATCTCCGGATGCTTATGAAGGAAAATATGTGACCATAGACGTGGAAAATTATCTTACGGATTATGTGGAGCACAGTACTACAACCACCAATACCACTTCCGGCCATAAGAGTACCCGGGTGGACGGTAACAGCTATATTGTATTCAATGCTTTTGATGATTATGAACAGAATGCATCTGTTTGGTATTATTACAGCGTCTATATGAATAAGAATATGCAGACCGATTTCTATGACAAGATAGATGAAACCTGGGATTATTGGTTTGATGAGACAGGAACGGTAGCGCCGCCGGCCCCCACTACGGTTACGGGTACCTGGACGAAGCTCAGCTCACAGCTGGAAAGATATTACAGGGAAACGCTGACGGAGATGGGCGTGGAGGAAAATGAATTTGATGTGGTTTACCTTTACACAGTGGATACCGCTAAAATCGGGGGCCAGTCTGTAGGCTTTTTCTGGGTATGCATGGCGGCCGCCCTTTTGCTGCTGATTTATTTCATCTATAATATTATCAATTATTTCAACAGCACATATATTTCTTCCATCAATGCGTATCTGCGGAGCAACACCACCGTTTCCATGGCGGCTATCGAAGCGGATTTCTCCCAGGCGCACCCCATCGGCAAAAATGTCTGGGTAGGAAGAAAATGGACCATTTATATGGACGGGCCAAAAGCAAAAATCCTGTCCAACGGCGACTTGCTCTGGGGTTATTATTACAGGCGGACAGGGAAAAACAGCGCCAGCCAGATGCGGCTTTTCACAACGGCGAAGAAAATGTTCTCCATAAACCTTTCCGAGGCGGAAACCCAGGAAGCATTGAAATTTTATGGGGAAGAACAGCCTCATATGGTAATAGGCTACAGCAAAGAGCTGGAGACCTGCTATCAGAAAAACTATGAACAGTTCCTGAACCTGAAGTATAATCCGGCGAAAAATATGGAACAGACGGACGCGTACTTCCGTGACGGCGGGGAAAGCAATTACTGATCCCCGATACGGAAATTTGCATATCTGCGGGTGGAATGACAGGATTTCACCCGCTTTTTTTGAGGGAAGCTTATGAATCAGTATAAATATTCCTTTCGCTTTACGGAAAAAGAACTGTGGGAGTTCTGCATCAGGGCGGTGGCGGATCTGTACCGCAGACGGCCTGCCATGTGGATAACTCTGTTTGTCCTGTGCCTGGCGGAGCTGTTTGTGGTTCCCGTAGCCAGTGCAGCCCTGCTGCTTTTATTCCTTGCGGCAGTCATCCTGGATGTGGTGCGTACCTTCCGCTTCCTGAAAAAGGAGCATTTCCTGGAACGGCGTATTATGTGGGTGGAGGACGGGCTGCTGAAATGCAGTGCCGCCGGCTGCAGTGAAATACCCTGCGGGCGCATCACCGTAATGCGGAAAACAGGCAGCATTCTCATGCTGGGCTATCCCCAGTCCAAAAGACGGCTTGCCTGGTATCCCATGCCGCTGCGTATATTTGAGAGCGGACAGGAGCTGGATGCGTTTCTGGATCAGATACGGAATCCGGTCTGTCCCCCGCCTTGTCCGGACCCGGATGCCGGAGGGATGCCGCGGGCGCAGACGGGGGCACATCCGACACAGGAGGAGCCCGTGCCCGGCGCCACCGGCCGGTTTCATTTTTCCTTTTTTATGGAGCAGGAAAAGTGGATCTGGATATACCGGGAAGCCGCCGCAGTCATCAACGGGAGGACACTGGGATTTCCCCGCACAGAAATGCTGGTGATCGGGATTTATGGAACAGTTTTTGCCGCCGCATCCGTGATCTGGTATTTCATGACCACCGACCGTACCATTCTGTTCCCTGCCGCCCTCTTTCTTCTCCTGCTTTTCATAATGCTGATACGGTGGAAAGCGGATCCGGAAAAAAGCATAAGACGGAAGCTGAAGGCGGGAGATGTGCAGAATGATATTTATGGGCACTGGGAAATTACGTTTCTGGAGGAAGGCATTGTGGAGTCACTGGCAGGCCGCAATAAAAGCTTTCTTCCCTGGGAACAATTCGGCTGGGTGGTGGAAACCGAATATCTGTTTTTCCTGTTCAAGAAAAATAAGGCCCAGTTTATCCCCATTCCCAAAGAAAATATGGAGAGTGCGGACCAGGCGGCACGGATGTGCGCCTTCTGCGGACAAAAAGGGCTTCGTTACCTTCCGGGGAAACGGGTGAAATACTGGCCTGTCCGGGCATTCGCCGTGGGCACCGTTATTCTGCTTCTGCTGCTTCTGCTCATCGGCGTATGGAGCGGCATGCGCAGAGATATGCGCCGGATTCAGGAACGTATGGATAATCCCGTACATGAAACCGTTCCGGCTTGGGAAGAAGAGTTCCGTCCGGAGGATTATCCGGATTATGTGCCTCTGGACACCCAGGTGCAGGTGCTTTCCTCGCTGGGGTTCGAGGTGCCCCCGGAAACGGTGGAGTCGGCCAGGGCGTCCATGGAGGAATACGGGATGCGGGCCTATGTGGAAGGCTATCCTTATACCTGGCTGCTGACAGGGATTGGGTCCCCCTCCTATGATGAAAACTGGGAAATCAGCGCCTATCCTGCGCAGGTATTCTGGTTTGATTTTGAAGGCATGGATGTGAGTACCGACTATATCCATGTCCTGGAAGGAATGCTTGCCCTGGCAAAGGGAAGCCCGCTTGACCGTGTGGAGGACATCGGGGAGGATACGGACAAGGCGGACTGGGAGCAGGGCACCGGTAAAATAACCGTATTCCTGAAATGGGAGGGACAACCGTACAGCTGGGACATGAAGATGGAATATGACTGGATCGACGGGAATATCCTGGGCGTGCTGAACGGACTTCTTGAGGAGACGGATGCAAAAGAGCGGTTCTATGTCACAGGGGATAACGGCCAGGGGGCGCTGGTTTTTTACCGTACCAAGGAATGGGCGGATCGGTTTGAAAAGGCCACGGGCCTGCCCCTGGATAAAACGGTCACAAAGTAATATTATCCTGGCGTTGAAAATACGGGGAGAATTCAGGCATGAAAGTAAAAAAATACATTGACAGGAAACATGTTTTATGATAGTCTGAATGAGGTCTTAATTGACCAAGCCGAAGACAGCAGGTACCGGTAGCCCGGTATAAGGAAAGAACGCCTGCCGAGGAAAAGAGTTAACGTTTGTAACGTGAATTTACGTAACTTATCCTCTCTGTGTCTTCACAGGGAGGTTTTTTATATCCGGCTGCAGTCTCAGGACTTCCGGCCGCAGCGGCGTTACTCCTTTTCGGCACTGAACTCGTTTTCAGAAAAATCTATAAGGAGGTAAAGAAATGGCAAAAGTTGAACTTAAAGCACCTGTAGTTGCAGAGATTTCCGAAGCAATCAAGGACGCGCAGTCAGTTGTACTGGTTGACTACCGCGGGCTTACCGTAGAACAGGATACCGCTCTGCGTAAACAGCTTCGTGAAGCAGGCATCAACTACAAAGTTTACAAAAACACAATGATGAACTTTGCTTTCAAGGGAACAGACTTTGAAGCACTGGCACCTTTCCTGGAAGGACCCAGCGCAATCGCAATTTCTTCCGCAGATGCTACCGCACCTGCCAGGGAACTTGCGAAATTTGCAAAGACTGCGAACAAGCTTGAAATCAAAGCCGGTGTAGTGGAAGGCGCCGTATACGACGCACAGGGGATGGCTGCAATTTCCCAGATCCCTTCCAGAGACGAACTGCTTTCCAAACTGCTTGGAAGCATCCAGTCACCTATCACCAATTTTGCACGCGTCATGAAGCAGCTGGCTGAAAAAGGCGGCGCAGGCGCATGTGAGGCACCCGCAGCAGAAGCAGCAGAAGAGGCTCCGGCAGCGGATACTGCAGAAGCAGCTGAATAATCCGTAACACATAGAAAAGAAAAATAACAAATTAAATGGAGGTAAATAAAATGGCTAAATTATCCACTCAGGAAATTATTGATGCAATCAAAGAATTATCCGTATTAGAATTAAACGATCTTGTAAAAGCATGTGAAGAAGAATTCGGTGTATCCGCAGCAGCAGGCGTTGTAGTTGCAGCAGCAGGTGCAGGCGCAGCAGAAGCAGCGGAAGAAAAGACAGAATTCGACGTAGAGCTGACAGAAGTTGGCCCTAACAAGGTTAAGGTTATCAAAGTTGTTCGTGAAGTTACCGGACTCGGCCTGAAGGAAGCAAAAGATGTTGTTGACGGCGCTCCCAAGGTTGTTAAGGAAGCAGCTTCCAAAGATGATGCAGAAGACATCAAAGCTAAACTGGAAGCGGAAGGCGCTAAAGTTACTCTTAAATAATCGGAGTACTCACACACTTTGGACTGACTACTATGAAACCTTTGCCATGCTGTTTGATTCAGTGCGGCAGAGGTTTCTTTTTATTATCCTTTTAATCTGCTTACGGAAAAAGGGGCGTCTGAACTGTAACCTGTTTCCAAAGTTATCCACAATTTTACAAAAATATTGGTTGACTTCCCATTTTTCTTGTAGTAGAATGGATAGTGCACTATTGTGGTAAGTTATGCTATTTTTGTGCGTAATACCGATAAACTAATATCAAGCTGCCTGTCGGAGGGTTCTGTTACTGCCGGCAGATGCCGATTCGTTTGCTTTCACCTAAGGTGCAGGCACTGCCTTCGCGGGAACGAATGGCGAACAAATCATAAGAACGGGGTGAAATGTCAATGGAAAAGAACAGAATACGTCCAATTGCCACCGGCAAGAACATGCGTATGAGTTATTCACGGCAGAAGGAAGTTTTGGAGATGCCGAACCTGATCGAAGTCCAGAAGGACTCCTATCAGTGGTTCCTCGATGAAGGCCTGAAAGAGGTCTTTGACGATATCTCTCCAATAGAAGATTACAGTGGCCATTTAAGCCTGGAATTCGTGGATTTCGAACTGTGCGAAGATGATGTGAAGTATTCTATCGAGAAATGTAAAGAAAGAGACGCTACATTTGCGGCCCCTTTAAAAGTTAAGGTACGTCTTTACAATAAAGAAAAAGAAGAGATTACAGAACATGAAATCTTCATGGGCGATCTGCCTTTGATGACTGAGACAGGAACCTTTGTTATAAATGGTGCGGAGCGTGTCATTGTCAGCCAGCTTGTTCGTTCACCCGGCATATATTATGGAATCGGCCATGATAAGATTGGTAAGACTCTCTACAGCTGTACTGTTATCCCCAACAGAGGCGCCTGGCTTGAGTATGAGACGGATTCCAACGATGTTTTCTATGTCCGCGTGGACCGTACAAGAAAGGTTCCCATCACAGTCCTGATCCGTGCGCTGGGAGTGGGCACCAATGATGAAATAAGGGAATTGTTCGGCGATGAACCCAAGATAGAGGCAAGCTTTTCCAAAGACACTTCTGAGAATTACCAGGAGGGTCTCTTAGAGCTGTATAAAAAAATCCGTCCCGGTGAACCTCTGAGCGTTGAAAGTGCGGAAAGCCTGATCAATGCCATGTTTTTCGATCCCAGAAGATATGATCTGGCGAAGGTGGGCAGATATAAATTCAACAAAAAACTTATGCTTAAGAACCGCATCCGGGGTGCATTACTGGCGGAGGATGTGATAGATACCACGACGGGGGAACTTCTGGCGGCTGCCGGCACCAAAGTGACCGCAGAGCTGGCGGATACCATCCAGAACTGTGCGGTGCCGTTCGTCTATATCCAGACGGAGGAACGCAATGTGAAGGTGCTTTCCAGCATGATGGTTGATCTGACCCATTATGTGGACTGCAATCCCAGGGAACTGGGCGTTACCGAGCTGGTATATTATCCTGTCCTGGCACAGATTCTGGAAGAATATTCCCAGGATCCGGAAGAGCTGGCGGAAGCTATCCGGAAGAACATCCATGAGCTGATACCGAAGCATATTACGAAGGAAGACATCCTGGCTTCCATTAATTATAATATTCATTTGGAATACGGCATCGGAAACGAAGACGATATCGATCATCTGGGCAACAGACGTATCAGGGCTGTGGGCGAGCTGCTCCAGAACCAGTACCGTATCGGTCTGTCCAGGATGGAAAGAGTGGTCCGTGAACGAATGACCACGCATGATGCGGAAGAGATTTCGCCTCAGGTTCTGATCAACATCAAACCGGTACAGGCTGCCGTTAAGGAATTCTTCGGTTCCTCCCAGCTGTCCCAGTTCATGGATCAGAATAACCCGCTGGGAGAGCTTACCCATAAGAGACGTCTTTCCGCGCTGGGACCGGGCGGTTTGAGCCGTGATCGTGCAGGATTTGAGGTACGTGACGTACATTATTCCCATTACGGAAGAATGTGCCCTATCGAGACGCCTGAAGGACCCAATATCGGTCTGATCAACTCCCTGGCCTGTTATGCGAGAATTAACGAGTACGGTTTCGTGGAAGCACCCTACCGTAAAATAGACAAATCCGATCCGTCTAACCCCAGGGTAACGGAAGATGTTGTATATATGACAGCCGACGAGGAAGATAATTACCATGTTGCCCAGGCGAATGAAGCCCTGGACGCGGAAGGACATTTTGTAAGGAATTCCGTATCCGGCCGTTACCGGGAAGAAACACAGGAATATCCCAAGGCCATGTTTGATTACATGGATGTATCTCCCAAGATGGTGTTCTCCGTGGCTACCGCCCTGATTCCTTTCCTGGAAAACGACGATGCCAACCGTGCGCTGATGGGATCCAACATGCAGCGTCAGGCCGTTCCTCTTCTTACCACGGAAGCTCCGGCGGTAGGAACCGGTATGGAAGTGAAGGCAGCTGTTGACTCCGGCGTGTGTGTGGTGGCCAAGAAGCCGGGTACGATAGATTATGTATCCTCCAATCTGATTAAGATGACCTGCGATGACGGGGAAAAGATGGAATTCCACCTTACCAAATTCGCACGAAGCAACCAGAGCAACTGCTATAACCAGAGACCTATCGTATTCAAGGGCAACCATGTGAGTGCGGGGCAGGTGATTGCGGACGGCCCTTCCACCCAGGAAGGCGAACTGGCTCTGGGCAAGAACCCTCTGATCGGGTTCATGACCTGGGAAGGTTACAATTACGAGGATGCGGTCCTTTTAAGTGAGAGACTGGTACAGGAGGATGTATATACATCCGTCCACATTGAAGAATATGAAGCGGAAGCCAGGGATACCAAGCTGGGGCCGGAAGAAATCACAAGGGATGTCCCCGGTGTGGGTGATGATGCCCTGAAGGATCTGGATGACAGAGGTATTATCCGGATCGGCGCGGAAGTGCGTGCAGGAGATATCCTGGTAGGTAAGGTTACTCCCAAGGGAGAGACCGAACTGACTGCAGAAGAAAGACTGCTTCGTGCTATATTCGGTGAGAAGGCAAGGGAAGTAAGGGATACCTCCCTGAAGGTTCCCCACGGGGAATACGGTATCGTTGTGGATGCCAAGGTATTTACCAGAGAGAACGGCGATGAGCTTTCTCCCGGTGTAAACCAGGCCGTACGCATTTATATAGCACAGAAGAGAAAGATTTCCGTCGGTGATAAGATGGCAGGACGACACGGCAACAAGGGTGTTGTTTCCCGTGTGCTTCCTGTGGAAGATATGCCGTATCTGCCTAACGGACGTCCTCTGGACATCGTTTTGAATCCCCTGGGCGTGCCTTCCCGTATGAATATCGGACAGGTACTGGAAATCCATCTGTCCCTTGCCGCTAAGGCCCTGGGCTTTAACGTGGCAACGCCTGTATTTGACGGCGCGAACGAAATTGATATTATGGACACCCTGGATCTGGCGAACGATTATGTGAACCTGTCCTGGGAGGAATTTGAAGCAAAGCATAAAGAGGAGCTGCGCCCGGAGGTTCTGCAGTATCTGTCACTGAACAGAGACCACAGAGATTTGTGGAAGGGCGTTCCCATCAGCAGGGATGGTAAGGTAAGGCTGCGCGACGGCCGTACCGGAGAGTACTTTGACAGTGCTGTAACCATCGGCCACATGCACTACCTGAAGCTGCATCATCTGGTAGACGATAAGATCCATGCCCGTTCCACAGGCCCTTACTCACTGGTAACCCAGCAGCCTCTCGGCGGCAAGGCACAGTTCGGCGGGCAGCGTTTCGGAGAAATGGAAGTTTGGGCGCTGGAAGCTTACGGCGCTGCGTATACCCTGCAGGAAATCCTGACGGTTAAATCCGATGACGTTGTGGGACGTGTAAAGACTTACGAAGCCATTATCAAGGGTGAAAATATCCCTGAGCCCGGCATTCCGGAATCCTTCAAGGTTCTGCTGAAGGAGCTGCAGTCTCTTGCGCTGGATGTTAAGGTTCTGCGTGAGGACAATACGGAAGTGGAAATCATGGAAACGGTGGACTACGGTGATACGGATTACCGTTACGAAATCGAAGGTGACTCCAAAGGTTATGAGAAGCTTGAAAAAGATTCTCTTGGTGAACTCGGATATCAGTCCCAGGAATTCGACGACGAGAGCGGCGAACTGGTAACTGCTGAAGAAGAGGAAGCCGATGATGACCTGGAATTCGATATGGATGAGAGCCTTGAGGAAATCGAGGAAATCATGGAATAGTTTTGGAAGGAGTGCACAATGTCTGAAACAACTACAAAAAATGAAGTATATCAGCCCATGACGTTTGATGCGATCAAGATCGGCCTGGCATCACCCGAGAAGATCAGGGACTGGTCCAGAGGCGAGGTTCAGAAGCCTGAGACCATTAACTACAGAACCCTGAAACCGGAACGGGACGGCCTGTTCTGTGAACGTATTTTCGGGCCTACCAAGGACTGGGAATGTCACTGCGGTAAATACAAGAAAATCAGATACAAAGGCGTTGTCTGCGACCGATGCGGTGTTGAAGTCACCAAATCAAGCGTCCGCCGTGAGCGTATGGGACATATTGAACTGGCGGCGCCGGTTTCCCATATCTGGTATTTTAAAGGTATCCCCAGCCGTATGGGGCTGATTCTGGATCTTTCCCCCAGAGTGCTGGAAAAGGTACTTTATTTCGCTTCTTATATCGTGCTGGATACGGGCGAGAGCAATCTGGAATACAAGCAGGTGCTTTCCGAGAAGGAATTCCAGGATGCAAGAGAAACCTGGGGAAATAAATTCCGTGCAGGGATGGGTGCTGAGTCCATCAAAGAGCTGCTGGAAGCAATTGACCTGGAAAAGGAATCGGAAGAACTGAAAACAGGACTGAATGAATCCACCGGCCAGAAGCGCGCCAGAATCATTAAGCGCCTGGAGGTTGTGGAGGCTTTCCGGGAGTCCGGAAACCGTCCCGAATGGATGATACTGGATGCTATTCCGGTTATTCCTCCGGATCTGCGTCCTATGGTACAGCTGGACGGCGGGCGTTTTGCCACCTCCGACCTGAATGATCTGTACCGCAGGATTATTAACAGAAATAACCGTCTGAAAAGACTGCTGGAGCTGGGTGCTCCGGATATCATTGTCCGAAACGAAAAGAGAATGCTCCAGGAAGCGGTGGATGCCCTTATCGACAACGGCAGAAGAGGCCGTCCGGTAACAGGCCCCGGAAACAGGGCGCTGAAGTCCCTTTCCGACATGCTGAAGGGCAAATCCGGACGTTTCCGTCAGAACCTGCTGGGCAAGCGTGTTGACTACTCCGGGCGAAGTGTTATCGTAGTGGGGCCTGAACTGAAAATTTACCAGTGCGGCCTGCCCAAGGAAATGGCTATCGAGCTGTTCAAGCCCTTTGTTATGAAGGAGCTGGTGGCAAGAGGAATTTCCCAGAACATTAAAAATGCAAAGAAACTGGTGGAAAGACTGGATCCCCAGGTTTGGGACGTCCTGGAGGATGTTATCAAAGAACATCCCGTTATGCTGAATCGTGCCCCTACCCTGCACAGGCTCGGTATCCAGGCCTTTGAGCCTATTCTGGTGGAAGGTAAGGCGATTAAGCTTCACCCCCTGGTATGTACCGCATTCAATGCGGACTTTGACGGGGACCAGATGGCCGTGCATCTTCCTCTTTCCGTGGAAGCGCAGGCGGAATGCCGTTTTATGCTCCTTTCCCCCAATAACCTGTTGAAGCCTTCCGACGGCGGACCGGTTGCCGTTCCTTCCCAGGATATGGTACTGGGTATTTACTACCTGACACAGGAAAGACCCGGGGCAATGGGAGAAGGAAAATACTTCAAGAGCCTGAATGAAGCCATACTGGCATATGAAAACCATGTTCTTACCCTTCATTCCAGAATCAAGGTTAAAATTACGAAAGAACTGGCTGACGGAACGGAAGCTTCCGACGTGGTGGAATCCACCCTGGGCCGTTTTATCTTTAATGAAATCCTTCCTCAGGATCTGGGTTTTGTGGACAGAAGTATCCCTGAAAATGCCCTTAAGCTGGAGGTTGACTTCCATGTCAGCAAAAAGGGACTGAAGCAGATTCTGGAAAAGGTTATCAATATCCATGGATCCTCCAGAATGGCAGAGGTACTGGATGATATCAAGGCTACCGGCTATAAATATTCCACAAGGGCTGCTATGACCGTTTCTATTTCCGACATGACGGTACCTGAACGAAAACCGGAAATGCTGGCCGAAGCACAGGCTACGGTTGACCGTATTTCCCAGAACTTCCGCCGCGGCCTTATCACGGAAGAAGAGCGTTACCGTGCGGTTGTGGAAACCTGGAATGAGACAGATAAAGAATTAACCGACGTTCTGCTTGCAGGACTGGATAAATACAACAATATTTTCATGATGGCGGACTCCGGAGCCCGTGGTTCCAACCAGCAGATCAAGCAGCTGGCAGGTATGCGCGGACTGATGGCCGATACAACCGGCCGTACCATCGAGCTGCCTATCAAATCAAACTTCCGTGAAGGGCTTGACGTACTGGAATACTTCATGTCCGCCCATGGTGCACGTAAGGGTCTGTCCGATACGGCTCTGCGTACCGCCGACTCCGGATACCTGACCAGACGTATGGTTGACGTATCCCAGGAGCTGATTATCCGCGAGATGGACTGCTGTGAAGACCGTCCGGAAATCCCGGGTATGGAAGTGAAAGCCTTTATGGATGGCAAGGAAACCATTGAAGGCCTGAAGGACAGAATCACCGGCAGGGTATCCTGTGAGGATATCAAGGATCGTGACGGAAATGTAATTGTTAAACGCAATCATATGATTACCCCCACCCGTGCGGAGAAGATATTGAGCATCGGTGTGAACGAAAAAGGGGAGCCTGTTGAAAGCGTAAGGATCCGTACTATCTTAAGCTGCCGTTCCAGAAACGGTATCTGTGCCAAGTGCTATGGCGCCAACATGGCTACCGGCGAAGCGGTCCAGGTGGGTGAAGCAGTAGGTATTATCGCGGCACAGTCCATCGGTGAGCCCGGTACCCAGCTTACCATGCGTACCTTCCATACCGGCGGTGTTGCCGGTGACGATATCACACAGGGTCTTCCCCGTGTTGAGGAGCTTTTTGAGGCCAGAAAGCCCAAAGGACTTGCGATTATCGCTGAGTTCGGCGGTGTTGCGGTCATTAAGGATACCAAGAAAAAACGTGAGGTTATCATTACCAACAATGAAACCGGAGAATCCAAAGCCTATCTGATCCCTTACGGATCCAGAATCAAGGTTATGGACGGCCAGATTCTGGAGGCCGGCGACGAGCTGACAGAAGGTAGCGTTAACCCTCATGATCTGCTGAAAATCAAGGGAATCCGTGCAGTACAGGATTACATGCTCCGCGAAGTACAGCGTGTTTACCGCCTGCAGGGTGTTGATATCAGCGACAAGCATATTGAAGTGATTGTACGTCAGATGCTGAAAAAGGTGCGTGTGGAAGACAGCGGGGATACGGAATACCTTCCCGGAACACTTGTGGACGCCCTGGATTATGAAGATCTGAATGAAGAACTGGCTGCAGAGGAAAAGCAGCCCGCAGACGGCAAGCAGATACTGCTTGGTATCACCAAGGCGGCGCTGGCTACCAACTCCTTCCTGTCCGCAGCGTCCTTCCAGGAAACCACGAAGGTTCTTACGGAAGCGGCTATTAAGGGCAAGGTGGATCCTCTTATCGGTCTGAAGGAAAACGTAATCATCGGTAAACTGATTCCTGCAGGAACCGGTATGAAGCGTTATCGTGATGTTCACCTCAATACGGACATTGCAATGGATGATATGCTGGATCTGGATGATGCATTCGATTTTGACGAAGGCATGGATGAAGATTTGCTGCCGGATGAGGAAGTGGATATCATCACAGAGGAAGCGGATGATTATGAAGGCGGGGAAGAAGCGGATGAACTGGCGGCTTCCATCGCGGACGGTAATGAATAACCGGAATCCGGACATTATCTGAAGTGAATAAAGCTATATTGCAGGCATGGAAATTTTTCCATGCCTGTTTTGGATCTTTCCGTATTCTTGCCGTAGGGATAAATGGTAAATATAATATAGTATACGATAAAACGTATTAAATTGATATTTGTTGCCTGCTGATAAAGTAAGTGTTAATATTATGTAAATAATATATATAATGTAACAGTTATATAAAGAGGAATCATATTCAATAAATCTTTCAAGGTTTTTTCTGGGATACGGTGATAGGCTAGTGAAAAATAAGAGGATGGGTCCCATCATTATCAGCGGTGTTTGTATACAAATAGCAGTATCTCTTCTGTCGGGATGCGGACGGAGGGATAAAACAGTCTCCGAGCTTGTAAGTGAAACCAGTATTTTCTCATGGGAGGAGGAATATCTGCGTCCGGAGTTGGAAGCAGAAGTGGAAAAGGCCATGGAAAAGCTGGGGTGCATAGCCATTTATCAGCAGATATCTTCGGATACAAAGGAAACGGTTGTTCTGGATTATCTGAGACGGCGGCAGGAAAAGAAACAACTGGTTTATTATCTGGCCGGAGCTGCGGAATGGGGTGTGGAAGAGGATGGAAAATCCATGCTGGATGTCGTGGATACTGCAGCGGAATGGAATGCAAAGGCGGGAGAAGAAGGGGGATTTACCGGTATCGTGCTGGATGTGGAGCCTTACCTGCTGGAGGAATGGGAGGCGGATCAGGAACGCTGTATGAAACAGTACGTGACAAATTGTGTCAGAACCTACGAAAGAGCGAAAGAAGAAAACCTGGCTGTCATTGTTTGTATTCCTAATTTTTACGATCGGATTGGGTTATCTGGTTTTCTTGAAGAATTAATACAAAACGGCTGCGATGGAATCGCGGTCATGAACTATAACAAGAAAGACGAAGCCGGGCAAATAGAAGAAGAGCTTAAGCTTGCACAGGAATATAATAAAGGGATTGTTAATATCACAGAAATGCAGATGCAGGGGTATCATGGCCTGACGGATGAGAACACCTACCATGATGACGGTATTGAGGCAGTCTTTGACAGTTGGGAAAAACTGAAGGAACAATATCCTTACAGGAATCTCGGATTTTCCTGGCACTATCTGAAACCTTGCCTGGAGCTTATGGAAACGGAAAGTTGACAGAGGGGTATAAGTATGAACGAAGTATTGCGCCAGGAGAAAAAATATCTGCTTTCCTATGACCAGTTCCGCAGACTTGATCATACCTTCGTACAGGTGCTTAAGCCGGATACCCATAACGGAGTAAACGGTTATCCCATTAGAAGTTTATATTTCGATACGATGCAGGAACGGGATTTTTATGAAAAGGAAGACGGGCTGGAGATAAGAAGAAAAATAAGACTCAGGACGTATTCGCCTGATTCCGATTTTGCAATGCTGGAAATGAAGCAGAAACAAGGTGAAAACCAGAAAAAACGCTCCCTCCGTCTCAGCCGGGAGCATGCAGAGGAGTTGATCCAAGGGAGGTATTCCTCTCTTCTGCATTATAGGGACGCTTTTGCCCGGGAATGTTATGGATTGATGAATATGCTGTGTTACAGGCCAAAAGCAATCGTGGAGTATCAGAGGAAGGCCTATGTTGCCAGTGAAAATAAAACAAGAATCACCTTTGATTTTGCGATTAAGGCAACGGAAAGTGATTTGCGCCTGTTTTCCCCCTCATTAAATCAAAATCCTGTGCTGGATCCGTATCTTGTGGTGATGGAAGTAAAATATAATGGCTTCTTGCTCAGCTATATTAAACAGATGGTGAGCCTGGAAGGCAAATCACCTACTTCCGTCAGCAAATATTGTTTATCCAGAAGTGCGGGACTCCATTATAATTTTTAAATTATCATCGCTGATGTCTCAGGAAAGGAAAAAGATGAAAGATTATATTTATACTATATTCCAGGAATCCGGTTCTCTGTCTGCGGAAGAGATTCTTCTGCACATAATAGTTGCGGTAATCCTATCCGGTGTTATTTATTTATCTTATTATTTTACACATGCAGGCGGCGTTTATTCGAAAAAATTCAATGTATCATTGGTAGCCCTGACCATTCTTACGGCGACGGTAATGACGGTAATCGGAAATAATATAGCTCTTTCATTAGGTATGGTCGGCGCGCTGTCTATTGTCAGATTCCGTACGGCAATTAAGGATTCCAGAGATACCGCGTATATTTTCTGGACAATAATTGTCGGCATCTGCTGCGGCGTGGGAGATTATGTGGTTGCGGTAACGGGCAGCGCCGCTGTCTTTGCCGTGCTCTTTGTACTTGGCAGAGTTAAAAATGATAACCGGATACTTCTTATTATCCGGGGGGCACGGAATATGGAGCGCCGGATCGAAGCAGTGGTATTCGATTATTTTGAAGCAAAAGCGATGCTGCGTGTAAAAAATACAAGCAGGGAATCGATAGAACTGATATTTGAAATGCCGAGAAAAACCTATCTTCTTTCCAATAAAAAGGAAAAAAGTATCGTGGAAATGCTGTATGAACTGGAATCGATTGAATATGTAAATATTGTGACACAGAATGACGAAATAAGCGGGTAAAGCTATGAATAGTAGGAAAATATATGCCGGTTTTGTAATAGCCCTGCTTTTGGCCGCTCTGCTGCTTTCCAGACATATAGACCCGGAAAACAAACGAATCCGGCAGCATTTGACATATAATACAGATGTGGAAGATAGCAGCCTGTCTGTTGCAGCCGGAACTTTTTCCACACGCCTGCCGATTGTCAGTATTGATACGGAGGGACAAATCATACCCGGAAAGCCGGAACAGGGTGAGCGGGTAAGGAATATGAAAAATAGTTATATCCGGGCGGATATGAAAATATATGAGGCGGCGGGAGAATTAAATACATTATCCTCGAATCCTGATACGGAATCACAGATTCAGATCAGGATCCGGGGCAATTCTTCCAGGACTTTTGATAAGACAGGATATCTGTTCAAGTTCACAAAGGAAGATGGATCGGACAGGGAGCTCCCGGTAATGGGGATGGAGAGGGACAGTACCTGGGTGCTTCATGGGCCTTATCTGGATAAGACTCTGATGCGTAATTATATGTGGTATAACCTGTCCGGGCAGATCATGGAATGGGCACCTGATGTCCGGTTCTGTGAGGTTTTTATTAATCAGGAATATCAGGGTGTCTATGTCATGACGGAACAAATCAGCGTTGGGGAAGGAAGGATAGAAGTAAGCAAATATGACGGAAAAGCCGGTGTATCCAGTTATATTGTCTGTGCTGACAGGGAAAGTATCAATGATGTGCAGTATCTGGATAATTTTACAAGTTATGCGAAGAGAATAAATGGCAGGCTTGAGATAAAGTATCCGGGGACATCTAAACTGACGCCGGAGCTTACGGAATATATCGGCAGGGATTTTTCAAAGTTTGAGAAATCGCTGTATTCCTATGATTATGATACGGTGCGCTATGGTTATCAGAAGTATATTGATGTGGAAAGCTTTGTGGACTATTTCATTATAAACGAGGTGACGCAGAATACGGATGCCGGTCTGTACTCCACATATTTTTATAAAGATGTCAGCGGGAAATTAAAGATGTGTGTCTGGGATTTTAATAACTGCTGTGATAATTATATGGAAGAACAAACACCTATGTCCGGGTTTTTTATGAAAGATCGTCCATGGTATTATATGCTCTGTAAAGACGAGGAATTTACAGAACAGATTATCAGCCGGTACAGGGAACTGCGCAGGGGTATTTTGAGCGAAGAAGCGGTCACTGCGGATATCAGAGATATCCAGGCTTATTTGGGGACTGCAGCGGAGCGTAATTTTGAAAAATGGGGATACTCTTTCCTGCCCGAAAATGACCTGCTAACTGAAGATTTCCGTAAAATAGGTTCTTATGAAGAAGCCGTGGAACAGTATGAAACACGTTTGCTCAGGCGTATGCGCTGGCTGGATGAGCATATAGAGGATCTGCGTTTTTACAGCCACGAATCAAAGAATAAAAAGTTCAACCATTAATTGGGGGCATTACAGTTTGAAAAAATTTTTAATTGCGGCCGTTTCATTCATTTTGCTGTATTTGTTGTTAGATATGGCATATTACCAGTGGGGATTTTATATTGATTTCCATGGGGACAGGGAAGTCAGGACATTCACTTCCACACAGGGAAGGGAGATACTGGTGGATACGGGGGACGGAATGGAACCCTTTGAGATACGGGGGGTGGATCTTGGGGTAGGGATCCCGGGACATTTTTCCACGGAATTTGCTATTGATAAGGAAACCTATCTCAGATGGTTTGGCCTGATACAGGAGATGGGTGCTAATACCATCCGGGTTTATACGATACTGCAACCTGATTTTTATGAAGCGGTTTACGAATATAATAAAGAAAATCCGGAACCTCTTTATGTCCTGCATGGGGTATGGGTAAATGATTATGTCCAGAATTCCCATGTAGACGCTTATGATGATTCCTTTCGTAAAACGTTGATACAGGATTGCAGAACACTGGTGGATGTGATTCATGGAAGGAAGAAAATACGTCTGGGTTACCAGGCCTCCGGCGCAAGCGGTGTTTATACAAAGGATATTTCAGAGTGGGTTCTGGGCTATATTTTAGGGGTGGAATGGGAAGATGTGACCGTGGCTTATACGGATCATATGAAGCCTGAAAATAACAGTTACCAGGGAAACTATATGTATACCTCGGAGCAGGCTACCCCTTTTGAGGCTATGCTGGCTGAGACAGGTGACAACATCATCCGGTACGAAAGCGGTAAATACAATGAGCAAAGACTGCTTGCTTTTTCCAATTGGCCTGCCACAGATCCGTTGGATTATCCGGAAGAGGTGGAACGGCTCTTTATGAAATGTGCAAAGGTGGATGTGGAACATATTCTGACTACGGATCGCTATAAATCCGGCCAGTTTGCTTCCTACCATGTTTATTCCTATTACCCTGATTATCTGGCGCATTATGACACATGGAAAGGAGAACTGCCGTTTGCTGAGGAGTATCGCCTGAAGGACGGAGAATACAATACCTATGGCATTTACCTGGAAATGCTTAGCCGGCACCACGAAATGCCGGTGGTCATTTCCGAGTTTGGTACCCCTACCTCCAGGGGACGGGCGCAGCTGGATTTTTTTACTGCCAGGTCCCAGGGATATATGTCGGAGCAAGAGCAGGGTGAGGCACTGGTGGAAAGCTATGAAGACATCCGGAAGGCGGGCTGTGCAGGCTGTGTGATTTTTTCATGGCAGGATGAGTGGTTTAAACGGACCTGGAATACCATGGCAAATATTGATTTAACCAAAACTGCTTATTGGAGTGATTTTCAGACAAACGAACAGTTTTTCGGCCTTATGGCTTTTGATCCGGGTGAAAAAACAAGCGTGTGCTATACGGACGGGGATGTGGGGGAGTGGACACAGGATGATTTACTTACGGATAACGGAAATATCAGACTCTATATGAAATATGATGAAAAATTTTTGTATTTCAGAGTCCATAAAGACAATTATGATGCGGAAACGGAAACAATATATATTCCTGTGGATGTCACGCCGAATTCAGGAAGTTATTATGCGGATGGGGAGGATGTGAAATTCGACAGAAAGGCTGATTTTTTACTTGTACTGAACGGCAGAGAAAACAGCAGAGTCCTGGTGCAGGAGCGCTACGAAGCCTTCCGTGTTATTTTTGCAGAAGATTATGGGGAAGAAAACCCGTATTTTGAAATACCGGATAAAGATTCCCCCGTATTTAAAAAAATATATCTGGCGTTACAGCTGGGAATGGTAAACGCTTTATATGAAGAAGACAAGATGTCCGAGAAATTCGAGACGGGACGGCTGACATTTGGTAATGGGAACCCTTCGGATGAGGATTATAATTCGGTTTCTGATTTTTATATAAACGCGGATGATATAGAAATACGTCTGCCCTGGCAGCTGTTTAATTTTTCAAATCCTGCCCAACAACAGATCCATGATGACTATTATGAACATTATGGAATAGAGAATCTTAAAATTAAAAGCATATATGCAGGAGCTGATACATCACAGAATAAAGGGGAAAGAATAAGGATGGGAGAACTGAAGCTGAATGGATGGGGGAGAAATCCCTCTTATCATGAAAGGCTGAAGCAGTCCTATTATGTGGTTAAGGAAAAGTGGGCGGGAAAAACCGACTGATACAAGGAGGAAGCATATGCATGTGCTTTCATTTAAGCCAGAGGTCATTCTTTATATCTATATGGCAAGCTGTATTTCCGTATTGATTTTCAATATTCTATATATTTTTGCTGACAGGCACAATGGGAAAAAATTTATCAGAAGAAGCTTGTCATATGTGGATAAAATAACGGAACAGATAGGACTGCTGAAGGAAGAAAAGGAACCGGATGCCGCACATTTCCGGAGAATGGGCAGAGATTTGAGAAAGGTGGAAAATCTGTCGGCTTTCGAGGATTCTGTGCTGGAGGTGAAGAAGCGGGAGCCGGAGGCATATGCGGCAAGGTATCTGCAGCATATGCGTGGTGTTTTTTTGGAACTGACGGAAGTTTACCGGAAACGGGATATGATAGAACAGGCATATTTTGCTTACCTGGTGGGGATTTTGGGAATAGACTGCGGGAGAAAGAGCTTTGATGGCCTGATGGATTTTCTCATGGAAATGGTCATCAGCAAGGATGTAAGTGTACGGGAGAATGCGTTGAGGGCTTTTTATTCCATCGGTAACACGGAAGCAGTTCTTGCCGCATGGAGAAAGCTGGATGATAATGAGCGATATCATAGCAGGAAGCTGCTGGCAGACGGCCTTTTAAGCTTTTGCGGAGATAAAAGGGAACTTGCGGGATTGCTTTTTGGGCACCGGAAGGAGTTTGCGACGGCGCTTGTACTTCCGGTTATGCAGTTTATCCGTTTTTTTACAGGAGAATTCCAGTCTGCGTTTCTTACGCTTCTGGATGGGGCGAATGAGGATAAGGAAATACAGCTGGAAGCGATCCGTTATTTCCGGAGGTATCCATATGAACCGGTAAGGGAGATCCTTCAGAATTATGTACGTTATCAGGAATATGTGGATTGGGAATTTGCTGCCATGGCGGCATCTGCCCTTTCCTCCTATCCCGGAGAGGACACGGTAATCTGCCTGAAAGAGGGGCTGCGTGCATCAAACTGGTATGTGCGTCTTAATTGTGCCGAAGCACTTATTGCAGGGCTTGGACTGTCGAAGCCGCAGCTCTTTGATATCTATAACGGCAGAGATCGCTATGCCAGGGAAATTTTGAATTACGTTCTGGAAAAGGATGAAATCCGGCAGAAGGACAGGGAAGAGGGGATACGATATGTTTGATGCAGTTAAGCTTTTTTACAGCTGTGTTGGTGTCATGTTTGTAATTTATCTGCTCGGTTATTCCACTTTTCTTATGCTTTCGGTCATATATGGTTCCCTGGATTTATATAAAGAAAAGAAAAAGAAGAAATACCATAATGAAATATCCCATGATTATTACGTGCCGGTTACGATAGTAGTGCCTGCATATAATGAAGAAATTACGGTGGCAGATACCGTGAAATCTCTTCTGATGATGGACTATAAGCTGTATGAAATTGTTGTGGTTGACGATGGTTCCAAGGATAACACCACACAGGTCCTGCTTGATGCCTTTCCGCTGAGAGAAGTGAATCGGCCGATCAACTGCCAGATTCCCGCAAAAAAAGTAAGCAGTGTTTATGAAGCTGTGGTGAACGGAATAGAACTCACGCTTGTGCGGAAAGAGAATGGAGGAAAAGCCGATGCCCTCAATGTAGGAATTAATGCGTCCAGATACCCTTATTTCATCTGTATGGACGCAGACAGTGTCCTGCAAAGGGATTCTTTAAAGGAAATTGTAAAGCCTGTTCTTCAGGACGATACCATTATAGCGGTGGGGGGACTTGTCCGTATCTCAAACTGTGCCGTGCTCAAACAGGGAGAGCTTGTGGATTACCATATGCCCTGGAGTCCAATTGTGGGGATGCAGATTCTGGAGTACGATCGATCCTTTATGGCCTCCCGGGTATTTATGGATAAATTCAATGGAAACCTGATTATATCAGGAGCATTCGGGTTATTCCGCAAGGATATGGTAACGGCTGTAAAAGGATATGATACGGGCACCATGGGTGAGGATATGGAACTGGTAGTCAAGCTGCATTCTTTCTGCCGTATTAACAAAATTCCTTATAGTATCCGTTATGTTCCTGATGCAATTTGCTGGAGCCAGTGCCCGTCTACCATACGGGATTTGAAAAAACAGCGGCGGCGGTGGTATCTTGGATTGTTCCAGTGTCTGAAAAAACACCGGAACATGTTTTTCTCCCCGGAATATGGAGTGGTTGGCTATGTATCTTATTTCTATTATTTTGTATATGAGCTGTTATCCCCGTTTATCGAGTTATTCGGACTTGTGACCATCATCCTGGCATATGCGGTAAATCTGATTAATGTACCTTTTATGATCCTGTTTTTTCTCATATATGCCCTTTACGGTGCGGTACTGACTATTACGGCTTTTTTTGCCAGGATATATACACAGAATATCCGGTTGTCTTTTATGGATGTGCTTAAGTCTATATACCTGTGTATCGCAGAAAGCGTGTTTTTCCGTTTCATACAGGCTTTTACGAGAATGACAGCATTTATCGGATATCGGAAAAAGAAAAATGTGTGGGGGCAGATACAGCGCCATAAAATACAGCTGAACCAGACGGCAGAACAGAAAGTGGAAGAGAAATAATGAGGGGAAAACGTAAAAAAGATAATATCAGGAAGGGGATTGCTGCCGCTGCTGTATTTGCAGCTGTATGGCTGCTTATGCCCTTTCAGACGGTATGGGGAAGAGACGAAGAAATCTATGTGGGAGGAATGCCGGATTCCTGGCCCTTTGAGTTCTATGATACCCAAAAAGACGCCTATCAGGGTATTCTGCCCGACTTATTGGAGGCCGCCGCCGAACAGGCAGCTATGGAAATCAGGTATGTGGAAGGCTCCGGAGACGATAACCGGCTGGAACTGGCGGAAAAGAAGCAGGTGGATGCGATCTGGACCCTGGGGCTTACTGATGAGGAACTGGAAGCAGCTGGATTACGTAAGGGAGAGACCATAATCTCGTACCAGAATGGAGAAGATATAACCAGCATCTGCCTTGCTTATACCGAAAGTATGCGAAAGACGGCAGAAGAAGCATTGGAAACTGCGTTGCGCAAGGTGAATGAGGAACAAACGGAAAGCCTGCTGGTGCAGTATGCAGAGGAGGCTTATCAGGGCGAAGATGGCCCCGCCGTTATCGCCTGGATCTCCATCCTGCTTTTATTGCTTTCCATTTTGCTATTGGTATGGTATCTCATAAAAAAACGCAGACAGGTGGTAAAGCTTGCTTTTCAGGATGAACTGACAGGCGGGGATAATTTCACGGCCTGGAAAAAGAAATTTGAAGAATGTATTACGGATGGCAACAGAGAACATTATGCCATCCTGTTTCTGGATGCCGGGCTTGACACGATCAGCCATATTTATGGCTATCCGGAATCTGAAAAGGTGCTTCAGCTTATCCGTGACATTTGCGTCCCCATGCTGGAGGACGGGGCCGAGGCCATGACGAGATTCAATCAATTTTACTATGTGTTTTTCTTGCGGTATACAAGTGTTGACAGCATAAAAAAAAGAGTCAGGGATATTTACGAGGCTATAACGGAAGCTATGAAGAGCCGGCAGAAGCGGTATTTTCTGGAACCGCATACAGGGATATACCGTATGTCCGGTCTGGAAACAGAGCCTTTAAAGACCATTCAGAGGGCCGAAATAGCAGCGGAGTTTTCCCGCAACCATTATATGGAGTACGCTGTGTATGATGAAATGGTGGAAAAAGAAACCGTTACAGGCTATGCCATGGAACATGAGGCGATTCATGGTTTGATGCATCAGGAATTTATCATGTATCTGCAGCCGGTAGTTGAGATGCGCACCGGAAAGATTATGGGAGCGGAAGCGCTCGTGCGGTGGCAGAATCCGGGGAGAGGGCTGCTGCAGCCCGGGGATTTTCTGGATGTGATTAAGAGAAAGCAACTGACGGGAAAAATGAATATGGATATCTTCCGGCAGGGCTGCCGTTTCCTGAAAATGGAAGCGGACCAGGGCCGGCGTCTGCAGCTTCTGTTCAACTTTACCATAGAGAATGTTGGAGATGAACAGTTCTCCCGGGAACTGGATGCAACGGCGTCCCAATATGGGATTGACCGGGATCAGATTGTTGTTCAGCTGAATCAGCTGGTTGAGATGAGCCGTTCCCATATTTTTATGGAGACGATTAAAACGCTGCGCCGGTTCGGATTCCATATTTGTCTTGCGGGGCTTGAACTGGACAGCGTTTTTTTTGAATATCTGGAGTGCGGAGTGGACAGTATAAAGCTTCGCCATGATCTTATACGCCATGTTAATAAGCCGGAGGGACAAAAGGTCATACAAAGCGTTATGGATTTCTGCGGGGAGCTGGGACTGAAGGTGATATGTATGGGAGTGGAAAACAGAGAGCAGGCAGAGTATCTTAAAAGTATCGGCTGCAATTATGCCACGGGCTTCTATTATTATTATCCGGTTAGCCAGGATGCATTTGACGAATTGGAAAATGTATGAGGAAATCAGAATGTATGGACGTTAGCTGTGCAATCCCCTGAAGATGTGGTAAAATGGAAAATGGAAAACGTTATCTGTACGAGGGAAGCAAAAATGGTGAACAGCGATACAACTTTACGGGAAACAGGAACCGGCAGGGAAGAAATAGATAATCTCATGTACGAGATAGAATCCGCCAAACGGCAGATAACATCTCTCCAGGAGATCCTGTCGGCAAAAAATAAAGAGCTGGCAGCTATTCAGGCCCAGTCAATCGAGCGGGAGGTCCTTTTGAAACGGGCGTCGGTCTGTATCGGGGAGGCTATAAATCTGTGCAGGCAGCAGGCGGCCCATACCAGGGAAGCCCATAAATTCCTGAAAGGCTACGAGGAAGAATGGGAGACGCTGGAGAGAAGGATGAGAAAGGTGCAGGAAGAGATGCCGGAGGTGCCGGTATCGGGATTTGTGACCGGCCAGGGGGAAGGCTGTGTGGACAAAGTAAGGGGGAAGGTGGAGAGCTCTGTGAAGGAAGCGGAGGAGCATCTGAAGCGCCTTTTTACATAAGAAGAAGGAAAACACAGCTGTCTGCCATTATTTTACACTTATTTTAAAGAAAATGTATTGACAAATGCATCCACAAGCACGTATACTATTCTAGCGTGCATTTGGGTGCATTTTTTTCTTATGCATGCGTTTAACGACACATTAACCTATACCGCAGGAGGTGAAAAAGAATGCCAACATTTAACCAGTTAGTCAGAAAAGGACGTCAGACATCGGTAAAGAAGTCTACCGCACCGGCTCTCCAGAAAGGGTACAACTCCCTTCACAAGAAAGCTACGGATGCTTCCGCTCCTCAGAAGAGAGGTGTCTGCACCGCTGTTAAAACAGCTACTCCTAAGAAACCTAACTCAGCTCTTAGAAAGATCGCCAGAGTTCGTCTTTCCAACGGAATCGAAGTTACAAGCTACATTCCCGGAGAAGGACACAATCTGCAGGAACACAGCGTTGTTCTGATCAGAGGCGGCCGTGTTAAGGACCTTCCCGGTACCAGATACCACATCATCAGAGGTACACTGGATACCGCAGGCGTTGCGAACAGACGTCAGGCCCGTTCCAAATACGGTGCTAAGAGACCTAAGGCAGGAAAATAATTTCTTATTTTCCATGTACCACAGAGCGAACTAATTCAGTGTTGGGATTCTGATTTTCACTTTTTAAGCGAACAGATAGACCGCACGAACACATTGGGTGTAATACACATTAAGTGTATTGTTAGTATCAGACACATGTGAGTACCGATGATTTAATTGCAGATTATAATTAAGGAGGGAAGAACCGTGCCACGTAAAGGACATATTCAGAAAAGAGACGTACTGGCAGACCCCTTATACAACGACAAGGTAGTCACCAAGCTTATCAACAACATTATGCTGGATGGTAAGAAGGGTGTTGCACAGAAAATTGTATATGGTGCGTTTGGCAGAGTTGAAGAAAAGGCTGGAAAGCCGGCTCTTGAAGTTTTCGAGGAAGCGATGAACAATATCATGCCTGTTCTCGAAGTAAAGGCAAGACGTATCGGTGGTGCCACCTATCAGGTGCCGATCGAAGTAAGGACTGACAGACGTCAGGCGCTTGGCTTGAGATGGCTTGTAACCTTCTCCCGCAAGAGAGGCGAGAAGACCATGGAAGAAAGACTGGCAAACGAAATTCTTGACGCAGCTAATAACACCGGCTCCGCAGTTAAGAGAAAAGAAGATATGCACAAAATGGCAGAAGCCAACAAGGCGTTCTCTCACTACAGATTCTAATCCGGGTGAGAGCGTCCTTGCGGCTTAGGCCCGGGATACAAAATTAAGGAGGAAAAACCTTTGGCTGGAAGAGAATATCCACTAGAGAGAACCAGAAACATTGGTATTATGGCTCACATCGATGCAGGTAAGACTACTCTGACAGAGCGTATTCTGTACTACACCGGTGTTAACTATAAGATCGGGGATACTCACGAAGGTACTGCTACCATGGACTGGATGGAGCAGGAACAGGAAAGAGGTATCACCATCACATCAGCTGCTACCACATGCCACTGGACCAAGCATTTCGAATGTAAGGTTGATCCCAATGAGCCTGAGTACCGTATCAATATTATCGATACTCCCGGCCACGTTGACTTCACAGTGGAAGTAGAGCGTTCTCTGCGTGTACTGGATGGCGCTGTCGGCGTATTCTGTGCAAAAGGCGGCGTTGAGCCTCAGTCAGAAAACGTGTGGCGTCAGGCAGACACCTACAACGTACCCAGAATGGCCTTCATTAACAAGATGGACATCCTTGGTGCAAACTTTTACGGCGCCGTAGATCAGATCAGGACCAGACTTGGCAAGAACGCCATCATCCTGCAGCTGCCTATCGGCAAGGAAGATGAATTCAAAGGAATCATCGACCTGTTTGAAATGAAAGCCTACATCTTTAATGATGATAAGGGTGAAGATATTACGGTAACAGAAGATCTTGGGGATATGAAGGATGATGCGGAACTGTATCGTGCGGAACTCATCGAGAAAATCTGTGAACTTGATGAAGAATTGATGATGATGTATCTGGAAGAGGAAGAACCCTCTGTTGAGCAGCTGAAAGCAGTTCTGAGAAAAGCGACATGTGAATGTACCGCTGTTCCGGTTTGCTGCGGTTCTGCGTACAGGAATAAGGGTGTTCAGAAGCTTCTGGATGCGGTGCTTGAATTCATGCCTTCTCCTACGGACATCCCTTCTATTAAGGGTATGGACCTGGATGGAAATGAAGTGGAAAGACATTCCTCCGATGAGGAACCCTTCTCCGCTCTGGCGTTCAAGATTATGGCTGACCCGTTTGTTGGAAAGCTTGCATTCTTCCGTGTGTACTCAGGAACAATGAATTCCGGTTCCTACGTGCTGAATGCGACCAAAGATAAAAAGGAACGTGTTGGACGTATCCTGCAGATGCATGCAAACAAGAGGCAGGAGCTGGATAAGGTTTATTCCGGCGATATCGCTGCAGCAGTTGGATTTAAGTTCACCACAACAGGTGACACCATCTGTGATGACCAGCATCCGGTAATTCTGGAATCCATGGAATTCCCTGAACCGGTTATCGAGCTGGCTATCGAGCCTAAAACCAAGGCTGGACAGGGCAAGCTGGGCGAGGCGCTTTCCAAACTGGCAGAAGAAGATCCTACTTTCCGTGCCCATACGGATCAGGAAACCGGCCAGACAATCATTGCAGGTATGGGTGAGCTTCATCTGGAAATCATCGTTGACAGACTTCTTCGTGAATTCAAAGTGGAAGCCAACGTTGGTGCCCCTCAGGTTGCTTATAAGGAAACCTTCACCAAGCCTGTTGATGTGGACAGCAAGTACGCAAAACAGTCCGGTGGACGTGGACAGTATGGACACTGTAAGGTTAAGTTCGAGCCTATGGATCCCAACGGTGAAGAGACATTCAAATTCGATACTGCAGTTGTGGGCGGTTCTATTCCCAAGGAATATATCCCTGCTGTCGGCGAAGGTATTGAAGAAGCTTCCAAGGCCGGTATCCTCGGCGGATTCCCTGTATTGGGTGTTCACGCTACGGTATACGACGGATCTTACCATGAAGTCGACTCTTCCGAAATGGCATTCCACATTGCCGGATCCCTGGCATTCAAAGATGCCATGTCTAAGGCTAACCCGGTACTGATTGAGCCTATCATGAAGGTAGAGGTTACTATGCCGGAAGATTATATGGGTGATGTTATCGGTGATATCAACTCCCGCCGCGGACGTATCGAAGGTATGGATGACATCGGCGGAGGCAAGCTGGTAAGGGCATATGTTCCGCTTGCTGAGATGTTCGGTTATTCCACCGACCTGCGTTCCAAGACACAGGGCCGCGGTAACTATTCCATGTTCTTTGAAAAATATGAGCAGGTACCGAAGAACGTACAGGAGAAAGTACTGGCAGCAAAGGCGAAATAAAGCTTGAAAATATCGGCAGTATCTAATATAATCAGAAGTAGCCGATTAGAAAAAGAAACAATTTATATCTATTGATTTTAAGGAGGATTATCAAAAATGGCTAAAGCTAAATTTGAAAGAAACAAGCCGCATTGTAACATTGGTACCATCGGCCACGTTGACCATGGTAAAACTACTCTGACAGCAGCTATTACCAAGACTCTGAATACAAGACTTGGAACCGGTGAAGCTGTAGCTTTCGATATGATCGACAAGGCTCCGGAAGAAAGAGAACGTGGTATCACCATTTCCACAGCTCACGTTGAGTATGAAACAGAGAACAGACATTACGCACACGTTGACTGCCCCGGCCATGCTGACTATGTAAAGAACATGATCACTGGTGCAGCTCAGATGGATGGTGCTATCCTGGTTGTTGCAGCTACCGATGGTGTTATGGCTCAGACCAAAGAACACATCCTGCTGTCCCGTCAGGTAGGCGTTCCTTATATCGTAGTATTCATGAACAAATGTGACATGGTAGACGATCCGGAACTGCTTGAGCTGGTTGAAATGGAAATCAGAGACCTGCTGAACGAGTATGAATTCCCCGGAGATGACACTCCGATTATCCAGGGTTCCGCTCTGAAAGCTCTGGAAGATCCTCAGAGCGAATGGGGCAACAAGATCCTTGAGCTGATGGCTGCTGTTGATGAGTATATTCCTGATCCTCAGCGTGACACAGACAAGCCTTTCCTGATGCCTGTAGAAGACGTATTCACCATCACAGGCCGTGGTACTGTTGCTACCGGTAGAGTAGAGCGTGGTACCCTTCACCTGAATGAAGAAGTTGAAATCGTTGGTATCAAAGAAGAGACCAAGAAAACGGTTGTTACCGGTATCGAAATGTTCCGTAAGATGCTGGATGAAGCGCAGGCTGGTGATAACATCGGTGCTCTGCTTCGTGGTGTTCAGAGAACTGAAATCGAAAGAGGACAGGTTCTTGCAAAACCCGGCAGCGTTAAATGCCACAAGAAATTTACCGCTCAGGTTTACGTTCTGACCAAAGATGAAGGTGGACGTCATACTCCTTTCTTCAACAACTACAGACCTCAGTTCTACTTCAGAACAACTGACGTAACTGGTGTATGTGACCTTCCTGAAGGTGTAGAAATGTGTATGCCTGGTGATAACGTAGAGATGACCATCGAACTGATTCATCCTATCGCTATGGAGCAGGGTCTTACTTTCGCTATCCGTGAAGGCGGACGTACAGTAGGATCAGGCCGTGTTGCCACAATTATTGAGTAATCAGTAATAACCAGATATTATGAGGCTCTCCGAGAAATCGGAGAGCCATTTTATTTGTTTAACCTCTTCTGCCCGTCCTTTGCCTTTCAATCCGCAGTCCCTGAGCAATGGGGCTGTTTTTTGTTTTATAAATAAAACGGGAAAAAACTATCTTTTTCTCTTCCCCAATCGTTATACTTAGTAGATATACTACCTTCCGGCAGCCCGTCAGGCATCCGACCCCGGATAAAATCGAAAGGAGAGGCCCATGGATAAGGACTTTCTTCTGATCAATAAAATGAAGAACGGTGATGAAGCAGCTATGGAAAGCTTCGTACGCAGGTATTATCCGCAGATACTGCGTTATTGTCATTACCATATAGCTGATAAAAGCTTTGCAGAAGATATGGCGCAGGAGACTTTTGAAAAATTTTTTGCGGCCCTTCCTGTCTATCGGCATCGTGGAAAGGCACTGAATTATCTGTATACCATTGCCGGAAACCTTTGCAGGGATTTGTATAAAAAAAGGGCGGACATCCCTTTAAGGGAAGTGCCGGACGCAGGAAATTACCAGATGGATCCTGTCAATACCAGGCTGGATATGGAAAAGGCTCTTGCGGGGCTGTCTCAGGAGTCCAGGGATGTACTTATTTTGTATTTTTTTCAGGAACGGAAGCAGCGGGAAATCGCAGAGATTTTGAATATAGGGCTTCCGCTTGTAAAGTACAGGCTGAAGCAGGCAAAGCTGCAATTGGGCGGTCTTTTGGGAAAGGAGGATATGGCGGAATGACACGAGAAAAGAAAAAAATAGACGGATTGCTGAAAGAGTACATAGAAAAAATGGATATCCATCCGGAGGAGGAAAGACTGGAACAGACAATCCGCCTGGCGGAAAAGGCATTTTACCAAAGCAGCCGGGAGCAGCCGGCTGCTTATCTGGAATTTTTATTCCGGCAGGCAGCGTATATCCGTAAACGATGGTGGCTTTTCCAGTTTTTAACGCTATGTTTGTTATGGTGGATCCTGTATATGGCGGAGGGGAATTATTATGTGCAGAGGAGTATGGGAGTTCTGGCACCCGCTTTTGTTATTCTGGTTATTCCTGAATTGTGGAAAAACCGGAGCAGCGGCTCCATGGAGGTAGAGGGGGCGGCCTTTTATTCGCTGCGCCAGATTTATTCGGCAAGGCTGCTGCTTTTCGGAATGGTGGATGTTTTTTTCCTGAGCATATTTTTTGTTGCGGTTTCTGCTACGGTCAGGATGACAGCGTGGGAGATGCTGATCCAGTTTTTCCTGCCTTTTAATGTGACCTGCTGTATATGCTTCTCCGTTTTGTGCAGCAGAAGCTGCGGGACGGAATATATAGCGGTTGTTTTATCCCTGCTGTGGATTGCACTGTGGATTTTAATAGTGCTTGACGAAAAAATATACAGTGTCATAAGCAGGCCCGTATGGGGGCTTGTGCTGGTGGGAACCGTTTGTTACATGGCAGCTGCGGTGGAAAGGATACGCAGAAGCTGCGGGAATTATCAGGAGGGGAAGGCCTTATGGAATTGAAGATAGAAGGAGTTACCAGGGAGTTTGGCGGCTTTAAGGCGGTAGATCAGGTCAGCTGTCGTATGCATAACGGTGTTTATGGGCTTCTGGGAGTGAATGGTGCCGGAAAAACCACGCTTATGAGAATGCTGTGTACCCTGCTGAAGCCAACCGCAGGGAGAATAACCTGTGACGGGGAGGATATCTTTGTGATGGATAAAGAATACAGAAAACGGCTGGGTTATCTGCCTCAGGAGTTTGGTTTCTATCCGGATTTTACCGTGCAGGAATATCTGATGTATGTGGCATCTATTAAAGGACTGCGCCAGGTGTCAGCTAAAAAAAGGGTGACCGAATTGCTGCAGCGGGTAGGACTGTCAAAGGCGGCCCATAAAAAAATGAAAAAGCTGTCCGGCGGTATGAAGAGGAGAGCGGGAATCGCCCAGGCGATGCTGAACGACCCCGATATCCTGATTCTGGATGAGCCTACAGCCGGTCTGGATCCCAATGAAAGAATCCGGTTCCGGAATTTACTCAGCGGACTGTCCCAGGACAGGCTGGTCCTTCTTTCCACCCATATCGTTTCGGATGTCGAGTATATTGCCAATGAGATACTGCTGATGGGGGATGGCCGCATTGTCCTCTCCGGAAGCCCGGAAAAGATTGTGGCGTCCGTACCCGATAAGGTCTACAGCTGCAGAACCTCCCTAAGGGAAGCGCAGGACTGGGCAAAGGATTATAAGGTTGCAAATAGGAAGACAATTACCGGCGGTGTGGAACTGCGAATGTTATCCCGTGAAAAGCCCTGTCCGGATGCCAGGCAGGAAGAAATTACACTGGAAGATGTATTTTTATATTATTTTGGAGAAAAAGGCGGTGAGGATGATGGTTTATTATGAGCTTAAGAAAATTTTATCAAAAACAAGTAATAAAATAGCTGTCATATGCCTGGCTTGCCTTTTGTTCCTCGTTTGCTTCTTTGCCATATCCGGCGTAGATTATGTGAATGAAAATGGGGAGACGGAACATGGAATCGCGGCGGCAGAAAAGCTGCGGGAAAGGAAAAAGGAATGGACGGGACTGCTTACAGAGGAAAAAATCAGGCAGGTCATTGAAGCAAATACCGCTATAAACCAAACGGAGGAATCCCGTTCTGCGGATATCCGGAAAAATAATATTGCATATGGCTGGAAACAGGGGTTTTCTGATATCCGTATGCTTTTGGTATATAGTTATGGAGAATTCAGGGACTATGACTATTATCTGCCGGATTCCCTTGTGCCGGAGGATGCCCCTCTGTTTTACATGAACAGGACAAAGCACCTGAAGGACTAGCTGGATAAGGAAGGGAAAGAACAGTTTTCGGAGGAAGAAAAAGAATTTTTGGTGGAAAAATACGGGGAAATGGAAGTCCCTTTGTATTATGATTATGCCGACGGCTGGAAGCAGCTTTTTTTATATGCCCCCACGCTTCTCATGATTCTGGTTCTGATACTGGGTTTCCTTGCAGCTACCATTTTTTCGTGCGAGTATCAATATAAAGCCAATGCTGTTTTTTTCACAGCGTACCATGGAAGAGGAAAGGCGGTATCCGCCAAAATAAAGGCTGGTTTTTTACTGATAACGGCGATCTACTGGATTATGGTATTTCTCTACATGGGAATTGTCCTGGGGGTGCTGGGAACGGACGGGGCTGGCTGTTATATCCAGACCGGCAGCGGCGGCTGGAAAAGCTTCTGCAATATTACCTATTGGCAGGAAGGTGTGCTTGTGTTCGCAGGAGGATATGTGGGATGTGTGTTTATGCTGTTCCTCACCATGCTGGTATCCGCAGCATGTAAATCGGCTGTGGTTGCGGTAATGGTTCCGTTTATCCTGATTTTTATCCCTTCATTTTTCAGCGGAATCCGGTTTTCCCTTGTGAATAAAATAATCGGGCTGATGCCGGATCAGTTATTGCAGATGAATATGTCCGTGGTATACTTTAATCTCTACCATATAGCCGGAAAAATAGTGGGGGCGGCTGGAATCCTGCTTGTGGTTTATTCGGTGCTGACCATGCTGATATGGCCCCTTATATATCGTATTTACAGTAAGGCCCAGGTGAGGTAAGGCAGGCTGGTTACCATTCACAGCGCGTCTGAACTGTTACGGAAATTGTAGCCGGTCTGCAAAAATTCCTTTCTTTGACATGGACAAAAGGGAACTGCCTATTATATAATAGCTTCAGTTACTGAAATCAGGTTTTTAGTCGAAAAAAGGAAAACGAATGATGAAACGGAAAAAAACAGTATGGGCGCTTGCATCTATTATGGTTATGGCATTGGCGCTGACTTCCTGCGGCAAAAAGCAGGAAACGATGGTAGAAGAAACGACGGCAGCTTCCACGCAGGCACAGGAAACGGAAAGTGAAACAGAAACGGAGAGTGAGGAAGCGGGCCTTCAGATAATTGAAGAGCGTAAAGTGGTAGATGGTAAGATGCAGAGTTATCTCACCGGGGAATGGAAAAAGGAAGAGGTGGTTGTCAGAAGGCCTTTGGCGGTTATGATACCCAACAATGCCCAGGCAATGCCGCAGTATGCCATTTCTCAGGCAAGTATCATCTATGAAGCTCCTGTGGAAGGACGAATTACCCGTCTTATGGCTGTTTTTGAGGATTTTGATGATCTGGATCATATCGGTCCTGTAAGAAGCAGCCGGGATTATTATATTTATACAGCTATGGGCTATCAGGCGATTTACTGTAACTGGGGGCTGGCCATACCCTATGTGGAGGAACTGATTAACCGGGATACGGTGCAGAATATCAGTGCCGGCGTGGAAGGGATCCATAACCCTGCGGATGAAGCCTTCGGGCGGATTGCACGACCCGGTTATGCCAGGGAATTTACCGGCTATCTGTTCATTGACGGCGTGATGGAAGCCGCCGACCGCCTGGGTTACGAATGGGAATATGACGATGATTTTGTTCCCCAGTTTACCTTTGCTGCGGAGGGAAACAGGGCGGAATATGAGGATGCAAAGGACGCCGTTATAATCCGTCCCGGCGGAACCAAGAGCAATGCAGGCGGCTATGGCTCCTATAATCCATATTTTGAATATAACGAAGAGGATAACCTGTATTACCGCTTCCAGGACGGAAAGAAGCAGATAGACGAGATGAACAACGAACAGCTTGCCGTGTCTAATGTGGTGTTCCAGTATTGTCATGGTGAGGTGAGGGATGCGAAGGATTATCTGGCCTTCGGCGTCCATGGTGAAGGGGATGCCCTTGTTTTCACCAACGGTAAAGTGATAAAGGGTACCTGGTCCCGGATGGAAGGCGACGGGGTTCCGGCCAAGTTCTATGATGAAGAAGGAAACGAAATTATTTTCAACCAGGGCAAGACCTGGATCTGTAATATCTGGAAGGAATATTCCGAGTTTGTGGAATACGAATAAAGCAGGATTATACGCCGCCCGCCGGGCGGCGTTTGTTTTCCGCTCCGATTTTGGAAGTCTTTTCGTTACGGTTTACTCAGAACTGTGCATTTACTGCACAGTACGGAGTGAACCGTAACGTCTTTTCTTCAGGTTAAATTTTCGTGTCCGTTGACTTTGACAGGACAGAGTGTTACTTTTATATAAGCGGAAATCATGCATTTACAGGTAAAGGAGAAAGATATGAAGGAAATAAAGATACTGGAAATCAAAAAAAGTGTGTTTGAAGATAACGACAGGGAAGCGGAAGCGCTGCGGAAGGAATTAAAGGCACACAAAACCTTTCTGCTGAATCTGATGTCATCTCCCGGATCGGGGAAGACTACCACTCTGAAAAGGACCATTGCCTTATTAAAGGAGGAAATGAAAATCGGTATTATGGAAGCCGATATTGATTCGGATGTGGATGCCGCCGCCATATCAGAAACAGGGGTAAAGGTAATTCAGCTTCATACAGGCGGAATGTGCCATCTGGATGCGGGGATGACAAAACAGGGTCTGGATGCGCTGGAGACGGAAGGAATCGATCTGGCGGTTCTGGAAAATGTGGGAAATCTGGTATGCCCGGCGGAATTTGACACCGGGGCTTCTAAAAATGCCATGATTCTGAGCGTACCCGAAGGGGATGACAAGCCTCTGAAATACCCCCTGATGTTTTCCGTATCGGATGTGCTTTTGATCAATAAAACGGATGTCCTTCCATATTTTGAATTCGATATGGAAGCCTGTATGGAAAGAGCCAGAAAAATCAACCCGGATATAAAGATTATCCCTGTCTGTGCCAAAACCGGAGAGGGAATGGAAGAATGGGCCGGCTGGCTCAGAGAGCAGGTACGGGAATGGAAGGAGTAAAACGCCTTGCATGAACTGGGAATTTTGATGGAAATCGTGAAAACCGTTGAGAAGTTTGCCGTGGAAAACCAGGTGGATACCATAGAAACACTGGTTTTGCAGATTGGGGAGATTTCATCCGTAATACCGGAATATATGAAAAAGGTATATTCTGCCGCAGTGGAAGGAAGTATGCTGGAGCATACGGATCTGGAAATTGAAATCCTTCCTGCAAACGGCCGCTGCCTGGACTGCGGGACACAGTTCCATGCCACGGTATGCGGCGGGGTCTGCCCGTCCTGCGGCAGCCGGAATATGAAGATCATAAGCGGCAGGGATTTTTTTATTAAGGAGATTGTATGCATCTGATTCTGCACCGGATAGGGAAGGATATAAAACAGTATAAGTGGGCGGCGGCAGCATTCCTGGTCTATTATCTGGTGGTGCGCACGGTTTTCCATGCTTTTTGCCCCTTGCTTATTCTCACCGGATTTCCCTGCCCGGGCTGCGGGATTACGAGAGCCATCTTATGTATTTTGACAGGGCAGTTTGCCAGGGCGTGGCATCTGAATCCCTGTGCATTTTTGTGGGTTTTCTTTGCTCTTTGGTTTATTTACCGGCGCTATATAAGAGGCATGCCGGTGAAAGGAGCAGTGAAGGGGATGGCGGTGATCGCGGCGGTAATGATTGTGGTGTATTTGTTCCGGATGGCTTCGGAGTTTCCGGGATACCCGCCTATGACGTTTAAACGGGATAATATGCTGAACCGGTTATTCCCCTTTTATAATGACTTATTGCGGCGGCTGTTCGGCATATGATAGAATAACAGTAACTGTTCGGCAGGACATCGCCTTTTATGGGGTGACCGTAATCTTTATGTACATGGCGGTACAGGTACTGGACAGTGACAGAGGATAACAAAAAGATAGCAGCAGAAGGATCGAATGCGGTGACAGGAGGTTTGCATGAGCGACAGAGATTGGTTTGGTTCCATAGATGACACACAACAGCAGAACGGGGAGCCGGTGACGGAAGACGTGCACCAGGAGAGTGCGGCAGACGGGCAGCAGCAGGACGTTATCCGGCCGGATAGCGTATCGGGGACTGCGGATACGGAGGCGGCCGCGCCGGAAAGCGTGTCTGAGACTGCGGATACACACGCGGCAGAGTCCGATAAGGTACCGCAGGCTGAGGATTTTAGGGCTTCACAACCGGAAAATGCACAGATGGGAAACAGGCAGATGGGAGGGACACAGCCGGATCCGGGTGCAGCAAGGCAGCAGATGGGGGCGGATTACGGGAACGCCGCATATCCCGGCAGGAACTATCAGGGAAACGCATCCGCCGGCGGGAACACAGGAAATGGATACCAGGGAAACGGGTACCCGGATGCCAGGCAGGGATATGGGGCAGGAAACAGCGGGTACGGGAATTCCAATGCCTATGGACAGACCACGCCCTATCCCAACGGACAGAACGCTTATAACGGCCCGTATTACCAGGGAAATCAGGGCGCACAGGGAAATCCGTACGGCAATCCCAATACATACAGGGAACCTGTCCCGAACGGGAATCCGTATCCCGGTGGAAACAGCGGCCGGCAGATGAATACCCGGCCAGGTTTTCAGGGGTATTTTCCGGAAAGCCCTTACCAGGGAGCGCCCATCCGTCCGGAAGGCCCGGAAGAGCCAATGAAAATAGCAGAATGGATCGTAACGCTGCTGGTTTTATCTATTCCCTGTGTGGGGATAGTCATGCTGTTTGTCTGGGGCTTCAGCAGCACGGAAAACCGCAGCAAGGCTAATTTTTGTAAAGCAGCTTTGATTTGGTCCGCCATTGTGATGGTAATTGCTTTTGTATTTTATATGGTGGTATTGGCAGGTATTATATCAGGATTGAGTTAAATACTATCTTTGCTCCAGCGTCCGGATGCCCCGCAGGGAAGGACCAGACCGTTTTCGGCAACCGGAAGGCCGATTTCGCCGGCTTCCACATGTCCGCCAAGGACAGGCGTGATGGTCAGCTGCAGCATATATGACAGCACTGCGGGCTGCAGGCCCGTGGTGTAGGAATTAATCAGGAAAAAGCGGGCGTCTTTGGAGAGCAGCTGGCTGCACAGTTTGACAAAGGGAAAGATGCTTTCTTCTATTTTCCAGATTTCCCCCTTGGGGCCTCTTCCATAAGAAGGCGGATCCATAATAATGCCGTCATAGGTATTGCCCCGGCGGATTTCCCGTTCCACGAATTTTACACAGTCATCCACCAGCCAGCGTATCGGGGCGTCGGACAGGCCGGATGCGGCAGCATTCTCTTTTGCCCAGGAAACCATGCCCTTGGAGGCATCCACATGTGTGACGCTGGCTCCGGCTTTGGCGGCACTCAAAGTGGCGCCTCCGGTATAAGCGAACAGATTCAGTACCTTAAGAGGCCGTTGTGAATTACGAATGATGCCGGAGAACCAGTCCCAGTTCACTGCCTGTTCCGGAAAAAGCCCCGTGTGCTTGAAGCTGAAGGGTTTCAGCCGGAAGGTGAGCCCTTCGTAATGGATGCTCCATTCCTCCGGGAGATCAAAGAATTCCCACTCCCCTCCGCCCTTGCTGCTCCGATGGTAATGGCCGTTCCTCTTCTTCCAGCCCGGCGCCTTGCGGGGGCTGTCCCATATTACCTGGGGATCCGGCCGTACCAGGATATATTCTCCCCAGCGTTCCAGCTTCTCTCCGTTCCCGGTATCCAGTACTTCGTAATCTTTCCAGTTTTCCGCTTTCCACATATAATTGCTCCATTCTCTCTCTTGTTATAAAATGGTAACCATTCAGGCTTGTCTGAACCATTACGTGAATTAATTTATCTCCAGCGTGCCGGTACCGCGTCCGTATGAAAATCCGTTTCCGGCAGCCCGTTATTCTCATAATACTATACACGAACCGTTGCAGGAATGCAACTTGTTACGCTTCTGGCGGCACAAGGAGCCGTGAACAGTACCGCAAGCGTTTTTCGCAACACCTATTTGTACGGGTGTAGATAAAAAAGTATGGCGTCCCCCGGCCCTGCTTCCCTGTGCGGCCTGCTGCCCTGCA
>NZ_QUES01000027.1:0-85738 GCF_003478085.1 Eisenbergiella sp. OF01-20 | reverse complement strand
AGCGCCGCCCTGTCACGGCGGAGGTCGTCGGTTCGAGTCCGATCTGGGTCGTTGATTTCTGAAAAGAAGTCAGATAAAGAGGTATGGGATCTTAGCTCAGCTGGGAGAGCATCTGCCTTACAAGCAGAGGGTCATAGGTTCGAGCCCTATAGGTCCCATTTCTTACGTTTAAAATTACCGGTAGTTCGGATTTGGCATATGCCGATGTGGCTCAATTGGCAGAGCAGCTGATTTGTAATCAGCAGGTTATCGGTTCGAGTCCGATCATCGGCTTATAGAGTTAATTAATATGGATGGATTCCCGAGTGGCCAAAGGGGACAGACTGTAAATCTGCTGCAAATTGCTTCGGTGGTTCGAATCCACCTCCATCCATTTTTTATCAAATAAAAGTTGCATGTAGTGCCGTTATGGTGTTACAATATATATGGTTAACGCGGGGTGGAGCAGTCTGGAAGCTCGTCGGGCTCATAACCCGAAGGTCATAGGTTCAAATCCTGTCCCCGCTACTCAAATGCCCAGATAGCTCAGTTGGTAGAGCAGAGGACTGAAAATCCTCGTGTCACTGGTTCGATTCCGGTTCTGGGCATTTCTTACTGTCACAAATTAAATAAGGAATAAGGAGCACTAGCTCAGTCGGTAGAGCACCTGACTTTTAATCAGGTTGTCGGGGGTTCGAATCCCCCGTGCTTCAGTTAAAAAACCTCAGTAATTCATACTGAGGTTTTTTGTGTTGAAAAAACTAAAAAAGGTTTTTTAAAAGGGGAAACCTTGCAAGAAGCGGGAAGAGGTATATAATTTAAAAGAGACAGTAAAAACGGAGAAGGGGAGGATTATATGGGAAGAAGAGATAAAGCAAATTATTATCTGGATTTGGCAGAGGTGGTATCTCAGCGGTGTACATGTATCCGCAGGCACTATGGTGCGGTTATTGTTAAGAATGATGAAGTGATTTCTACAGGGTATGTGGGAGCGCCGAGAGGAAGGAAAAACTGTTCTGATCTGGGCGAATGCATTCGTTCCAAGATGAAAATTCCCAGAGGGGAGCGTTATGAACTATGCCGCAGCGTTCATGCGGAGGCAAATGCCATTATCAGTGCATCAAGGGATAAGATGATAGGGAGCAGTCTGTATCTGGTGGGGATTGAAGTGGAAAACGGGACATATATAGAAAATTCTTGTTGTTGTTCCATGTGTAAAAGACTGGTAATCAATGCGGGGATTGAAAAAGTGTTTGTGAGAGATACAAAGGATATCTTCCGGGAAATACCGGTAAGGGAATGGGTGGAAGAGGATGAATCTCTGACAGGTTCTTTTGGTTACTGAAAAATAGGGAATGAAAGAGTTGCAAGGTTGAGTAAAGGAGAAAAAATGATTCAGGTTGCATTTTATGATATAGCGGAGGAATCGTTATTTGATTTTGCAGTAATTATAGCGATAAAAGAGGGAAAATGGATATTATGCCGTCATAAAGACCGCAGGACATGGGAATTCCCGGGAGGGCACAGAGATCCGGGCGAATGGATAGAGGATACGGCCCGCAGAGAGCTGTATGAAGAAACCGGGGCAGAACATTATACCCTTCAGCCTGTTTGTGCATACTCCTGCCTGAGACAGGGAGAAAAAGCCAGCTTCGGTATGCTTTATTATGCACAGGTTGATGAATTAGGCCCCCTGCCCGCCTTTGAGATAGAAGAGGTTAAGCTGTATGATAAATTTCCGGAAAAAAAAGATTTCTGGACGTATCCCGATATACAGCCATTTTTATTAAGAAAGGTAAGCGGATTGGGGATAAAATGAAAAAAATAATATCTTTTTATTTAAAGCCCTATTATAAAAGGATGGGTATTGGTTTCACGGTTAAATTCATCGGTTCTATTATGGATCTGTGTATTCCCTGGGTGCTGGCCTATGTTATAGATAATGTGATACCTATGAAAAGCCTGCAGAAGATCTATCTGTGGGGAGGAGTAATGATATTCTGTTCATTTGTGGCCGTAGCATTTAATATCATTGCTAATCGTATGGCTTCCAGGGTGGCAAGCGATGCAACACAGATTATCCGGCATGATCTGTTTGCAAAGACAATGTATCTGTCGGACAAGCAGACGGATTTATTTACAAAGCCATCTTTAATATCCAGGCTTACGACGGATACATATAATGTAAATCAAATGATTGGCAGAATCCAAAGGCTTGGGGTCAGGGCGCCTATCCTGCTTGTGGGAGGAATTATTTTTACCATGGCTTTGGATCCGGTTCTGGCATCCGTGCTTCTGCTGGTAATGCCTGTTCTTGCAATTGTCATGATAGCAGTTTCCCGAAAGGGTATGCCGCTGTACCGCAGGCTGCAGGAAGCAGCAGATAAGTTTGTGTGTTTAGTCAGAGAGGATATTGCGGGAATCCGGGTTATCAGGGCACTGTCTAAAATGGACTATGAAAAGGATAAATTTGACCGTATTAATACGTTGGTCGTCACATGCGAAAGGAATGCGGAGCAGACGATGGCGGTCCTGAACCCGGCCATGAATATGCTATTAAACCTGGGACTGGTGGGGGTTATCCTGGCAGGAGCCTATCGCGTAAATGCGGGAACTTCCGAGGTTGGTAAGATATTGGCATTTATGACGTATTTCACTATCATCCTCAATGCCATGATGTCCATTTCCCGTATGTTTGTCATTATTAATAAGGCGGTGGCATCGGGGGCCAGAATAGAACAGGTATTGGACTGTGGTGAGGATATGGAGCGCATGTGCGGTATAGATAAAGAAGAGGAATCTTTCAACGCCGGTGTGCAGAACGATAAAGAGAAGGAAAGAAATCAAGAGAAGGTGCGGCCGGAATGGGAAGAGCAGGGGCGGAAACAGAAAGGGATAGTGTTCGACCATGTTACCTTTTCCTATAATAAAAAGGAACCAAATCTGAAGGATATCTCTCTTTCTTTAAAAAAGGGAGAAATGCTGGGGGTGATAGGGGCTACCGGATCCGGGAAGACCACACTGGCAGCCGTACTGATGCGGCTTGTGGATGTGGATCAGGGCAGGATACTGATAGATGGAATGGATATCCGCAGTCTGGAAAGGAAAGAGCTTCAAAAAAAATTCGGTGTGGTTTTCCAGAACGATACGATTTTCGAGGACTCTATTTATGAAAATGTGAGGATGGGAAGGGAGCTGTCTCGGGAAGAGGTAATAAAAGCGCTGGAGTACGCACAGGCCGATGAGTTTACCAGGGAAAAGGAACGTAGTGAAGGGGCTATGCTGGATATCAAGGGAGCCAATTTGAGCGGCGGCCAGAAGCAGCGTATTTTAATTGCCAGGGCACTGGCAGCGCGTCCTGATATCCTTGTGCTGGACGATTCCTCCAGCGCACTGGATTACCGGACGGATGCAAAGCTCCGTAAGCAGCTGAAGGAGCATTTCCGGGACACGACTACGATTATGATTGCCCAGAGGATCAGCTCTGTTATGCATGCCGATCATATACTTGTGCTGGAGGACGGGGAGATGATCGGATACGGGACGCATGAGGAGCTGATGGAAAATTGTCAGGTATACAGGGAAATAAGCAGTTCACAGACAGGAGAAGCCGTGGTATGAGATGGGGAGGAACAGGAAAACAACAGAAAAAAGACAAAGGGAAGGCCGGCACCCTGTTGAGGCTCGGCGGGTATCTGATGCATTATAAGTGGTATCTTACTGCTGCTTTTGCATTGACGATAGGCAGCAATTTATTTGCACTGATAGGACCGATGCTTTCCGGTTATGCGGTGGATGCCATTGAACCGGGCGCAGGCAGAGTGGATTTCAGCAGGGTTTTCTATTACGCGGCATGGATGGCGGGATTTTATGTGGTGTCCTCCATTTTTTCTTATCTGCTTCAGGTATTGATGATAGCCATAAGCAGGAAGGTGGTCTACAGGATGCGCAGGGATGTGTTTGAAAAACTGCTGTCCCTGCCGGTGGGGTATTTTGATGTACATCAGAGCGGGGATATTATCAGTCGGATTTCCTATGATATTGATACGGTAAATGCTTCTCTCTCCGATGATGTGGTACAGCTTTTGACTACGGTAATAACGGTAAGCGGCGCATTTATTATGATGGTGCTGATATCTCCCCGTCTTGTCCTGGTTTTTGCTTTTACCATGCCGCTGTCCATATGCATCACCCGTTACCTTACTGGCAAAACAAGGCCATTGTTCCGGGAGCGGTCGGCGAAACTGGGGGAATTAAACGGTTTTGTGGAGGAGATGGTTTCCGGGCAGAAAACCTTACGGGCCTATTGCCAGGAGGATAATACCATTGACCGGTTTGAGGGGAAAAATGAAAAGGCTATGAAGGCCTATTACCGGGCGGAATATTACGGCAGTATTGTAGGACCTATGGTAAACTTTGTGAATAATCTTTCTTTGTCCCTGATCAGTGTATTCGGGGCAGTATTGTATCTTTTCGGGAGTATGAGCATCGGGAACATTTCTTCGTTCGTTCTGTATTCCAGAAAATTTTCCGGGCCGATTAATGAGGCGGCCAATATAATCAGTGATCTGCAGTCCTCGATTGCCGCAGCAGAGCGTATTTTCCGGCTGCTGGACGAGCCGGAGGAACCGGCGGATGCACAAGACTGTATGGAGCTTACACAGGCGGAAGGAGACGTGGAACTTTCCCATGTAAAATTTGGCTATAATTCTGTTAAAACTATTATCCATGACTTGAGTTTTCATGTAAAACCCGGTAAAATGGTAGCGGTTGTAGGGCCTACAGGGGCCGGAAAAACCACCCTCATCAATCTTCTTATGCGGTTTTACGATATTCAGGATGGATGCATTTGTGTTGACGGAAATAATGTGTCCGGTATTACAAGAAAAAGCCTGCGTAAGTCCTATGCCATGGTTCTGCAGGATACGTGGCTGTTCCAGGGAAGCATTTATGATAATCTGGCCTATGGCAGCCTGGGCGGGATGGAACAGGGGATGGAAGAGGAAAAGGTCCGGGAGGCAGCCAAAGCGGCTGGGATTGACGGATTTATCCGCAGGCTTCCCCAGGGTTATGATACGATTCTCACTGATGAAGGGACCAATATTTCCAAAGGGCAGAAACAGCTTCTGACAATAGCCAGGGCTATGCTCCTGCCGGCCAGGATGCTTATCCTGGATGAAGCAACCTCCAATGTGGACACCCGAACCGAAATGAAGATCCAGAAGGCGATGAGAAAGCTGATGGAGGGGAAAACCTGTTTTATTATCGCTCACAGATTATCCACAATACGGAATGCCGACATTATCCTTGTGGTAAACGACGGGGACGTTGTCCAGCAGGGAACTCATGAAGAGCTGATTCGACAGGACGGTCTGTACAGACAGATGTACCTTGCACAGTTTGAATAAGGTTTTACCTGTATTTCTCAGCCGATACAGTATTTATCTATTTTTCTTTTTACGGAAAAGTGTTACAATAGGGAAGAGAGAAGATACAAAGGAATTTATCGGATGAGTAAAAGAAAAATAAAAGACGGGCAGGAAGAAAGAGGGGGGACTGCATTCAGAAGGGCAATGATAGCTGCAGGGGCGATAGCTGCGGCTGCTGCTCTTGTTTATCTTGCAGGCGCCTTCTTTTTTGCTGGCCACTATTACTGGAGAACCTGGATAGATGGTACGGATTACAGCTTCCGTTCCAGGGAGCAGGTGAGAGAAGAACTGCTTAATCCTTCTGTCTCATATGAGCTGCGGATTAAGGGCAGGGAGGATATGGAGGATGTGATTACTCCGGCCGAACTGGAAATGATATATGTATTTGATAATACGCTGGATAAGCTGAATGCACAGATGACGGGGCTGAAATGGCCGGTGATGTTTTTCCGGAGAGGGGATTATGAGCTGCCTAAAATGGTAACCTTCAGTGAAGAAGCGTTGCATGAACGGCTTGAAAATACCGTATTTTTTGACAAGTCAAATCTGCATGCGCCCGTGGATGCCTATATCAGCGGATACAGTCGGGAAAAAGGGTATGAGATTGTAGAGGAATACCCGGGAACGATACTGGATTTTGACAAAGTACGGGCGGCTGTGGTGGAAGCGCTGGAGGACCTGGCGGATACGCTTGATTTGACACAGGGGGGCTTCTATCGTGATGCGGCCGTTAAAGCGGACAACAAAAATCTGGCAAGAGCGCTGGAAAAAGCGAACCGGTATGTGAGTGCGGAAGTGACGTATGATTGGAACGGCGAAAAGGAAGTCATCGACGGAGAGATAATCAGTGAGTGGATTACCATTGACGGAAGCCGGGTGAGCCTGGATGAGGAAGCGGCAAGGGCCTATATCAACGGACTGGCAAAAAAACATGATACATACGGGAGAGACCGTAATTTTACCACATCAAATGGGAATACTATCCTGTTAAAGAGCGGTTCCTATGGCTGGTGGACGGATCGCGCGGGAGAAACGCAGGCGCTGCTTGCATCCATAAGAAATGGGGAGCAGGTGGAAAAGGAGCCTCTTTATTTTGCCAGGGGGTATACGACAGGTGGGCCGGGAGAAGATATCGGCAATTCCTATGTGGAAATTGATATGGGAAACCAGCATCTGTATCTTTATATTGACGGGGAAATCATTCTGGAGAGTGATTTTGTTTCGGGGAATATAGCAAGAGGGTATGGAACGCCGGCCGGCGTGTTCGGCCTGACCTATAAAGAGCGGAATGCCACGCTGCGGGGAGAAAATTACGCCACACCTGTGGATTACTGGATGCCTTTTAACGGAAATATCGGCATGCATGATGCCGGGTGGAGAAACAGCTTCGGCGGAGATATTTACATGAGAAGCGGATCCCATGGATGTATTAACCTTCCCAGGGATAAGGCGGAAATTATTTATGGTTATATGGAACATAATTTTCCGATAGTCTGTTACTATTAGGAAACGTTCAGACTTATCTGGACGGTTACAAGCGGGTTGCCCGGTTGGGCAGTAAAGGTAATTGGATTTGGGAGATAAAGCATGAAGAACAGGGAATTATCATTCCGGCAGCTGGAAAAGCAGAGCAGAAGGCTGGAACGACGCAGGAGAATCCGGGAAAGCATAAGCAAAAACGGAGGGGATATCCTGCATTCTGCCAATTTTCAGAATACACGCAGGAATATGCAGCATGGAACCGTGTCGGTGCACAGCCACAGCATCAGTGTGGCGGAATGCAGCCTGAATATCAGGGAAAAGCTGCAGAAGATGGGGATCCGCAGCGAAGAGCGGGACATCATCAGAGGGGCGCTGCTCCATGACTATTTCCTGTATGACTGGCATCATCATACCCATAAAAAGGGCTGGAAAAATCTTCACGGCTTTACCCATCCGGAAACGGCCCTGAATAATGCGAGGAAGGAATATCATCTTTCTCCGAGGGAACAGGATATAATTAAAAAGCATATGTGGCCGCTTACGGTAGTTCCGCCCCGCTGCAGGGAAGCCTGGATCGTGACGGCTGCGGATAAATATTGTTCCCTGCTGGAAACGGTGGGGCCGCGCCTGGAACTGTTTAAGGGCCTGGGAAGGCATTGGACTGCGCTTCCGCGCAGAATAAGGGTTACTGTGAAGCGGGAGCCGCTAAAGAACAGCGGGCAGGAGGCAAATGGAAGGAATACTTCAGCGATTAACTGAATACGCAGCATCGGAGGTATATCCTTTTCATATGCCGGGGCATAAACGGAATATGCCGGAAGCCCTTTACCGGCTTGGCGGGATTGCGGAACTGGATATTACCGAAATAGACGGATTTGACGATCTGCATGCGCCGGAGGGCTTGATTCGGGAGGCGCAGGAGAAGGCGGCGGCTGTATTTGGCGCGCAGGAGACTTTTTTCCTGGTAAATGGCTCCACCGCCGGAATCCTTACGGCTGTTTCTGCCGCAGTGCCGAAGGGCGGAAGGGTCATCATGGCGAGAAACTGTCATAAATCGGTGTATCATGCCTGTTTTCTGCGGGAACTGAGGCCGGTGTTCCTGTATCCGGGTACGGTGCGGGATTACGGGATAGCCGATGCCATCCGCCCGGAGCAGGTGGAGGCGGCGCTGAGGGCCTGTCCGGATGCATCGGCGGTCATTCTTACCTCTCCTACGTATGACGGGGTGGTTTCCGATATTGAAAGAATTGCAGATATCGTGCACCGGGCCGGGATTCCTTTGCTAGTGGATGCGGCTCACGGCGCACATTTCGGTTTCAGCCCTCTTTTTCCGGAAAGCCCGGTCCGCCAGGGGGCGGATCTGGTGATTCAGAGTCTGCATAAAACCCTGCCGGCACTGACCCAGACAGCGCTGCTGCATGTGTGCGGGACGTTGGTGGATCGGGGAAAGGTGAGGGAGTTTGAAAGGATTTACCAGACCAGCAGCCCTTCTTATGTGCTGATGGGCAGCATCGATGCTTGTGTCCGCCTTCTGGAGGACGGAAGCTGCTGGGATGGATTTGCGGAGAAATTACAGATATTTTATAAAAAAACAGACGGTTTGGAGCATATCCGGGTGATGAACAGGGATATTATGGAAAAAGGCTGTATGAAAGCTTTTGATGCGGGAAAACTGCTGATATCCGTAATTAATGCAAAAATTACTGGAAATTCGCTTTACAAAGAGCTTCTGAACCGTTATTATCTTCAATTGGAGATGGCAGCGGATACGTATGTAACTGCCATTGTGACTCCCTGGGACAGGGAGGAAGGGCTGATCCGGCTGGCGGAAGCGCTGGCGGCGATTGACAGGGTGGACAACGGTGTGTTTCCTCCGGAAAAAAAATCTTTGGCGGGGTGCCCGTATCCGGAACTGGAGACGGCGCTGCCGCTTTCCGAGGCTTTGACGGCGCTAAAAGAGGTCTGTCCTTTACACAAAGCGGCAGGAAGAACAGCAGGAACTTATGTGAACCTTTATCCACCGGGAATTCCTTTGGTAATTCCGGGAGAGGTTATAACGGAGGAGGTCATTAAGTTAATAGATTTGTATGTGAGGCAGAAGCTGAATGTACAAGGGGTGGAGACCGCAGGAGAGACTGCGGGGTTGGCCGGAGACTTAAACTTACCAATACTTAAATGACAGGTGTGCAGACACCGGAAGGAGTTAATATGAGAAAAACCAAGATAATTTGTACAATCGGACCTGCTTCCCAAAGTGAGGAGATGCAGAGAGCGTTGATGCTGGCGGGAATGAATGTGGGCCGCTTTAACTTTTCCCATGGAGATCATGAGGAGCAGCACGGAAAATATACTATCATGCGGAAGGTGAGCAAGGAATTAAACCTTCCTATCGCCGCACTTCTGGATACGAGAGGGCCGGAAATACGTCTGCAGGATTTTGAAGGCGGGAAGGTCCAGCTGACCGCAGGCCAGAAATTCACGCTGACGACAAAGGAAGTGATGGGAACCAATGAGATGGCTTCCATCACCTATAAAGAACTGATTCATGACATCGATAAAGGGACAACGATTCTGATTGATGACGGGCTGATCGAAATGACCGTTGAGGAAATAACGGATACGGATATCATCTGTACGGTGGTAAACGGAGGGCCGGTATCCAACCATAAGGGTGTCAATGTTCCGGGAGCCGAGCTTTCCATGCCTTATATCAGCGAAACGGACAAAAGCGATATTTTGTTTGGGGTAGAACTGGGATTCGATTTTATTGCGGCTTCTTTTGTACGGAATAAGGATGATGTCCTGGCTGTCCGGAAAATCCTGGATGAACACAATTCCAAGATGAAAATCATTGCCAAGATAGAAAATATGCAGGGAATTAAAAATCTCGAGGAAATCATCGACGTATCCGACGGCATCATGGTTGCCAGAGGAGATATGGGTGTGGAGGTACCGCTGGAAGAGGTTCCTGTTCTGCAGAAGCAGATTATCAAAAAAGCAGTTGCCAAGGGAAAACAGGTAATCACCGCCACGCAGATGCTGGAGTCCATGATCCACAATCCCCGTCCTACCAGAGCGGAGACCACGGATATTGCCAATGCCATCTATGACGGTACCACGGCGATCATGCTGTCCGGTGAAAGCGCACAGGGGCAGTACCCGGTGGAAGCGGTACAGACCATGGCCCGCATTGCGGAAAGAACGGAAGAAGATATCGATTTTGCAGGCCGTCTGAAAAAACGGGAGGTTCCGGGAGACGGGGATATTACAACAGCCATTTCCCATGCTACCTGTACACTGGCATCGGATCTGAATGTAAAGGCAATCATCTGCGTTACCATGTCCGGCTTTACCGCAAGTATGATTTCCCGGTTCAAAGCCGGCTGCCCGGTTATCGGATGTACCGTGAAGCGTCTGGTATGGCGGCAGCTGAATCTGCAGTGGGGTGTGATGCCGCTTCTTATCCAGGAAGAGAATACGGCGGAGGATCTGTTCCATGCGGCGATTGACGCGGCTATGGAAGCGGGGTATATTGTAAAAGGAGATAAAGTTATTATCACCGCAGGGATGCCTCTCGGCATTTCCGGAAAAACCAACCAGCTGCGTGTGGTTGAGGTATAATATGACGTAATAGTCCGGAGGTTTGTCCGGACGGTTATAAAAAGACAAAGGATAAGCGTATAATATGGGGGAAGGATGCCGGGTGCCGCCGGGCCGGAGAAGGGCTGTAAAAGGGCAGCGGGCATCCGTATACGCGGAACGGGGGTACGGATGAAAAAATATGTAATGGCTCTGGATCAGGGGACGACAAGTTCCCGCTGCATACTTTTTGATAAGGCAGGGCATATGCGGTCCGTGGTACAGCGGGAATTTAACCAGATTTATCCCAGGCCGGGCTGGGTGGAGCACGATCCTCTGGAAATCTGGTCCTCCCAGCTGAGCGTGGCTGTGGAAGCCATGGGGAAAATCGGCGCGGCTATTGACGAAATCGCCGCTATCGGTATTACAAACCAGAGAGAAACCACAATCTGCTTCAGCAGAAAGACCGGAAAACCGGTATACAATGCCATCGTATGGCAGTGCCGTCGGACGGCGGATACTATTGAGAAGCTGAAGGAAGAAGGCTTTGATTCGGTTATCCGCGAGAGAACCGGATTGGTGCCGGATGCTTATTTTTCAGGGACAAAGATCAAATGGATTCTGGATAATGTGGAAGGTGCAAGGCAGATGGCGGAAGACGGCGATTTGCTGTTCGGCACCGTGGATACCTGGCTTATCTGGAACCTTACCAAGGGAAAGGTATTTGTAACGGATTATACCAATGCCTCCCGGACCATGCTGTTTGATATCCATAAGAGGGAATGGGATGAGGAAATCCTGAACAAGCTTGGGATACCGCGCTCCATGCTGCCCCAGGTGAAGCCGTCCAGCTGTATTTACGGTTATACGGACGATTCCGTTATCGGCGGAGAGATCCCTATCGCCGGCGCGGCGGGGGATCAGCAGGCGGCCCTGTTCGGGCAGTGCTGTTTCGAAGCGGGAGAAGCAAAGAATACATATGGCACCGGCTGTTTCCTTTTGATGAATACCGGGGATCAGGCTGTAACCTCTCAGAATGGGCTTCTGACCACGATTGCCGCCAGCACGGAGGGAGAGATCCGTTATGCGCTGGAAGGGAGCGTATTCGTGGCAGGTGCGGCCATACAATGGCTCCGGGATGAACTGCGTATGATAAAAAATGCGCCCCAGTCCCAGGAATATGCCATGGAGGTGGAGGATACCAACGGCGTTTATGTGGTTCCGGCCTTTACCGGATTAGGAGCGCCTTATTGGAACCCTTATGCGAGAGGTACGATAGTCGGGCTGACCCGCGGGGCCAAAAAAGAACATTTTATCCGCGCCACACTGGAATCCCTGGCTTACCAGACACAGGATGTGCTGGAGGCTATGGAGAAGGATTCGGGTATCCGTCTCAAAAACCTGCGGGTGGACGGGGGCGCCAGCGCCAATGATTTCCTGATGCAGTTCCAGGCCAATATCATGAATAAAGAAGTGCTGCGCCCCGAATGTATTGAAACGACGGCTTTGGGGGCGGCCTATCTGGCCGGCATTGCGGCGGGCTTCTGGAAGGATAAAGAGGATATCCGGAAAAACTGGTTTTTGGAAAAGACCTTCCTCCCTTTCATGTCCCAGGAAAAACGGCGGGAAAAGCTGAAAGGCTGGAAGCGTGCCGTGCGCTGTGCAATAGCCTACGCTGCGGCGGATACGGAGGACGACACCGAGGAGGAAGAGTGACGGCTGGCAGCAGCCGTACCGGTATTTATGGGAAAAATATTTTATTTGGCAGGAAAGAGTTCCTCCGGCAAGGATACGATTTACCGGAACCTTCTGGAATGCAGGCAATTGCAGCTGAAAAAGCTGATCCCTTATACTACCCGGCCCATTCGGGCCGGGGAAAAGAACGGAAGGGAGTATTTTTTTACCGATGAGGCCGGGCTGGAAGCCCTGCGTCAGAGCGGTAAGGTGATTGAAGAAAGGGTTTACCATACCTTTCACGGGCCATGGTATTATTTTACGGTGGACGACGGGCAGCTGGATTTGGCCCGGCAGGATTATCTGATGATTGGGACCCTGGAGTCCTTTCTGGCAATAAAAAGATATGTGGGCGGAAGCAATATTGTGCCGCTGTATATAGAAGTGGACGATGGGGAACGCCTGCAGAGGGCGCTTGATCGGGAAAGAAAGCAGGAAGAGCCGAAATACGAGGAAATGTGCAGACGTTTTCTGGCCGATTCCGGGGATTTCAGTGAAGAGAAGATAACGGAGGCGGGGATTGAAAAACGGTTCCGGAACAGCAGCCTGGAAAAGTGCCTGGAGGAAGTGAAGGAGTACATCAGACAGACGCGCGTATAACGGGTGCCGGCACAGGGGAAAGCGAGGGAGTATGGCAGGATTTCAGGATATTTACGGGCAGGAAGCCATGAAAGAACACCTGCAGAATGCGATAAAGACAGGCAAGGTGTCCCATGCGTATATTATTAACGGGGAACGCAGCTCCGGGAAGGAGTTCATCGCAAGGATTTTTGCCAAAACCCTGCAGTGTGAAAAGGGAGGACCGCAGGCTTGCGGCGAATGCCATTCCTGTAAGCAGGCGGAGAGCAATAACCAGCCGGATATTATCCGGGTGACACATGAAAAACCAAACAGCATCGGTGTGGAGGATATCCGCAGCCAGGTGAATAACGATATGGGGATTAAGCCCTATTCCAGCCCTTATAAGATATATATTATCAACGAAGGGGAGAAAATGACCGTGCAGGCGCAGAACGCGCTTTTAAAGACGCTGGAGGAGCCTCCGTCATATGGAGTGCTGCTGATTCTCACCACTAATGTGGAAGCGCTGCTCCCCACCATTGTGAGCAGATGTGTGGTGCTGAATATGAAGCCCGTGGGTGACGATATTGTCCGCAGATTCCTTATGGAGGATATGCAGATACCGGATTATAAGGCCAACATCTGCGTGGCGTTTGCCAGGGGAAATATCGGACGGGCCAAGCTGCTGGCTTCCAGCGAAGATTTTGACAAAGTGAAGGAAGAAGCGGTAACGCTTTTGAAATATATACACGATATGGAAATATCGGAAATCGTGGCGGCAATCAAGAAAATCGGGGAATACAAGCTGGATGTGACGGACTATCTGGACATTCTGTCCATCTGGTACCGGGATGTCCTGCTGTTTAAAGCTACGAATGACGCAAATCACTTGATTTTTAAGGAAGAAATAAAGTATATTAGAAAAGAAGCGGATCAGAAGAGCTATGAGGGCATCGAGACAATCCTTGATTCCCTGGAGAAAGCCAAGTCAAGGCTTTCGGCCAATGTTAATTTTGATTTAACCATGGAGCTCTTGTTCCTTACGATGAAGGAAAACTAGATCCCTCAGGGAGGTTTATAGATGACAAAAGTTATAGGAGTGAGATTCCGTACGGCGGGAAAAATTTATTATTTTGATCCCACCCGGTTCGAGATAAACAAGGGCGACCATGTGATCGTGGAAACCGCCCGGGGCGTGGAATACGGAACGGTGGTGGGCGGTATCCGCGAGGTGGATGACAGCAAGGTGGTACAGCCTTTAAAGCCGGTTTTACGGATTGCCACCGATCGGGATAATGAGCAGGAAGCGGCAAATAAAGGGAAGGAAAAAGAAGCCTTCCGTATCTGCCAGGAAAAAATCCGCAAGCATGGGCTGGACATGAAGCTCATTGATGCGGAATATACCTTTGATAACAATAAAGTGCTGTTTTATTTTACAGCAGACGGAAGGATCGACTTCCGGGAGCTGGTAAAGGATCTGGCAAGTGTGTTTAAGACGAGGATCGAACTGCGTCAAATCGGCGTGAGGGATGAAACCAAAATCCTGGGAGGGATCGGTATCTGCGGGAGGCGGCTTTGCTGCCATACCCACCTGTCTGAATTTGTGCCTGTATCCATTAAAATGGCGAAGGAACAGAATCTTTCCCTGAATCCCACCAAAATATCCGGTGTGTGCGGCAGGCTGATGTGCTGCCTGAAGCATGAAGAGGAAACCTATGAGGATTTGAACCGCAGGCTCCCCAATACCGGAGATTATGTGACCACGGACGACGGCCTGAAGGGCGAGGTGTCCAGCGTGAATGTGCTCCGGCAGCAGGTAAAGGTCATTGTAAATGTGGATGATGAGAAGGAAATCAGGGAATACCGCCTGGATCAACTGCGTTTTAAGAAAAGGCACGGCAGAAACAAGAAGAACGATGTGAACGAGAAAGAACTGAAGGAACTGGAAAAACTGGAGAAGCAGGATGAAAAATCCAAACTGTAGCGGCGGGCTGAAGCCGGGGGAACGGCTGGATGAGCTGCAGCGCAACGGGTATGTAATCATCCAGGACAGGGAACGCTTCTGTTTTGGCATGGACGCCGTGCTCCTTTCGGGCTTTGCCCGGGTGAGAGACGGGGGGACTGTGCTGGATATGGGGACGGGGACCGGCATTATCCCCATCCTTCTGGAGGCGAAAACCGGTGCCTCCCATCTGACCGGGCTGGAAATCCAGGCCGACAGCGCGGATATGGCACGGCGCAGCGTGGCTTTGAACGGCCTGGAAGAAAAAATAGATATTGTGGAGGGGGATATCAGAGAAGCAGCGGGCTTGTTTCCGGCTGCTTCTTTTGACGTCGTAACCTGTAATCCCCCTTATATGGCGGGCGGCCACGGACTTGCCAACCCGGAAGCGCCTAAGGCGATTGCGCGGCATGAGGTCAAATGTACCTTTGAGGATGTGGCGTCCCAGGCGGCCCGTCTGCTGAAGCCCGGAGGAAACTTTTATCTGGTGCACAGGCCCTTCCGCCTGGCGGAGATCATGGTTACCCTGTCCCGTTACAAGCTGGAGCCAAAACGGATGCAGCTGGTATACCCTTTTGTGGATAAGGAACCCAATATGGTTTTGCTGGAAGCCAACCGGGGAGGACGCAGCCGTATGTCGGTGGAAAAGCCGCTGATTGTATACCGGGAACCCGGTATTTATACAGATGAAATATATGATATATATGGGTATTGAAAATTCCTCCGGTATCGGTTATTATCATAGATTAGATAGAGGTTTGTTTGTAACAGTTCGGACAGGTCGGAACGGTTACGTTTGTTAGGCGCCACAGGCCGGAAAGAAACGGAAGATGAGAAAAAAAGGGGTATTTGCGGCCGTATTGCTGTGTATTCTGGCTATTGCCGCAACGAGCCTGTATCTGGCCGGCTGCAGTGGGAAGGCAAAGGAAACGATAGCCTCCGGTGAAACCGGAACACAGGATGCGGGGGCCGGGGGACAGGACGGAACGCAAGCAAAGACTGTTTCAGGGAACGGGACGCAGGAAGATACGGTTTCGGGTAACAAAACGCAGGTAGATACGGTTTCGGGGAACGGAACGGAAAAAGCCGGCGGGAGTGACGGCACACAAGAAGCTGCAGGCGGGACCGTACCGGATTCTCTGGACGGAGAACGGGTAAAGGTAAAGGGAATCTATGTTACCGGGGCTATGGCCGGAACCTCCAATATGGACAGCCTGATCGATCTGGTGGACAGGACAGAGCTGAACGCCATGGTTATTGATGTGAAGAATGACGAAGGCCATGTGGTATATGAAATGGATTCCGAACTGGTAGAAGATATCGGCGCGGTTAAAAAGTACATATCCGATATGCCCGGCCTGATACGTAAATGCAAGGAACATGGAATATACCTCATTGCCAGGATTGTGGCTTTTAAAGATCCTTTTCTGGCGGAAAACCGGACGGATCTGGCTCTGCATGACAAGGAAGGGAAAGTATTCCGGGATAAGTCCGGGCTGGCCTGGGTAAATCCCTATAGCCGGGAGGTGTGGGACTATCTTCTGGAAATCGCCGGACAGGCGGCGGCGGCAGGTTTCGATGAAATACAGTTTGATTACATACGCTTCTCCACCGATTCCGGCATGGCAAAGGTGGATTTCGGCCCGGAAGCCCTGGGCAGGGATAAAGAACAGGCAATAACGGAATTTACGGCTTATGCGGCAAAAGAGCTGCACGGGCTGGGAGTTCCTGTATCCGCAGATGTATATGGAATCATTATCGACAGCAGTCTGGATGCTTCCATAGTGGGACAGGATTATTACGAGATGGCAAAGTATCTGGATTACATAAGCCCTATGGTTTATCCGTCCCATTACGGACCGGGGAACCTGGGGCTGGCGGTACCGGATGCCCAGCCTTATGAAACAATTTACAGAAGCATGAATGCTTCCCGGAAGGTGCTGGCGGGCATGGGACGGGAGAAGGAAGCCGGACTGGTATCCGGTAATGGGGTATCGGACAACGGGGTATCGGGCAATGGGCTGCCTGAACGGGAAGGTACTGTTTCTGAAAACAGGATTCCCCTGCTCCCCAATCCGGAAATCCGGGCAAATGTGCGGCCCTGGCTTCAGGATTTTACCGCCACCTGGGTAAAGGGGCATATTCCTTACGGGCCGGATGAAATCCGCGCCCAGATTCAGGCGGTTTATGATGCCGGTTATGAAGAATGGATCCTGTGGAATGCTTCCAACCGTTATACGGAGGGAGGATTGCTGCCGGAGGAAACGGCGGAAGAACCCGCCGGAGAATGACGGGCGGATAACAGCCCGGACAGGACGGCGCATTTACCGCGCTGTCTGCAGCAGAAAGGAAAACAATGGCAGGTATTCTTTATTTATGTGCCACACCTATCGGAAATCTGAAGGATATGACGCCCCGCGTCCGGGAAACACTGGAAACGGTGGATTTGATTGCAGCGGAGGATACCCGCAACAGCATTAAGCTGCTGAACCATTTTGAAATCCGGACGCCGATGACCAGCTATCACGAATACAATAAAGTGGAAAAAGCATATGATTTGATAAATAAGCTGCAGGCGGGAAAAAATATCGCACTGATTACCGATGCCGGGACACCGGCCATATCGGATCCCGGCGAGGCACTGGTAAAAATGTGCCAGGAGGCGGGGATTACGGTAACCTCTCTGCCCGGTCCTGCTGCCTGTATTACGGCGCTCACCCTTTCCGGATTGAGTACCAGGAGGTTTTGCTTTGAAGGGTTTCTGCCTTTTGACGATAAAAAAGAGAAAAAGGCGGTGCTGGAGGAATTAAAGGAGGAATCCAGGACCATAATCCTGTATGAGGCTCCCCATCATTTGATACGTACCCTGGAGTGCCTGTATGAAGTGCTGGGAAACCGGCATATTACCCTTTGCAGGGAGCTGACCAAGAAATTCGAGACGGTAATGCCTACCACGCTGGAGGAAGCCCTTCCTTATTATGAGACACAGGAACCCCGGGGGGAATATGTGCTTGTGGTGGAAGGAAAGAGCCGTGCATTGAAGCAAAAGGAGAAGGAAGAATCCTTTTCCGGGATGTCCATAGAGGAGCATATGAAGTCCTATGAGAATCAGGGAATTGACCGGAAAGAAGCCATGAAGCTGGTGGCAAAGGACAGGGGCCTGAGCAAGAGAGACATTTACCGGCATTTTATCAAAAATGAGGAAAGAAGTAGTTGACAAACAAAGGCACAGAGAATATACTTTGAATGTCAAACTTTTTTATAAAATCAAAAAAAGGAGATAACAAAATGTTAGAGAAAGTAATTGAAATTATTCAGGAGCAGTTAAATCTGGAAGGTGTGACGATCACAGAGGATTCCTCCTTCAAGGATGATCTGGGAGCTGACTCTCTGGACCTTTTCGAATTGGTTATGGCGGTAGAAGAAGAATATGGTGTTGAAATTCCTGCAGAGGAATTGGAAAAACTGACAACGGTGGGTTCGGTTGTAGAATATCTGAAAGCACAGGGCATCGAGGCTTAATGAAGACAGCGGTCACGGAACTTCTCGGAATCGAGTATCCGATTATTCAGGGCGGCATGGCCTGGGTAGGGGAATACCATCTGGCTGCCGCCGTTTCAGAAGCGGGCGGGCTTGGAATCATCGGAGCCGCCAGCGCACCGGCTGATATTGTGAGGGAGCAGGTACGGGAGGCGAGAAAACTCACTTCCAGGCCCATCGGGGTGAACGTAATGCTGCTTAATCCCAATGCCGACGGCGTGGCGGAGGTGATTGTGGAAGAAGGCGTGGAGGTGGTTACTACCGGCGCCGGAAGCCCGGCAAAATATATGGAAATGTGGAAGGCAGCAGGGGTGAAGGTCATTCCTGTGGTTGCCAGCGTTGCCATGGCAAAAATGATGGAGCGTTCCGGAGCGGATGCAGTGGTGGCGGAAGGCATGGAGAGCGGCGGGCATATTGGGTCCGCAACCACGATGACGCTTGTCCCCCAGGTCGCGGATGCCGTACATATACCGGTCATTGCAGCCGGCGGCATTGCGGACGGCAGGGGTTTTGCGGCAGCATTCATGCTGGGGGCACAGGGGGTGCAGATGGGCACCCGTTTTGTGGCGGCCAGCGAGTCCATCGCCCATGATAATTATAAGCAGAAGGTTATCAGGGCCAGGGATATTGATTCTGAAATCACCGGTATGAGCACCGGGCATCCCATACGTCAGATCCGTAACAAAATGACCAGGGAATATCTGAAGCTGGAAAAGGAAGGGGCTTCCTTTGAAGAGCTGGAGTATTTAACGCTGGGTGCTTTGAGAAAAGCGGTCATGGAAGGCGACGTGGTAAACGGTACCCTGATGGCCGGACAGTGTGCAGGGATGGTCAATCAGATCCAGACCTGCCGTGAGATAATTGAAGAAATTGTCCATGACGGCAGTGCATTGCTGAAATGGTGACAGATTCGGTCGTTTTTGAGAAATTCCGTTAAAGGCTTCTTTGTGCAGATAAACAGGGAAAGACTTACGGGCCCATTAACAGACGGGAATACCGGCAGTCTTTTTCGATGGACGGATGGCTCGCGGGGCGTGTCATCCGTTGTTTACAACTATATATTTTGAATATCAAATAAAACGATTATCAAAATATATGCCGTTTTCTTTTTTTCAACTACCAACCACCAAACTTCTACCATACTACCAACCAAATGCAACATAACCGTTCAAAACAGATATAGGAGATAGGAAATCATGGGTAAAACAGCATTTATTTTTCCGGGGCAGGGGTCCCAGTACGTGGGAATGGGCAAAGACTTCTATGATGCGTTCCCCGCGGCAAGGGATATTTTCCAAAAGGCATCTGAAGCCTCCGGGCTGGATGTGGCGGCACTGTGCTTTGAGGAAAACGAACAGATAAATATTACGGAATATACACAGATTGCCATGCTGACCGTAGAGGTGGCATTGCTGAAGGTGCTGGAGGACAGAGGGTGCCGTCCGGATGTGGCGGCGGGCCTGAGCCTGGGAGAATATGCGGCCCTGGCGGCAGCGGATGTGATGGATTGTAAGGATTTGTTCTATTGCGTGCGCAAAAGGGGAATTTACATGCAGGAAGCCGTTCCCTCAGGGGGTGCCATGACTGCGGTTCTGGGGCTGGACAGTGAAACCATCGCCACAGCCTGTGAACAGATAGAGGGTACGGTTAGTGTAGCTAATTATAACTGTCCCGGACAGACGGTGATCACCGGGGAAGCGGCGGCGGTTAATGCAGCGGCGGATAAGCTGAAGGAGCTTGGGGCGAAGCGCTGTGTCCCCCTGAAGGTCAGCGGCCCCTTCCATTCCCCCATGCTGAAGGGGGCAGGAGAGAAGCTGGGGCAGGTTCTTGCCGGGATTTCCCTGAAGGAAATCCGTGTACCTTATCTTTCCAATGTGACTGCTGATTATGTTACAGATACCGCACAGATAAAAGATCTTTTGGTAAGGCAGGTGTCAAGCTCCGTGAGGTGGCAGGAAAGCGTGGAACGCATGATAGCGGACGGCGTTGATACCTTTGTGGAAATCGGGCCGGGAAAGTCCCTCTCCGGCTTTATGCGTAAAATAAACCGGGATGTCACTGTAATAAACGTGGAAAAGGCAGAGGATCTGGAGGAAATAAAATGATGCTGGAAGGAAAAACAGCCCTGGTTACCGGGGCAGGACGCGGAATCGGAAAACAGATTGCCCTTACCCTGGCTTCCCAGGGGGCAGATGTGATAGTGAATTACAGAGGCAGCAGGGAACAGGCGGAAGAGACAGCCGCACAGATCCGGGATATGGGAAGAAGGGCGGAGACGCTTTCCTGCTCCGTGGCGGATTTCCAGGCCTGCGGTGACATGGTGCGAAAGGCGCTGGAGCTTTTCGGGCATATCGATATCCTGGTGAACAATGCAGGGATTACAAAGGATAATCTGGTGGTGGGTATGAAGGAAGAGGACTTTGATGCGGTGATTGATACCAATTTAAAGGGAACCTTTAATACCATCCGCCATTTATACAGGAATTTTATGAAGTTAAGGGGCGGCAGGATCATCAATCTGTCATCGGTATCCGGGGTGCTGGGGAATGCAGGGCAGGCAAATTATGCAGCCAGCAAGGCAGGTGTCATCGGCCTGACAAAGAGTGTGGCAAGGGAACTGGCGGGCAGGAATGTGACAGTGAATGCGGTGGCACCCGGTTATATAGCCACGGACATGACGGCAGCGATGTCGGAGGAGGCAAAAAACGGGATCCTTTCCCGGATTCCCCTGAAACGGGAAGGCAGACCGGAGGATGTGGCGGCGCTGGTAGCGTTTTTGGCTGGCGACGGCGGCGCATATATTACCGGGCAGGTGATTTCCGTTGATGGAGGGATGGCTATCTGAGTGTCCCCGGGTATGACAGGCAGGAACGGTCCGGGCTTGTCTGAACGGTTACTACAGGCCGTTTGTACGGCAGAATGAGAGGCAGATATGAGCAGAAGAGTAGTGGTTACAGGAATGGGGGCGATCACGCCCATTGGCCTGACGGTAGAAGAGTTCTGGGCGGGCGTAAAGACAGGGAAAACCGGTTTTGGCCCCATTTCCAGATTTGACGCATCGGAATATAAATGTAAGCTGGCGGCACAAGTCAAAGACTTTGATCCTAAAAATTATATGGATTTTAAAACGGCCAAACGAATGGAGGCGTTCTGTCAGTTTGCTGTGGCGGCAACGAAAGAAGCAATAGAGGATGCCGGACTTGATATGGAACAAGAGGATCCCTGGCGGGTAGGCGTAGCGGTGGGATCCGGAATCGGTTCCCTGCAGGCTATGGAACGGGAACATAATAAACTCATGGAAAAAGGCCCTAACCGGGTGAATCCGTTCCTGGTGCCCATGATGATCAGCAATATGGCGGCAGGAAATGTATCCATTCAGTTCGGCCTGAAGGGAAAGAGCATTAACGTGGTAACCGCCTGTGCAACCGGTACGAACTGTATCGGAGAAGCGTTCCGTACCATCCAGTACGGGGATGCGGAGGTTATGATCGCAGGAGGGGCGGAAAGCAGCATCTGCCCTATCGGGGTTTCCGGTTTTACCGCCCTTACCGCCCTGAGTCCGTCGGAGGATCCTGCCAGATGTTCCATTCCCTTTGATAAGGAACGAAGCGGATTTATTATGGGAGAGGGCGCCGGTGTCGTTGTACTGGAAGAACTGGAGCACGCCAGAAAAAGAGGGGCGGCGATTTACGCAGAGGTAGTGGGCTACGGATGCTCCTCGGATGCCTTTCATATCACCTCACCCGCGGAAGATGGTTCCGGTGCAGCCAAGGCTATGGAATATGCGGTGAAGGACGCGGGAGTGGCTCTTGAGGATATCACCTATATCAACGCCCATGGCACCAGCACCCATCTGAATGACATGTTTGAAACAAGGGCAATTAAGCTTACCTTCGGGGAGCACGCGAAAAATATCCGTATCAATTCCACCAAATCCATGATAGGCCATCTGCTGGGGGCGGCTGGGGCCGTTGAGTTCATTACCTGTGTGAAGGAATTGCAGGAGGGCTATATTCATGCTACAGTAGGGTATCAGATACCGGATGAGGAATGTGACCTGGATTACTGCAGGGAGGCGGCACAAGAAGAGATTGTATATGCATTGTCCAATTCCCTTGGCTTCGGCGGTCACAATGCCAGTCTTCTGGTTAAGAAATTCACGGATTAGGAGGAAAGCCTTATGCAGCTTTCAACAAAACAGATCATGGAAATTATCCCTCACAGGCAGCCCTTTTTGCTCCTGGATACCATAGAAGAGCTGGAACCGGGCGTACGTGCGGTGGGGAAAAAATGCGTAACCTATAATGAGCCTTTTTTTGCAGGCCATTTTCCCCAGGAGCCGGTAATGCCGGGCGTTCTTATTCTGGAAGCACTGGCACAGGCAGGGGCGGTTGCTATTCTCAGCCGGCCGGAAAACAAAGGAAAGCTGGTTCTGTTCGGAGGCATTGACGGTGCCCGGTTCAAGGGCAAGGTGGTTCCGGGGGATGTGCTTATGCTGGAAACACAGATCAGTAAGGTTAAGGGCCCTGTAGGGGTGGGCAGTGCGAAAGCCACTGTAAACGGAAAGCTGGTAGCAAAGGCGGAGCTGACCTTTGTGGTCAGTGAACCGGAAAAAGCCTGACGGGGACCGGGAGATAAAAATGAGTGTAAAACCTTTAACAATCGGAGAACTGACGGCCGGGATTCCCGTAATACAGGGAGGAATGGGCGTCGGCGTCAGTCTTTCCGGGCTGGCGGGAGCTGTGGCGGCGAAGGGCGGGATCGGTATTATATCAACCGCCCAAATCGGCTTCCGGGAACCGGATTACCATCAAAACCCGCATGAAGCCAATCTGCGGGCGGTGAAAAAGGAAATCAGAAGGGCGAAGGAGCTTGCACATGGCGGCATTGTGGGTGTAAATATCATGGTAGCCACCCGGCATTATGAGGAATATGTAAGAGCCGCCATAGAGACGGGCGCCGATGTGATTATATCCGGAGCAGGCCTGCCGGTAACACTGCCGGAAATTGCTGCGGGCGTACCGGTTCCGGGAAACGGACGTCCGGTGAAGCTGGTGCCTATTGTTTCCAGCCTGAAATCTGCCAATGTGATCTTCCGCTATTGGATGAAAAAATATAAGTATCTGCCCGATATGGTAGTGATAGAAGGCCCGCTGGCCGGAGGGCACTTAGGGTTTACGGAGGAACAGCTCCGGGATATCCCGGGTATGCACTTTGAAGAAGAGGCGGATAGGATTCTGGAAGCCGCAGAGGCATTCGGAAAGGAACAGGGGAAAGAAATACCTGTGGTTATGGCCGGAGGAGTTTATACCGGAGAAGAAGCCGGCAAGTGGATTTCCCGCGGGTTATCCGGCGTACAGATGGCTACCCGCTTTGTGACCACGGAGGAATGCGATGCCCATCCTGCTTATAAACAGGCCTATATTGATGCGAAGGAAGAAGATATTGTACTGGTGAAAAGCCCGGTGGGAATGCCCGGACGCGCTATCCGGAACACCTTTCTGCAAAAGGCGGGAAAAGGGGCTATTCCCCATGGGAAATGTCATGGTTGCATTAAGACCTGTAACCCTGCGGATACGCCTTACTGTATTACGGAGGCATTGATACGCGCAGTGGAAGGGGATGTGGAAAACGGCCTGCTCTTCTGCGGGAGCAATGCCTGCCGGTCGGAACGAATGGAAACGGTGGGAACGATCCTGGATGAGGTTGCAGATGCTTTAAAATAGATGGAGGGAGTACCGGCACAGCATCCTGACGGATAGGGGCCGGACATTCCCGGACAGCGGCATGGAGGAAGAGATGAGGAGCAGAATAATAGGGACAGGAAGCTGCCTTCCGGCAGCACGGGTAACAAATGACTGGCTTTCCACCAAAATGGATACATCGGATGAATGGATAACCAGCCGTACCGGAATCCGGGAAAGAAGGATTGCCAGAGAGGAAACCACCACGGACATGGCGGAGCAGGCAGCCAGACTGGCAATGGAGGAAGCGGGGATCGCTCCGGAGGATCTGGATTTGATTCTGGCGGCGACGATTACGGCAGATCATGTGACCCCGTCGGCAGCCTGTGAACTGCAGGCCCGTCTTGGCGCCACAAAGGCTATGGCCTTTGATATCAATGCGGCCTGCTCCGGCTTCCTGTTTGCCCTGGAGACGGCGGATGCCTTCCTGGGTACGGGACGGTTTCAGAATGCCCTTGTCCTGGGAGCGGAAACGCTGTCCCGGATCATGGACTGGACGGACAGAAGCACCTGTGTGCTGTTTGGGGACGGCGCCGGCGCGGCCGTGATACGAAAAGAGGATGTGGGGATCCTCAGCTTTGATCAGGGCTGCGACGGAAGCAGGGGAAACGCTCTTGTGTGCCGCAACAGGGAGAACAATAACCTCCTGGTGCAGTCGGATACCCGTCCGGACTATGTGCATATGGACGGACAGGAGGTATATAAGTTCGCGGTGACCACCGTCCCGGCCTCCATACGCAAGGCTTTGGAAAAGGCAGATCTGCAGGCGGAGGATATCAAATACTTTTTCCTGCACCAGGCTAATCTGCGGATTATCCAGTCTGTTTCCAAAAGGCTGCATATTTCTGTGGATAAGTTCCCTGTAAGTCTGGATCATTGTGGAAACATTTCCGCTGCCAGTGTGCCGATTCTTCTGGACGAGTGTAACCGGAAGGGATGGCTGGAAAGAGGGGATAAGATCGTACTCTGCGGTTTCGGCGCCGGGCTGTCCTGGGGGACTGCCGTGATGGAGTGGTAGTATATTTATAAAACAGGGATAAAGGAAGCGTTCAGGGGAGGGTGAAAATCACGGATTTTTGCCCTCCCTTGTCTGTACCCCTGCAAAAACAGGCAGTACAGAGTAAAAGTGAAAAAAACCTTTTCCACATCCTCTCTTTATTTTGTGAAAAATACCGCTTGTGTTTCGAAATAAATATGTTAATATAAATTGTGATTAATGTATAATTATGCGTAAGTATCCAACAGGACGGCGCACCCGGCCGTAAGAAAGTGGTTCAGGAGTGTCAGAATCCATCGCCGAAGGCGATTCAGGATGGATTTTGGCAACAACTGTGAAGGGATAGAACAGTTATAATTATACAATATATTCAGAACAGCGCATCAGGGTGCACCGCACTTTGGCGCAAGGAGGAGAGTATGATGAAAAAAATTTTGGCAACAGCTTTGGCTGTATGTATGACGGTTTCTCTCGCGGCCTGTTCAAACTCCGCACAGGGGACCCAGGGAAGCGAACCCGCTGCGGCAGGCACAGAGGCAGCAGGCACAGAGGCAGCTTCCGATTCCGCCGCAGCGGCAGAATCCACCGAGGCACAGGAACCCGCCGCGGAAGGGAAGGTAACCGGCATTGATGATCTTCCCGGAAAAACAATCGGTGTTCAGCTTGGAACCACCGGGGATATTTATGCATCCGATTATGAAGAACAAGGTTCTACTATCGAGCGTTTCAATAAAGGGAATGATGCGGTACAGGCACTTCTTCAGGGAAAGGTTGACTGTGTGATTATTGACGAGCAGCCTGCAAAAGCATTCGTTGCCAATACCACAGGCCTGAAGATTCTGGAAGAGCCTTTTGCGGAAGAGGATTATGCGATCTGTATTTCCAAGGATAATGCTGACCTCACCGCAAAAATCAACGAAGCGCTGGCACAGCTGAAGGAAGACGGGACGCTGGATAATATTGTTAAGAATTATATCGGGGATGACACAAAGGGACAGTTCCCTTATGAATCTCCTGCAGACGTGGATCGTTCCAACGGAACATTGGTGATGGCAACCAATGCTTATTTTGAGCCTTATGAATATTACCAGGGAGACAAGGTAGTTGGTATTGATGCGGATATGGCACAGGCCGTTTGCGATGTACTCGGCTATGAACTGAAAATTGAGGACATGGAATTCGATTCCATCATCAATGCTATCCAGTCCGGCAAAGCGGATCTGGGTGTGGCGGGCATCACCGTTACCGAGGATCGCCAGCAGAGTGTTGATTTTACCGATTCCTATGCTTCCTCCAAGCAGGTTATTATCATTAAAGAGTAATAGATGCGGACTTATCTGAACTGTTACACAGAATGTGTTATGTACAAGCGGACCCATGAATTCCATGGGCCCGTTTGTTGCGCGTCAGCCAGACATTATCAGATCGCCTGACAGTGCCTGGCTGATGCACAAAACAGACAAAGGAGAAATGGTGGAGGGTATTTACATGCAGGATTTTATGGATCAGTTTTATCTGAACTTCATTAAGGACAACCGGTGGAAATATTTGACCGACGGTCTGAAAACCACGCTGCTTATCACCTTTTTTGCGGTGATACTCGGCCTGGTGCTGGGCTTTCTGGTGGCAATTGTCCGTTCCAGCGCGGTAAAAAGCGGGATAAAGAAGCCGGCTAAAATCAAAGAAAAGGGTGTGTATATCAGAAAGCTGCTGGGCTATTACCTGTTTAAACTGGTGGATTTTATCTGTCAGTTATACCTGACGGTAATCCGGGGTACCCCTACTATGATTCAGCTTTTGATTATGTATTATGTTATTTTCGGCAGTGTTTCCATCGACAAACGGGTGGTTGCCATTCTGGCTTTCGGAATTAATTCCGGCGCCTATGTGGCGGAAATCGTGCGTTCCGGTATCATGGCGATCGATATCGGCCAGTTTGAAGCGGGAAGAAGCCTTGGCTTCGGCTATCCGGCTACCATGTGGCATATCATACTGCCCCAGGCACTGAAAAATGTGCTCCCTGCGTTGGGAAATGAAATTATTGTGCTGTTAAAAGAAACTTCAATCAGCGGATATATCGCCCTGACCGATCTGACCCATGGCGGTAATGTTATCCGCAGCCAGACTTATTCCGCCTTTATGCCTCTGATTGCCGTGGCATTGATTTACCTGGCGATTGTATCCCTGCTGGCAGCAGGTGTTTCCAGACTGGAGAGGAGGTTACGGACGAATGAACGCTGACGGACAGCTTTTATTTGAAATCAGGAATCTTTGCAAATCCTTCGGGGATATCGAGGTTCTTAAAAACATCAACACCACAATATCCCAGGGGGAGGTTGTGGTTATAGTAGGACCCTCAGGTTCCGGGAAGTCCACCTTCCTTCGTTCCCTGAATCTGCTGGAGGAACCTACCGGGGGGCAGATCCTTTTTGAAGGAAAGGATATCACGGATCCCAAAGCCAATATCAACCTGTACAGGCAGCATATCGGTATGGTGTTCCAGCATTTTAACCTGTTTCCCCATAAAACCATACTGCAGAATATGACTCTCGCTCCCATCCAGCTTCTGAAGCGTTCCAGGAAAGAGGCGGAGGAGGAGGCAATGAAGCTTCTGGAGAGAGTGGGATTGCCGGAAAAGGCAAATGCTTATCCTTCCCAGCTTTCCGGCGGGCAGAAGCAGCGTATTGCTATTGTGCGTTCCCTTTGCATGCACCCGGATGTGATGCTTTTTGACGAGCCTACGAGCGCCCTGGATCCGGAGATGGTAGGAGAGGTTCTGGGTGTTATGTCGGATTTGGCAAGGGACGGTATGACCATGGTGATTGTTACCCACGAGATGGGTTTTGCAAAGGAAGTGGGAAGCAGGGTCCTCTTTATGGACGACGGGATCATTAAAGAGGAAAGCGCACCCCGGGAATTTTTTGATAACCCAAGGAATCCAAGGCTTCAGGAGTTCCTATCCAAGGTATTATAAAAGCCGGCGGATTGCGTATACGGACAGCAGTAATGGTTCTTTTCCGGAAGAAATAAAATATAATGGTATAAAAAAGGACTTTTTTATGCTGAATTATATTTGGGCGGTTATGATTGCCATAGGGGTTATTTACGGCGCGCTGACCGGCAACATCGAAGCGGTTGCCAACGGGGCTCTGGACAGTGCGGGAGAAGCGGTACAGCTATGTATCACAATGACGGGTATTATGGCGCTTTGGGTTGGGCTGATGGAAATTGCTAAAAATTCCGGTCTGATTGCATCGATGACCAAAGGGATCCAACCGTTTATCTCCTTCCTTTTTCCACGTATTCCTAAAAACCATGCGGCAAGGGAATACATATCCACAAATATTATCGCCAATATACTGGGGCTGGGCTGGGCATGTACACCGGCAGGGCTTAAGGCAATGGAGGAGCTGCAGAAGCTGAACGAAGAAGAATGCAGGAGGACGGGGAACTCACCTGCTGCGGCGAGCAATGAGATGTGTACGTTTTTGATTCTAAATATTTCTTCTTTGCAGTTAATACCGGTATCCATTATTGCATACCGAAGCCAGTACGGCAGTGTCAATCCCACTGCCGTGATTGTACCGGGCATTATTGCCACACTGTCGTCCACGTTGGTGGCGGTGGTAATTTGTAAAATCATGGATGCGAAGCGGAGGGCGTAAGGCCTTCCGCTTTTGCCGATTGAAAGGATAGTAACAGCACCGTTTTTAAGATAGCAATGTGTTGAGAAAGAGGAGAAGAAGATTGAATTAGAGAAGGCTATACAAAATATTACTTGCAGGTCCAGGACAGCCCGGAAGTGGATGGGGGAACTGGTGGATCCGCTTGACGAAGCCGATGACAGGAAGAAGAAAAAAGCCGTTTTACAGTACTTTGGTTCTTAGACCGGGCGGCAGCGCATATATTGTTTAGAAAATACTGCCGAGGTATCCTTTCTTATGATGAATGCGCTGGCGAACCTATCCAATATCATAATTCCTGCCCTGATATTTTATATCGTGGCTTATGGAGTGATTCATCATACCAATGTTTATGAGGATTTTATCAAAGGGGCGGAAGATGGTTTTCATACCGTTATCAAGATTATGCCCACTCTGATTGGTCTGATGATGGCGGTAGGGATATTGCGTGCATCCGGATTCCTTGAGTTTTTTGGCGGGGTAATTGGAAAGATAACGGAACCGGCCGGGCTTCCGGCGCCTATTGTGCCTCTTATTTTTATTAAGCTTTTCTCTTCCTCTGCGGCTACGGGTCTGGTGCTTGATATTTTTAAGAATTATGGGACGGATTCCTATATCGGGATGATGACATCCATTTTAATGAGTTGTACGGAAACCTGTTTTTATACCATGAGTGTTTACTTTATGGCAGCGAAGGTGACTAAGACCCGGTATACATTAGCCGGTGCACTGACGGCAACCGCGGTGGGGGTTGTGGCAAGTGTGCTGTTGGCGGGGATATTTGGAGGATAAAGCTTTTCCGATGCCGGTACGGGCTTTGCGCCGGGGACACTGAGAGGATGGTATAGAATAATATGTAATAAAAAGGCATGTCCCGGTAGGACATGCCGATTTTTTTATGCCTTATTTTACAAATTTCTGGATATATCCCATGATAAATATAAATAATACAATTGCAGGCAGAATAAAGCTTACATATATGCGGGACCATTTGGGGAATTTGACACCCCGGCCGGCATCCGCTTCCGCGATGAAGTTTTTCCAGCCCCAGCCATAACGGCTGGTACAAAACAGCAGATATCCAAGGCTTCCCAACGGAAGCAGGTTATTGGAAACAATGAAGTCCTCCAAATCCTGGATGGTGGAACCGGCACCCAAAGGAGCGATTGCGCTCCAGATATTGAATCCGAATACACAGGGCAGGGAAAGAACAATAATCAGCACCAGGTTTACCGCAACGGCTTTCCCTCTTTTCCAGCTGAACAAGTCGATGGAAAAGCTGATGATATTTTCAAATACCGCTATGATTGTGGATAAAGCGGCAAAGCTCATAAATACAAAGAACAGGGTTCCGAAAATCCTGCCTCCGGCCATCTGGTTAAAGATATTGGGCAGAGTGACAAACACAAGCCCCGGGCCCTCTCCGGGATTCACCTGGAAGGCAAAACAGGCCGGGAAAATAATTAAACCGGCAAGCAGGGCCACCAGGGTATCTAAAACACAAATCCGTATGGATTCACCCGTAAGCGTATGATCCTTCGTGATATAGCTGCCGAAGATAGCCATGGCCCCGATTCCTAAGCTCAGGGTAAAGAAAGCCTGTCCCATGGCGGCGAATATGACATCAAACCATCCGTATTCCTTTATTTTGGTGAAGTCGGGAATCAGATAAAAAGCGGCTCCGTCCGCCGCTCCGGGCAGGGTTACGCTCCGGATGCAAAGGATGATCAGAATGACGAACAGGGATGCCATCATGAATTTTGTAATTCGTTCCACGCCCTTTTGAAGGCCGAGGCTGCAGACCAGGAAACTGATGATTACGGTGAAAATCATCCAGAAGGTCATGGATCCCGGCTGGGTAAGCATGTTATTAAATACACCGCCCACTTCATCGGGTGTCAGTCCGGTAAACTCGCCTTTTACCATTTTAACCACATAGGACAGCATCCAGCCCCCTACAGTGGTATAAAACATCATCAACAGGTAATTGCCGGCGATGGCGATATAGGATAGGAAATGCCATTTGGTACCGGCGGGTTCCAGGGCGTGAAAGCTTCTGGCCGCTGATTTCTGACTGCTGCGGCCTACGGAAAATTCCATTACCATAATAGGAAGGCCGAGTATAACAAGAAACACCAGGTAAATCAGGACAAATGCTGCCCCGCCGTATTTGCCGGTAATATAAGGAAAACGCCATACATTGCCAAGTCCTACGGCACAGCCGGCTGAAATCAGAATAAATCCCAGTCGGGATGAGAATTTCTCTCTTTTTTCCATGATAAAGTTCCCCCTCAAATTTAGTATATACGATATCAGCATATAAAAGAAAGTGGGGGAAGTCAATAGGAAAATTGGGAGGTAAGACACGGGTGTTAACCTGCTTGTGAAACGATTTTTGTTATGGTATGATGGAATAATCTCAATAATAGGGCGGATCTGCCCTTGCATGTAAAAGAGGTACTCTATGAGAAGTATAGGAAAAAAGGGGTTCACATTGGTGGAAATCATTGTCGTCATGGTGGTGGTGGGGATTCTGGCGGCAATTACGGTCCCTTCGTTGGGAAAGTATATTGATAATGGCAAAAAAAGAGATTGCGATATTAACAGGAAGGCCCTGCTGGCCCGTTTGGAGTCGGACAGAGCTTTAGCTCCCGGAGTGACGATGGCTAAGGTGCTGGCGGAAAATACGGATATCAGTTGTCCCTCGGGCGGGGTGTATCGTGCGTCGGATGATAATACGGTGGAATGTAGTGTGCATGGGAAGGATAGTGCCCTTTCGGCAGTTGATGAGGGTGTGGGCGGTGAGCTTGTGGAAATTTCGGAGGTGGAGTCTGAACTGCCTGGGGATGAGACAGAGAAGCCTGAATCTTCAACGGAAACAGTAGAGATGACGTCTTCTGTTGCTCCGGAAGTCCCTTCGAATATGATTAATGATGGAAGTTTCATAATAGATGGTATTGAATTTTACTATCAAGTAAATTTAGAGGATGAAAAAGATAATGTTCAGGTAAATAAATATAACATTTATAAATTATCAAATGGTAAATTTGCTTATGCACAAACAAATGGATCCTTAAATAATACGCAGGGAGAGAATGCTTGGTTGATGCAGGAAATACCGACTGACAAGCAAAATGGAAAGAGAGAAAAAATATATAATTTTGAAGAAATCATTGAAACTGATGGAGGAGGAACTGTCCATACTACAGAAAAAATATCTGTCGGAATGGTATTTCTATATAACGGAGAGTATTTTATGCGAGTGGATTCCGGGGTAGATAAAGGAGTATGGATTGGGTATCCGGGAGAAAGCAATAATATGCATAATTGGGTAAAATTATATCCTGTGAAGTAGCTGATGGTTTAATCACTATAAATATAGATTAACTAAGGATTAAAAATGAAATCGGATAAAGAAAGTTTATGTAAACAATTAAAACAAATGAATACCTCCGGCTTTACCCTGGTAGAGGTCATCGTCACCCTGGTCATCCTGACAATCCTTCTCACCGGTGCAGTAATGGGTATCGCCTCCTGGAACCGCAATTCTATATATAAAAAGAACAATGAATACGCGCAGACGCTGTTTATCGCTGCGCAGGCGGCGCTTGCCCAGGAAGCGGCAGCCGGCAATACACAGGAATTGCTTGCATATGTGGAAAACGGCGGTGCAGGTTCCGGGCTGGTCCGGGATTATGACGCTTCCAGAACCCTTTACTATCTGGATATCAGGGCGGATGAAAAAGATAACCTGGAAGGGAACCGCCTTTATCAGCTTTTATGTAATTATGTCTATGACCAGAAAATATTTGAAGCAGCAATCCGGCTGGAATTCGATCCGGGGGAGGGCGCGGTTTATTCCCTGAGCTATTCGGATCGGGTTACTTCTTTTAATTATTCGGAGGATGACGGATCGGACGGCGTGACAATGGGGATAAATTCCCGTATCCGTGAAGACGAAGGACTTCGTAAAAAACAACTGCTGGGATATTATGATACGGTGCTTTCCGAACAGGCCCCTTTAGAAAGCTATGGTAAGCCTTCTTTCCAGAAAGCGTCTCTGGATAACGAAGAAATGCTTGTCCTCCGTCTGAAACTGTCCCCAAAATATGAACGGTTTATGCTGAAATATAATTATGGCTTCGAAGTATATGATGCCGCACATAAAAAACGGCTTTCTTTTTATATCAAGGGAAGTGATCTGGGAGATAATGACAATAATACGGCGACCACCCATACCGCTATGGTTAAGGTGGCAAAATTCAATGAAAACGGGGATGAGGAAATTCCTGAGGAATATCCGCTTCAGATAACCGTTAACCAAAGCAAAGAAATCTGTATTGTACTGGATGCGGTGGATTTGCAGGCTTCGGAAATATTGGATGAAAAATATGCGAATACGGTGGAGGGAAAGGAAAGCTACCAGACCCTTCTGGATTCCGGTTTTTATGTAAATACTACCGGTATTCTCCGTTTTATGGGAGCGGATGATGCGTCCTTTGGAATCCCTTTTGATACGGAAAGCATCTATGTCCAGGCCTGCGCGGGCGTGGATCTTCATAATGCAAACACCAAAACCACCAACACGGGACAAAACCCGTTTATGGGGAAAAAGAAGGAATCCGCCAATAAGAACATAACATATGAAATACAGAATGCCCGTCATTTATATAATATGCGCTATACCGAAATTTTTCATGGGCTTGCCGGCTCTCCCGGCAGCGGGGAGCAGACAAAGGTAAGCTACAGCCAGACGGCAGATATCGGCTGGGGCGGAACGGACGGCCTCGTGGGCCGTTACCAGCTTTATGATACTTCACGGCCGCAGGGAGAATGGCAGGTTAATCCGGAGGCGCCGTACAGTACCCAGCTAAGCAATGCGGACGGAATGCCGTTCCCGTCAACCCCTGTCTTACATAAAAACAGCAGTTATTCTGCCGGAAAGGGTATTTTACCGGGAAATTATCAAATCCGCGGTCTGACTTTGTATGAAGAAAAAACGGCAAAGGTATCCGATTATAAACAGGTAAAAAATTATGCACTGGGCCTTTTCCGATGGAATGAGGGTCAGATTTCCAATGTGGATTTTTACGATGTGAAAGTGGAAGGACAGAATTATGTAGGCACGGTCTGCGGAGTCAACCTGGGATCCATATCCCGCATTGCCGTAAAACGGAGCGAAGAGATGTCGGCCATGACGCAGAACGAACTGGCAGAAGCGAGCTATGTCAATGGATTGCAGTTCGTGGGAGGAATTACAGGAGGGGATCTTTTTCTGCTGGATACGGACAAAGTAGATGAGACATATCTTACAACGGACGGCAGAGGCCAGCAGCTGAAGGGTTATATACAGCTGCATAACGAGGTTCCGGTTACCGGGAATTCTTATGTGGGCGGCATTATTGGGGCATCCTGTTTTGGAAACGACAAGCTGACCGCTGCCGGCAGCGTGATTCAGGAATGTACAAATAAAGGGTCTGTCACCGGTTATCTGGGCAAGAAGAAAACGTCTGTTTATCTGGGAGGAATTGTGGGCTATTCGTATGGGGCTAGCCTGAGGAACTGTGAAAGTACACTGGGGAACAAAGATTTTTATGCGATGGAAACCAGTGATTTTGCAGGAGAAGATGACTTTGTCGGCGATTATATGGGGGGAATTGTCGGATATGGTACGGCAGGAAGTACCCTGGAAAATTGCACGACCAAAGGAGGAACCCTGAAAGGCCATAAATATGTAGGCGGTATTGCCGGCTATCTGGAATATGACGCAAGCATGGGAAATATGATTCTGGATGGTAAAGGCGCAGAAAATAAAACGGATATTATTGCCTATGAATATGCAGGAGGTATTCTTGGGGCAAATGCTTCCCTGGATAACAGCCGGGAACCATTGGAAAGCTATGAGGAAGCCAGAATCGTCCAAAACTGGACGAATAAAGGGATTGTGGTTTCTTTTGTGGGATATGCGGGCGGAATAACCGGTTTTAATACAGGAAAGCTGGTGGATTGTACCAGTACGAAAGATCTTACGGTTGCAGATGGGGAAACACAAATAGCGGCGATCCGGAATTGGATCAATTACGATACGGAAGGATGCACCGGAGGTCTGGCCGGTTATAACAATGGTTTGGTGAAGGCGGCTTCTGGAAAAACAAACGGGGATATTGTTGTAGGCACCAACTATGTCGGCGGCCTGATTGGCTATAACGATGCGGATGGTGTCCTGGATCTGAGCAAATATAACAGGAAAGGCGGTTATGTGGACGGTGATGCCTTTGTGGGCGGTCTGATCGGATGCAATGTATCGGATACCGTTTTTTCCGGGACAGAGGAAGCGTCTGCGGATAAGCTGCTTCAGGCGGAACCGGATTGTGTATCGGGTTTATGGTATGTGGGAGGTCTGATAGGAGGGAATTTGGCCGCTATGGATAATGCGGAAGGCCAGGACTGGTATCTCCAGTGCCGGACCGGAAACCAGATGGGAAAAGTAACGGCCATACATAATGGAAATTCCAAAATAGTGGGCGGAATAGCAGGAGGATATATCGGCTACAACCGTATTTTATATGTACCGGGAGATTCCGCCCAGAGGCGGGAACGTATCCGGAAGGAAGCGGAAGTCCTGGCTGATATTGCAGGTACTTATGGAAAAGATCTGACAGGTGCGGTAAAAGCTGTCCTCCAATGGGAAAAGGATACCGGGAATCTTTCGGGAGCCGGTAAACTGTATCTTGTAGATACCACAGGCGATGCCGGCGAGACGACGGCAAATACCGGGAAGGGAACCCATAGCAATGGCGTGGGGGAAGTCAGCGGCGGTGTAATGATCGGGGGTATTATCGGATATAATGCCCGGGATACCCATCTGGAACTGCGCGGCCTGGTGAACCGGGCTTCGGTGTATTCGGAAGGAAATATTTCTTCTACCGACTTCACATCTTTAAACAGCCGGAATGCAGCCGGCCTGACACAGGCTGTACTCGCCTATGATGAAAAGGGTACCCCTTATATCCGCAGCGATGGAGATCCGGTCAATTATTCCTATACCGGCGGAATCATCGGTATGGCGCAAAACAAGGTGACCATTGATAACTGTATCAATGAAGGTGCTGTGACTGCTCAGGCTCTGGGGACTACTTATTACGGAAATCTGACAGAAGTGAATGCCGGTACGGTTATCCGTTGCCAGGTAAAATTGCCGGATACATCCCAGGGACTCTATGCCGGCGGTATTACAGGGAAGAATACCGCAGAAGGAAAAATTATGGACTGTACGGTATCCGGGATTGTAACCGGCAGCCGGATGGCAGGAGGTCTGGCGGCTGAAAACTTTGGCCAAATCAGTACTTCCACCGGTGATCACCCCTTTTCTCTGACAATGAAAGGAAGCGTGAGGACAGAGAATGGCTGTACAGGCGGAATCGCCGGTTTTAATGCCGGCACTGTCAGCGGGGCCGATGCCGATGTGGAGATATCCGGAAATGTGTACCGGGCTGGCGGTATTGCCGGTGTCAACAGAGGAAGCATAGATGCGGGAGAAGCGGAAGGGGAGATTCTTATATCCTCCGGTTCCGGCGCTGTTGGCGGTATTTCGGGAGAAAACCAGGGAAATATAACGAATTGTACGTTTTCCGGGAATGTACAGGCAGCAGGGACGGACTTTACGGGAGCCGGTGGAATTGTGGGACTGGTTTCCGGGGAATCCGTCATAACCGGCTGTGAAAATAACGGTATCATAACAGGGGATCATAATACGGCAGGTATTATCGGCATCGTGGACCAGACGGATGGCCGGATTACCCTACAAGTGGAAAATTGCGTAAATCATGGGACAGTATCCGGGAAGCATGCGGCCGGCGTGGCAGGCAGGATCTCAGGGATTGCCAACGGAACCCTTTTAATCCGCAATTGTGTGAATACGGCTGATCTTGATGGAAATGCATCTGTTACAGGCGGAATTATCGGCGTATTGGACGGGAAAGCAAACGGGGGAGAGATTTCCGTAAATGACTGCCGGAATTACGGAGAGCCGGTAAACCAAAAGGATACCATGCATGGCATTCTGGGTGAAACAGCAGAAGAGGAACAAGGGACCTTTGAAGCGGACAAGTATTTGAAGATATCGGAATGCATCAATGTGTCGGATTTAAAAAATCCGGTGGCTTCCGATTCCCTGCGTCCTGCCGCTTTCGATAATAACTATTATTTTACGCAGCCTGCTTCCTTTGACGGAAATACCATGGCGGTTACCCTGTATCCCGATTCCGGGACAACGGCTGACAATGCGGCAAACATTGCGGATAATGATAACCGGACCAGGGCAGTACTCAAAAAAAGCGCAGATGCAAGTGTAAAGCTTACCTTTAAGGATAAGGACGGAAAAGATACCGCTATTAACACGGAATATCTGCGTATTTCCTGGTTCCGGGAACAGGACAGCGAAAGGACGGTTCAATTTACCCTTACCGTAGCTTATGAAGGCGGAGAAACTGTAGATCTCAAACCGGCTGACGGAAGCGATTTTTGGAAGGGAAAAGCCGGGGGAAACAAAGACGCGGGAGCATCCTTGGAGGATTGCGAAAGGGTATCCCTGAAGGATTCGCAGGGATGGCGGAATGAAAAAGTGGAATCCATTACGATCCATCTAAACGGATATGAGGAAGCGGCGTTTCAGGCCCTGAATTATTACTCCATATGGGATATCTATGTGGATAACACGCAAATGCCTCCGGAAGAAGCGCAGAAAAGAGGGATTGCAGAACCCCTGTATGTAAAGAAAAACCCGAATGCGGACAGCTGGAATGCCTATAGGAAGAGCAGGTTCGACAATGTGCCTTTCATCCGGGATATGTCTGAAAATCCGTGTACCTGGAGCGAAACCGGCAAAGAATTATATCTGCGGATTGATGATCAGCTCCATTGGAAAAACAGAGTCAGGGAAAAACTGAACCCGCCGCAGGGATTGCAGGTGAAGCTGGAAAACAGCGAGTATCATATATCCTGGGATTCTAGGGACGAAGCCTATGGGTATGAAGTAAAGGCGGTTTTGTATACCGAAATGAAGGAAAGCAGTAAGGTGGAAGGCAAAGGAAGCAGTGCATACATCCCTACTGGGACAAACACAGTTATCACCCCTTCTATGGACTGGGCCGGATTGTATCTGCGGATCTCCGTCAGGGCCAAGAGTATTTTCGGGGAAGAATATGACTCGGATGAGGTATATTATGCGGATGAAAATAACAATACCTATATAAAAGTACAGCCTATGCTGCCTGCACCGGAAATCTATCTGGAAAAACAGGACAGTGCGGCGGATACCTGGTTTCTGCATTTGGAAAATGCACAGGCCTACAAAGCAGGGACCGGATTTGCCGGTTGCAGACTGGTTATTACCCTCCAGACAGGTGATATCGGGGAGGAAAAAGCAAGCTTTTCAAGCAAGGATTTCCAGGTGAAAAACGGCGAAGTGGTTATGGAAATCAAGGATATCCAATTTGGCGGGGAGGAAAAGTCGCAGATAGGATTCCAAATGTTTCCGGAGGAAGAAAGTAAATACTTAAAATCTCCCGTAGTTACCATGGAGCAATGGATGTTAACCGGGGAGTATCTGAAAGACCAGGTAGCGGAAATCAGCCTGGATGGGGGAACGCCTTATTTGACCGGAACCTCTCCGGATACCCTGGGTTATGATACGCTTTTTAAGAGTTCGACGGAAGGACGCAGTACCCTGTATCGGACGGAACTGGTTATGTTCGATCCCCAGCTCGGTGCAGAAGTCGCTGCAGGAAGCAGCGATACGGTTTCCGGAAGGGCCAGGGAAGAAATAACATCGGGCAGTATTTCAGACGTGAACCTGTTACTGGCAGAGTACCAGGCAGAAGGCCTGTGTCCGGAAATGGATAACATCAAGGTCAGGACATATGCCTATGCATCAGGAAACACATTGACAGGGACAGACGGAAATACGGCGGAAACACCCGCCTGTTACCTGGGAAGCAGGAAACCATTGAATGAACAGCCCCTTACAGCGAAGCAGTTGGTTTCAAATGGGACCTATCTTACCAAGGATGGAACTTTTACTTTGATGGATAGGAGTGGAAATGCAAAAAACAAAAACAAATATAAGGTTAACAGTGGCTATGTAATAGAACGTGTCGGTGCCCGCAGTGACGGAGAGCCATTATATAATGTGTATACCAGATTTTATCTGAAGGATCCGGCTGCTTCGCCGAAGCAATATGCGGAACAAACCATTAAGTTAAATGACTTAAAACAGCCTGCTCCGGTTATTTCGGAGGAATACGAACAAAACGGTGATACAACAACCTTCCGCTGGGACGGCGGACAAAGAGACGGCGGTGCCGGATATCAGGTAAAACTGATGGGCATCCGGGAAGATAACAGTGAGGTTTGTCTGGAAAGCCTGAAGGAAACAGAACAGACAAGCCTTACCATAACCGGATCCGGCTGGGAGGATAATTATAAGACCATGCGGCTGGAGGTTACCAGGCTGGGTATTCAGAAGGAGATAACGGATTCTTTTGGCGGGACAAGGCAGGTAGTTGATAAACTGTACAGTAAATCCGTAAGGGAAAATGACAGGAAGCTTCCCGTGATTACCTGGGGAACCGTACAGCTTACGTCACAGGACGAACTGAATTACGATATTTACTGGAACCGTATATTAGACGAACCGCAGCGCAGCTATCTGAAGGAATACAGGCTGTATGCCCAGGTTTCCTGCGGGGAGGCTGAAAAGAAAGAGACGCAGGAGCTGGAGGAGAAGCTGAAAAAGGCTTATGGAGATGCTTCCGTGGAGATGCTGAAGGATGTTTCAGGAAAGCTTACAGGCTTTAAAGTATCTCTTTCCGTAAGAAAAAAAGCAGCCGGACCTTATGAACCAGGGTATAATAAAAATTATAGTGAAAACAAAGAAGAAAACTTTAGCCTGGAACCCTTCAGCGGCTGGGAAGTGGAACTGTATGTCATTGCGGCAGCAATGGATGGAAATGAAGGATTCCGCGATTCCGCAGAAGGCCCGCATTACAGGGTGAAGATACCGGAGCGCCTGGAATTGCCCGCAGGTATAATGACGGATCTGAAAGATGAAAACGGCGGAAAGATTACCGGCGGATCCGAATATCCAGAGGACGCTTTTGATAAGCTTTCCATGAAATATGTCCTTCAAGGCAGTGGACTTTCCGGTGAGTATAAACTGGAAGCTGCCGTTTATGCTGAAAGCTATGAAGGAAATGATTTTATTAGGAAAGACGGAACCATAAATCCCGATTTCCTGGATGAAAACGGGGCAATAACCGTCCAGCCGCTGGCTCCGAATACGGATCAGCCGTGTGTTGTAGTATCACAGGCATTATCGGACACGGTTACATTTGCATTACATAAAGACAATTTAACAGGCTGGAGTACAGAACTTGCCGGGAAATATCTGGTTACCCGGTACAGGGCTGCGCAGGAGGAAAGCATCAGTTCCGTATGGTCCGGTTATCAGATTGTGCAGCTTCCGAAAGTGAAACCGGATGTTGTTTCATTAGTGAGAGAAGATACGGAAGAGAATATCGGAGTGCATTCTGTTTTCCGGGAAACATTCTTGTGGGACTGGAAATATGAGGAAGGAACCTGCCTCGTTGCAATCAAAGATTTATCAGGGAACAGCCATACTATTTCCATCGATTTTGCAGAAGGAAATATCCCTGTGGTTAAAACAGATAATACAGAGATAACCATGCAAAAGAAACAGGATAATGTCTATGAAGGAAACCTGGATTCGATTACTTTCGAAACTGCATGGCCGTGGGAGAATTCTGTGTCAAAGCATTCGGCCAGACTCAGGATTGTTAATAACGGAAAGGATGGAGTTAATACATTCAGGTGCAGCCTTATCCTGCCGGATATCAGCAAAGTCTATGGTACGAAGGCAGGGGAGGAATTCCAATATCTGTTTACTTCAGCGATTTCGGTACAACAAACCTTCGGGGCAGACAGTGCCCGTGCGAATTCAGACACCGTGTTCTTTGTTCGTACAGGGGAGCAGGATAAACCGGAATCACTGTCATGGGAAAAGGGGGAAACCGACAAAACGTTGGATGAAATTCTAGGATCATGGAATAGCGGTGAACTTGGCGGTAAACCAATATTTACAGTACAAGACGGCAAAGTTCCGGTAATACTTCGTAAAGACGATACTACGACAGCTTTTGTCAATGGAAAAAACACCTTATCGGGTAACAGCCTGCCTGCTAAAGAAAAAACGGATTCTGTATCGGACAACTCAATCGAGACTGAAACCGGCATGGAGGAAGAACAGGAATCCGTGTCCCATACAAGCACAGGAACGGCTCCGGAAAAAGAAACGGAAACCGGCACCGAAACCGACACTGGCATCGAAACCGGCACCGAAACGGAAGCATCTACAGAAAGCCATACGGCGCCTGAAAGCGAGTCAGAGTCCCAGAACCGGACAGAGTATGAAAGTCAGACAGAGTCCCAGAGTTATACGGAGTCCCAGAGTCATATGGAATCCCGGAGCCATACGGATCCTGAAGGCCGTATGGAGTACGATCACAAGACAGAGCCCCGGGGGGAAGAACCGAAACCGCAGATATATACACAAACTGCGGCTCACCCCGGCTCCTATGCCGGCAACGGAAACGGGCCGGCAGACGGAATAAAGAAGGAGGAGCCGGGCCATGTGGGATAAGAAAAGAAAGAGGAATGCCGGGAGCAAACGGATAAATAAAAAGGGAGATGCCATGATTGTTGTGGTTTGCCTTATGTTTCTTTTCACGGCGCTTTCCCTTGCCCTCCTTCTGTCCGTATCCGCAGTAACCGGATCCCTGAAGAAAAATGCCGCCCTTACCCGCTGCCGCATTGCTGTGGAAAGCTTCAGCGAAATGATGGCAAAGGATTTGACGGATACCACCCGGGTTACTCAATTCCAGGAAGATGTCAAAGCTTTGCTTCTCAGTGACACCGCTTTTGATTTCTGCTGGTATACAGGGAAGGAAGGCATGGCATGGGAATTCCAGCCCCAGTTTGATAATGGAAAAGCGGTAAAAGATACCATACGCGGATATGATATTACTATAAAGGTTTATTATGGTAATGAAACCGGTTTGGATGCGGATGAATGGAATAAGAGGAAAGAGGAGTCAGAGGAAGCATTAAAATATGGCGATCTGTTTCTTTATACGACAGTTACCTGCAGCAAAGGAAATGACAGCTACCACATCCGGCAAAAATATAAGCTTCTTGTTATAAAGGAGGAGGCTGCAAAATGGATATTTGTAAAATCATAATAAAATACAAAAAAGCGGTAGAGGATACAAAGGGTACCTCTATTGTATCTGTAGTAGTAGCTTTTTCTATCCTTATGCTGGGTATTCTGATGATGACCACCTCCACAACAGTTTCCCTGAAACTGATCAATGAATCCGGGGCAAAAAGGAAGGTAATTGAGAATGCCGTGGAGGAATATTATATAACAGGGGAGAAAGGGATCCTGGTATCCCAGAACTATACGCTTGTTCCCATAAAAGGAAGCGGTATGGAATTACGGATAAACAATTCCCGGGGATATGCCAAAACATATACGGAAGACGGTATCAGCTACGAGTATTACTATTTTGATAAGGACTGAAGAAAATGAGGATTTGGAAAAAACTGCGGAATAAAAAAGGCTATACGCTCATAGAACTGATAGTTACCTTCGTCCTCATCGGAATCTTTATGGTATCCGCTACTGCTGTCATGTCTTCTTTCATGCATGTATTTGCAAGGGTGAAAAGTATTTCCACAGCCCAGAATGTAGCGGATATCCTTTTGACAAAGGCCACAGGAGAACTTGCAGACGGACAGGGCGGGATATTTGTTCCTCTGGGAGAAAGCGCAGCGGATGAAGAAAAAAAATATGCCTTGTATATCCGGCAGCATTTGGATCCTGACGGCAGCAGGCATGACAGCGCGGTGTTCCTGAATGAAGAAGGCATACAAGTGTCTGTGGGGATGCTGGGGGATATACTGCCCGAAACGGAGCGAGCCGGTTTGGACGAGAGCGGGATTATGGACCAGATGCTTCTTCTGCGCTATTGCACAAAGGCAGTGGATCCCGAAACAGGTTCAACAGCTGCAGATAGTATAGAGTACACCAACTGGTACTATGGAAAGCCGTCATACATGGGAACCCAATTGACAGAGCTGAAAATAGAAAAGGTAAAAGAGGATAAAAATTTAATCCGCATTACAGTTACTTTGGAAAATTCCAAAACACATTACAGCCCTCAAACAATAAGCCGGGTAGTGAAGTGCCGCAATATGGATGCCAGTGACATTAATGTTGTTATAAATTGATTATTCACGAACTACAGAGTATTAATTATGTTAATTAGAGTGCTAAATTTATAAAAAATTAATAATATTTCGTATATTTGTAGAAAAAAACAGGAAATGTTGACAAGTAATGTCGAAAAGCTTATATTAATGATACTAGGATTCTTATATGTAATGACCGGTATATTAAAGAAAACAGCAGGATAGAACCAATTACTGATACCTTCATTAATAATATGAGAATATCCACAGTACGGAAACTTATTGGCAACGGGTTTGGAAAATCCATAGATTAGGAGCGAAGGAGGCAGAAAACAGGGAACGGATATGGGATATCCGTAAAAACTGCCTTAAGAGGATTGTATGCAATATGCCAGATATATTGTGATAAAGGCATGGGAATACAGATCCTGCAGGTAGACAGGTTTTGAGTATTACATAAAATTTTGAAGAAAAGAAGGGTATGATTATGAAGTTGATGGAAAGATTGAAAAAAGATAAAAAGGGATTTACCCTGGTGGAAATGATTGTTGTTATTGTTATTATTGGTATTTTGCTGGCGATATTAGTCCCTGGTATGTTTAAGTATATCCAGAAAGCAAAGGATAAGCAGATTTTGGTGGATGCGAGAACTGCATATTTGGATGTTCAGATGGCGGCACAGGAAGCATATGGTGCGAATGGAATTACTGGATCAGATGTGGCAACTGAATTTAAAACAATAAAAGATTTTGAAGGAGAAAGAACAGTGACAGTGACGAATGGTACTAAAAATGTAACTGTCACAGTTAATGTTCCTGAGAATGGGAAACTTACTGTTACTGATGTAGATGATAAAACTGGAAAAGTTAAATCTATGACATATACACGTGGGGATAGAGAAGTTAAAATGGTAAATGAGGTATGGGAAGAAGTGGAACCGGTTGGTGGAAAAACTGACTAATCCATAATAATTCTAAGTTTGTATTGTAATCTTCTCTCATTATCATTTTTTTAAGTGGGGTTAATTATGGAAGATAATATTAGACCCAATAATAAGGGCTTCACTTTAGTCGAAATGATAGTTACTATAGTTATACTAGGCATTCTATTAGCTATACTTATACCAGGCATGTTTAGATATATTGAAAAAGCTAAAGATAAACAACTCCTTGTAAATGCAACAAGTACATATAAAGCGTTACAAGCAGAGTTACTTTTGGAGTATAGTAAGCCTGATGCTAATTTGGAAATTATAGTAATGACCTATGAGAGAAAAATGGGCTGGACGAATGATGATATTTCAGATATTCCGGTAGGTGCCAAGGCTATTATGGTTTTGAGCGGTAATAAAGATGTAGATACGGTTTTCGAAGAACAGGGTTTCGGAAACTTTATAAATCCAAAAACTGGTGAAATAGAAGCAATGTTATATATAGAAAACGGCAAATATGTGACATATACAAAATATACCGGTTGGGGAGAAGCTAAGGATTTTAATGGCGTAATAATTGAGTAGGATTAATTAAAAAGATGGGTAAAATTAGAAATGCGTTGACTCATAGTTTTGTTAGATATTTTATATATGCTATTAGTATATTATTTGTAATAATAATGGTGCTGATTCCAGCCGTTAACTACTATGAAATACACACCCGTTCCCGATTAATCCTCATGGACACCAAAAACATCCAGCTGGCCATGCGTCTCCTGTCGATTCAATACTATGGTCAGGATCGCAATATCTATCAGCCCGGCGAGCCTTACGGTATGGCTGAGGATACCATTAAAGAAATCAAGCAGCTTTCCGGTGCAGAAGGTGAGATAACACTGGTATATTGGAATACCTCAAAAGGGCTGCCGGGGAAATTTTTCTATCAGACAGATTCCTTTTTAGCTGTTTATGAGTACGATGACAAAAGAGATGAGCCGGAATGGAATATCTATCGGCTAAAAGAGGTAATGGCTCTGGGTAAGGAATAGGCAATAAAAAGTATTCCTTATCATAAATAAAGAAACAAGACAGTTTTCTGCCCGGATATCATTATGATACCGGGCAGGAAGTTTATTCCTGCGAGCGACGAGCCAAATAGCCATGCTGGCATGGATATTTGGCTACTGCCGCGAGGGTCAAATACCCCGCTGCTCTGTAGCGCTACAAGTTTGATACCCCGTTGCTTGCAGCGGGGTCTTTGATTTGGGAAAATAATTGCAGATACATAGGGGATACATCCGGTTTGTCGGGAAATATGTGTTGTCTCTTTACTGCGGATAATCTATAATAGGCAAAGAGATGGTTTGTTTGACAGACCGGAAATGCGGGGGCTTGGAATGCTGCTTACAGGACGTGTTTTTATGTACATACTGGTATTTGTGGCGGGGGCCTGCTTTTTTTATCTTTTAACCGGGATAATTTATCTGGTATCCCGGAACGTGGGATTTTCGGAAGGGTACAGAGCTTTTTTTAGAAATGGATTTCAGTTCCGTTATGCAGGAAGTGGTATTCTGGGAGGAATAATGGCTTTAGCCGCGGCAAGATATTTTCAGAGTCCGATGTCTGTGATAACAGTTATCTTGTTTTGCGGCCTCCTGTTTGTAGTGGGAGGCGTGGACTGGATTACCATGGAAATTCCTGATTTATTTGTGGCGGCGGCTTTTGTATTAGGTATTCTGTCTGTATTTACGATACCGGAAACGAGTGTGTTTTCCAGGTTTATTGGTATATTTGTGGTGAGTGTACCGCTGCTGCTGCTTACTTTGGCAGTACCGGGTGCTTTTGGAGGCGGGGATATTAAGTTAATGGCTGGCTGCGGGCTATTTCTTGGAGTGAAGCTGTGTCTGCTTTCTTTGGCGTTTGCAGTTTTAACAGGCGGTCTGTACGGAATCTGGCTTTTGGCAGTACGGAAAAAGAGCGGCAAGGAGCACTTTGCTTTCGGGCCATTTTTATGTGTGGGCATGGCCGCGGCTTTGTTTGGGGGAGAATGGGTATTAAACTGGTATCTGGGATTTCTATACTGAAGAAAAAGGCACGAAAGGGAACAATATGCCTAAGTACAGTTATAAAGCTAAAGAGGATAACGGAAAAATTGTGACGGGGTTTTTGCAGGCAGCTGATGAAAACGATTTGCATCAAAAACTCCGGATTGAAAATAAATATCTGATAAGTGCCAAGCGGGAAGAAGAAACAAAAAGACTGCGCAGGATTAAAGCGAAATATCTGTCTGACTTTTGCAGGCAGATAGGAACGCTTTCTTCTTCCGGAGTGTCCCTTGTAAGGGCGCTTAATATGGTAGCTCAGGATGAGACAAATAAAATAAATGAGAAAACGGTATATGAAAATCTACTGCGGCAGGTGAGACAGGGGACAGCACTTTCAGATGCTATGGAGGAACAGGGGGATGCCTTTCCCGAACTTTTGATTAATATGTTCCGTTCGGCTGAAACGGCAGGTAATCTGGATGTGACTGCTATGCGTATGGCGGATTTTTACGACAGGCAGTTTCGTATGAACACCAAAATCAGTAATTCCACTCTGTATCCGAAGATTCTCAGCGGGATTATTGTAGTGGTTGTGATTTTTATGCTGGGTTATATCCTCCCTCAATTTCAGGACCTTTTTGATCAGATGGAAGAATTGCCTATACCTACAAAGATATTATTTTTTATGAGTGACGGAGTAAAGGATCATTGGCTTATTTTGTTAATTATTCTTGCTTTTATGATTCCTGCAGTCATACTTATCTGTCATTTGCCGGCAGTAAAGCTTCAATTGGATAAATTGAGGATTAGGCTGCCTGTTTTCGGAAAGCTTTTAAAGATTATCTACACGGCCCGGTTTGCCAGAACTATCAGTTCTTTATATTCATCCGGTATTCCTATTGTTCAGGCTCTTCAAATCGGCAGAAAGACAATAGGTAACACTTATATAGACAGCCAGTTTGATACGGCGGTTGCCAAAGTGCGGACGGGAGGGAACTTGTCGGATGCATTGGACGGGATAGACGGGTTTACAAAAAAGCTTACTTCTGCTGTAAAGGTAGGGGAAGAGACGGGAAGCCTTGATACGATGCTGAATTCCATTGCTGATTCGATGGAATATGAGTCAAATATGGCTATAGACAAAATGGTGGCTTCACTGGAACCGGTGCTGATTGTAGTAATGGCGATTATAGTAGGGTTTATTATGGTTTCGGTACTGATGCCTATTTATGGTTCTTATGATGCAATAAGTAATTCCGGGTATTAACAGAAAGGACAGAGCTTGCATGCAGACCTGTGTATATATGTCTAACCGTAAGATACAGGTAGCGGTTGGAAATCCGAAGAAGCATTCAATAATAGTAAAAAGGCTGTATGAAACCGAGGCGCCGGAGGGAAGTATTATCAATGGTGTTATTACGGGAGAAGAAGAGCTGGGGGCCCATTTGGAACAGTTTTGGAGGGATAATAATCTTCCTTCCAGGGATGTTTGTCTGGTACTGCACAGCTCTCAGTTTATGTCAAAAACTCTGGAAATTCCATTAATGAATACAGTGAAAACATTGAACTATATTCAGAGGGAATTCCCCGGGATGGATAATGCATCGGAAAGCGTTTATGGGTATTTTCAGATAGATACGAATAACGGAAAGGGAATGCGGGAAGTGTTTGCAACCCGTATGGAAAGAAATTTCCTGGATTCCTATAGAAAATTGTTTGCATCTGTGGGAATTCAAATAACTTCTGTGCAGGCGGCCCTTGGATGTGTGGTATCAGTGCTTCATCAGATGGAGCTTGTTAAAGGGAAAACCTGTGTAGTCCAGCTGCAGGATGGGGATAATCTTACCAGTATTTTACTGGATAAGGGAGTCTATTGCTATTCCAGCGTAAGCCGTACGTTCAGTGAGCATGGTACGGAAAGCTATGGTATGGAGGTGGCAAGAAATATCAGCGGAATCCTTCAGTTTGCATCCGCGCAGAAGCTGGAAAATTCTGTTACTGATATTTTCTGGGCCGGATTTCCGGATACGGATATACAAGTATGTGCCCAGACTTTGGCGCAGATGGATCCCAATCTCACGGCGGAGCGTCTGGAGGATGAGAGGGTATTACAATTTTCAGAGGGGTCTGTGGATAATTTCCTTTTTGCAGTCAGCGGGTTATTTAAGCTGGAAAAGGAAAGCAATCTGTATTATCGGTATAAAAAAAGTTCGGAGAGCTATCGGAAACGGCAAAGCCTGATAAAACAGTTGATTCCGGTATTGCTTCTTTTAGTGATCGTTTCGGCTATTACGGCTTTTTTTATGGTTAATTGCCTGATAACACAAAAGAAACTCCAGGAGGTAAGGGCTTATAATGAGGATCCTGTGGTACTGGAACAGAGTGCAAAGTATGATGAGCTGGAAAATGAACTGATGTGGAACCAGACTTTGAAGGCATCTCTGGAACGTGCCAAAAAGAATATAGAATCTTATCCATCCTTCCATAGTTCCATCCGCATGGAAATAGAAAGCTGCTCTTTGGGTCAGGTGGTGATTGACGTACAGAGTTTTGATGCGGCTACAGGTATTGTTAACGTGGATACGGCAGCACCGGAGGTTGAAGACATTAATCAGTTCATTGATCGGCTGGAAGGAAAAGATATATTTGAAGGGCTTGATTATACAGGCTATGTCTGGTCGGAGGAAAGAGGAATGTGGACAATAAACCTGGTCTGCTACCTTTCGGAGGGCGCCGGTAAATAGGAGGAGTGCAACGTGAAGATAACAACGGAAGTTACGGAGAGAGATAAAAAGCTTCTTCTGTTTATGGCAGTATTTGTTATTGTTGTGGTATTTGGTTTTTTTATCATACGTCCTTTGGCGGAAACGGACGCTGCATTAAAGGATGAACTGGTGATGCAGGAAGATATGCAGTTGCGTACCCAGCAGAAGCTGATGCTTCTGTCTTCTGTGGAAGCAAATGTGGAGAAAACGGAGGAGGAGCTTGACGCCGCTGCAAAGGAGTTCTATCCCGTGATGAAAAGTCAGGAAATCGACAAGCTTCTTACAGAGATTGTGTTAAAATGGGGGTTGGATCCCAAGCAGCTGACGATTCAGATGCCGGAGAGTGAAATGATTCTGGAGCCTTTTTATGCGTCGCAGGCCGCATTGGAAGAAGCGCTTTCCCAAGCAGCCGTCCAGGGTGAGGAAGAACAAACAGACAGCACGCAGGCAGCAGCGGCTTCCTTTTATGGAATATATGCTGCGCAGGCAGAACTTATAGTAAAAGGCGATCGCATGGTAATGGAACAAATGGCGGACGAGATATCGGAAGATTATCCGGCTATCCGGATTACAGGTGCTGCCTGGGGAAGAGAAATCAACAGTTTACGGGATGAAAGGGGAGAGTATATTTCTTCTGCCAACGATACCCTCCGGCTTCAGATGGAAATCTACATGTATAAAAGGGACAAATGAAATGGAAATAGCATCTATAAAGAATATCCGCCTGGGTCAGCTTTTGAAGGAAGCGGGATATGTAACCGAAGAACAGATCGAAAAGGCAGTGGAATACCAGAAGCAGAATCCGGGAATGCGAATCGGGGATGCCCTCATTGCCCTGCATTTTATCACGGAAGGGCAGAAGGTAGAGGCTCTTGCCGCCAAACTGGCGCTGCAGACAACGGATATATCCTCCATATCGGTGGATATTGATGCGGTGGGACTGATACCCAGACAATTGGCGGAAAGGTATCTTATGCTGGCGGTGGGCAAGAACGGGGATCGCCTCATGGTGCTTACCAATGACCCGCTGAACTATTACGGGATCGAAGATATCCGTCAGATAACGGGGATGCAGATAGAGATCCAGCTGTGTGAAAAGTATGCGCTGGAAAATGCCATTTCTTATTATTATTCAGAAGTATCCGCTAAAATGGCAGCTAATAAAGCAAATACCAGCAGTGAAGATATGGTGGAAGAGCTGCAGATCGAGGATGCGGATGATGACACTCCTGTCATAAACCTTTTAAACACACTGATAGAGAGAGCGGTTAATACCAACGCCAGTGATATCCATATCGAACCCTTTGAACATAAGACAACCGTGCGTATGCGTCTGGACGGTACGATAACCGAATATGTAACGCTGCAGAAACAGCTTCATGCTTCCCTGATCGCCCGTATCAAGATTTTATCCGATCTGGATATTGCGGAAAGGCGGGCTCCCCAGGACGGGCATTTCAGAACCCAGGTAAAGGGGGAGATGATCAATATCCGTGTTTCCGTCATTCCAACGGTTTTTGGGGAAAAGGCGGTGCTTCGTCTGCTCACAGGAAATGCAGTGATCGATCATCCGGCATCTTTTGGAATGAAGGAGGAGGATTATCAGAAATTCCGCAGGCTTCTCCGTTCCCCCAACGGGATTATTTATCTTACAGGCCCTACAGGAAGCGGAAAATCCACGACGCTGTATATGATTCTTGAAGAACTTTCTGAAAAGCAGGTGAATATCTCTACCATTGAAGATCCGGTGGAGAAAAATGTGCCCCGCATTAACCAGATGCAGGTAAATGTCCTGGCGGGTGTTACCTTTGAATCCGGTCTGCGCGCCCTTCTGCGTCAGGATCCGGATATTATCATGGTAGGTGAGACCCGTGATGCGGAGACGGCTTCCATATCCGTGCGGGCCGCGATTACCGGGCATCTTGTTTTTTCCACGCTGCATACCAATGATTCCGTATCCTCGGTCATCCGTCTGGTGGACATGGGACTGGAATCCTATATGATCGCCAATTCCCTGGTAGGGGTGGTGGCGCAGCGCCTGATGCGTAAGGTATGCCCTTATTGTGCCCAGGCGGAAGAGCCTACGGAGGAGGAACGGGAATTTCTGGAGCGGGATATCCACAGGGTGATGCGCCCCAAAGGCTGCCGGTATTGTAATAACACGGGTTATAAGGGCCGTACCGCTATCCATGAAATCCTTACCATCGACAGGGAGATACGGGAAATGATATCCCGCAGGGCAACTATGGAGGAAGTAAAGGACTATGCCACAGACAGGCAGGGGATGCGTACCCTGAAGGAATGTGGTGTGGATCTGGTGGAAGCGGGAGTGACCACCATGGAAGAGCTGATGAAGGTTGCCTATTATGCGTAGGGCAATCGGAGCAGAGGGCAACCCGGAAGGAGTCATTTATGGATATTCATACAATCATAGCTATGGGGAGGCAGACCGGCTGTTCGGACATTCATTTATCGGAAGGGCTTCCCATGCTGATAAGAGTAAAAGGAAGGCTGGAATTTGCCCCCATACAGCCGGGTGAGGAAGAAACCCGGCAGATGATTCTCCAGATGCCGGACGTATGGCTGCAAAAGGAGTTTTCGGAAGGAAAGGACGTGGATTTTGCCATTCAGTCCCCCGACGGAGGCAGGGAGCGTGTGAATATTTTCCGGCAGCAGGGAAAGCTGGCCTGTACCATCCGCCTGCTCAATGACCGCATCCCTACTATAGAGGAACTTCAGCTCCCGCCTATACTGAAACAGCTGGCAAATGAGCCGAGAGGCCTGATTCTGGTTACGGGGCCTACGGGAAGCGGCAAGTCCACAACTCTGGCGGCCATGATCGATTATGTGAATGCGTCCAGGCCGGAGCATATTATTACCATAGAGGATCCTATTGAATATGTATATGAAAGAAAACAGGCGCTGATCCATCAGAGAGAGGTGGGGAGGGATGTTTCTTCTTTTGCCGCCGCCCTGCGTTCCGCATTGCGCGAGGATCCGGATATCATTCTGGTAGGGGAAATGAGGGATTATGAAACGATTTCAGCAGCATTGACGGCGGCGGAAACCGGGCATCTGGTACTTTCTACCCTTCATACAACAGGGGCGGCGCAGACGATTGATCGTATTATTGACGCCTGCCCGGCGTCCAGCCAGAACCAGGTGCGCATCCAGCTTTCCGGTGTGCTGAAAGGAATTGTCACGCAATGTTTGATTCCCACGGCAGACGGAAGGGGACGGACCGCGGCAACGGAGATGCTTACGGGAACGGATGCGGTTATGAATCTGATCCGGGAAAGCAAAGGGCATCAGATGTCTACCATTATGCAGTCGGGTGCGGCAAACGGTATGCATACGCTGAACGGGGATTTGGCCCGCCTTGTTTCTGTTGGAATGATTTCCAGGGATAATGCGTATAAATATTCCAATGACAAAAGAGATTTGGTAAATTATATCTAGGAAATCAGGGAAAAAAAGTGTATTATGTAAAGGAGGGGAATCAGAACCGGCGCCGGTAAGACAGCCGGTCTGGTTCCTTTTGTTATTTATTACTCAAACTTCGCAGGAGCAAAATGGCCTTCCGCCCGCTGGCAGAGCGTTGTCCCCGGGACGGAAAAGGATATTCGCCAGTCCATCAGGCCAGACATTCCGATGAGTCCGAAGGCGTCAAGTGTGTCAGATGAGGCTGACACACTTGATCGGTCTCATCTCCATGGCCTGAGAGGATCTGGTGAACATTCCTTTTCCGTCCCGGGGACAACGCTCTGCCAGCGGGCGGAAGGCCATTTTGCTCCTGCGAAGTTTGAATTTATTACGTAAAACGGAGTTTTAGAATATGGATCAGTCATCGGTTATTTTTATCAGTGTGATGTCGGCAGCGGGGCTGGCGGTATTGGTTTTTGCAGCATTTCTGGTGTCCCGGCGGTGGAGGCATAAAAGACGGACCCTGCATATGGATGAAATGGAAGGGCACGATTTTGAATATTTCTGTGCGGATCTGCTGCGGAAAAAGGGGTTTCTGGATGTGGAGGTCACCAAAGGCAGCGGGGATTACGGCGTGGATATCCTTGCGGAAAAGGACGGGGTAACCTATGCGGTGCAGTGCAAGTGTTATAATGCGCCCATCGGTGTGAAAGCGGTGCAGGAAGCATATGCGGGCCGGGATTATTATGACAGGATGGTGGGAGCGGTTATGACAAACCAGTATTTTACCTCGGCGGCGGTGGCGGCGGCAGGAAAATTAAAAATTCTTCTCTGGGACAGGGGATATGTGGAAAGCATGATTGAAGAGCGGGATTAGAGGCTGTTTGGAAAAAGGCGGTGGATTTATGGCTTTTGTAGAGTTTAAAAATGTAAAAAAGGTTTATCATATGGGTGAAGTGGAAATCCATGCCCTGCGGGATGTTAATTTTGAAATCCAGGAAGGGGAGTTCTGTGTAATCGTGGGAGCTTCCGGTGCCGGAAAAACGACCATACTGAATATATTGGGAGGTATGGATACGCTTTCCGAGGGGCAGGTTATTCTGGATGGTAAGGAAATATCCGCCTATAACCAGAGGCAGCTGACTTCTTACCGGAGATATGATATAGGTTTTGTTTTCCAGTTTTATAACCTGATACAGAATCTGACGGCTCTTGAAAATGTGGAGCTGGCATCCCAGATATCCAGGAATCCCCTGGATGCGGCGGAGACACTGAAAAAGGTAGGATTGGATGAGAGAATGTCCAATTTCCCGGCTCAGCTTTCGGGAGGAGAGCAGCAGCGGGTGGCGATAGCCAGGGCCCTTGCCAAAAACCCCAAGCTGCTTCTGTGCGACGAGCCTACCGGGGCGCTGGATTATAATACGGGGAAATCGGTGCTGAAGCTGCTGCAGGATACCTGCCGGGAGACCGGGATGACTGTGGTGGTGATTACCCATAACCAGGCAATCACAGCCATGGCGGATCGGATTATACGGGTAAAGAGCGGCACGATACGAAGCATGGAAATGAATGCCCGTATCACTCCTGTGGAAGAGATCGAATGGTAGCAGTGGGGAAAAAGGAACGGTGAAGGCACGATACCGTTACGTAAAAGCGTTTCAGCCGGGAGAGGGATGTAATGAAGTCCACCATATTAAAGACAATTTTACGGGAAATCAGAGAAAGCCTGGGGCGTTACATGGCGATTTTGGCTATTGTGGCGCTGGGGGTTGGATTTTTTACGGGATTAAAGGTGACAAAGCCGGCCATGCTTAAGGCGGGCGGGGAATATCTGGAGGATAATAACCTGTACGATCTGCGTCTGCTGTCCACAGTGGGCTTTGATGAACAGGATGTGAAAGCGATCAACAGCCGGGATGGCGTGGAGATAGCGGAAGGATCGGTGTATACGGATTTTCTGGCTCTGGACGAGGAAGGTTCGGAAAGTGTGCTGCGGGCACATTCCCTGCTGTGGATACAGAACCATGTGGTAGTGCAGGAAGGGCGGATGCCCACAGCGGCGGATGAGTGCGTAGTGGACAGCCTGAGTTTTTCCCGGAAGGAAATCGGCACAACGCTCCGGGTATCGGAGAACAATGAAGAAGATACCATGGATATGCTGGCCTATAAGGAATACAAGATTGTGGGGATCTGCGACGCTTCCTATTACATCAATTATGAAAGGGGATCCACGGCGCTTGGAAACGGCAAGCTGAAGGGATATATATACATACCGGAGGACGGATTTGATACGGATGCTTATACGGAAATCTTTGTAAGGCTGACGGATAAGTTTCCTCTCTACAGCCAGGAATATAAGGATTATATAGAGGACTGCCTTGACTGGGCGGAGCCACTTTGTGGGGAAGTGGCACAGGCGCGGTATGTTAGGCTTAAGGAAGACGCCCAGTGGCAGATTGCGGACGGGGAACGGGAACTGGAAGAGCAAGTGGCCGAAGCGGAGGAAAAGCTTGCAGATGCCAGGGAAGAGCTTCTGGACGGGGAAAAGGAAATAGAGGATGCCAGGCAGGAAATCGCGGACGGCTGGCAGGAAATCGCCGATGCCAGGGCAGAAATCGAAGAAAACAGACAGGAACTGGCGGATTCCCTGTCTGAACTGCAGGATGGAAAGACGGAAATCGCGGACGGTCTGGATCAGCTGGAGGAAAAGAGAATCGAAGCATCTGACATGGAAGGGGACGAAAAGGATGCCTACGAAACCGGCCTGAATCTGAAGGAAGCCCAGGTGAAGGGAAAGAAAACGCAGGTAGAAGCCGGGCTTGCCCAGGCCAATATGGGGAGCCGGCAGCTGGAGGCGGCGGAAAACAAGATAACGCGGGAAGAAAAGAAGCTTGCGGATGCGGAAAAAGAGCTGGCGGACGCCGAACAGGAACTGGCGGACGGCTGGGAGGAATATGAGGAAAACCGGCAGAAGCTGGAGGAGGAGACGGCCGATGCCAGGAAAGAACTGGAGGATGCCAGGGAAGAACTGGCGGATCTGAAATCACCGGAAACCTACGTGTTCGGCCGGGATAAAAATATCGGATATGCCTGCTTTGAAAGCGACTCGGATATCGTGGAAGGGATTGCCAATGTGTTTCCTATTTTCTTTTTCCTGGTGGCGGCATTGGTTTGTATTACCACGATGACTAGAATGGTGGAGGAACAGAGGACGCAGATTGGTATTCTCAAGGCTCTGGGCTATGGGGAGGCTACCATTATGGGCAAATACCTCTTTTATTCAGGAAGCGCCGCCGTACTGGGGTGCGGTATCGGATTCCTCCTCGGTTCTTATGTATTCCCTATGGTTATCTGGAGTGCATACCGGATGATGTACCGTTTGGGGGATATTCAGGTTATTCTGGACTGGAAGCTGGGCGTTATTTCCCTGGCCGTATCGATTATATGTTCCATGGGAACCACGATAGCCACCTGCCGTTATGAACTGACCAGTGTTGCGGCTGAACTGATGCGTCCCAAGGCCCCCAAAAGCGGCAAACGGATTATCCTGGAACGGATCCCTTTTTTATGGAACCATATGAAATTCCTGCTAAAGGTATCCGCCAGAAATATTTTCCGTTACAAGCAGCGTTTCTTCATGATGGTTTTCGGCATCGGGGGATGCACGGCCCTGCTGCTTACCGGTTTTGGTGTCAAGGATTCCATCAAGAGCATTACCTACAATCAGTTTGATGAAATCCAGATAAATGATATGAGTGTCATTTTCAGTGATCCCTGGCAGGATATGGACGGCAGGGAATTTGAAGAGGTGATGGCGGAAAATGCCCGGGAATTTATGCTGGCCTTTGAGGAGAGTGCGGATTTGACCAGGGGGGATAAATCCAAATCCCTTACCCTGGTAGTGCCGGAAAAGGCGGAGGAAATCGGTTATTATCTGAACCTGCATACTACCCGGGAGGAACCGGTTGCCTACCCCGGGAAGGGGGAGGTAGTGCTGACGGAGAAGCTGGCAGATAAATGCGATGCAAAAATCGGAGATACGGTAACCATCCAGGATGACGACAGGAACACCCTGGAACTGAAGGTTTCGGGTATCAGTGAGAATTATGTGTATAACTATGCATATATCAGCCCTGAAACCTGGGTGGATCAGATCGGAAAGAAGCCGGAATATAAAAGCGCTTATATTAATGTGAAGGAAGAAAAGGATGTACACAGCGTATCCGCCGCCATTATGAATTGTGACGGTGTGGCCTCCGTTACTATCAATGACGATATGAAGGTACGTTTCAGCAGCATGATGAAGAGCCTGGATTACGTGGTTCTGCTGATTATCGGCTGCGCGGGATCCCTCGCCTTCATTGTTCTGTATAACCTGACTAACATCAATATTACGGAAAGGCTGCGGGAAATCGCCACTATCAAGGTACTGGGCTTTTACCGCAGGGAAACTGCCAGCTATGTATTCCGTGAAAATCTGGTGCTTACGGGAATCGGAGCCGGCGTGGGGCTGATCATGGGAAGGTATCTCCATCAGTTCGTCATGTATAATATTGATATTGACATGATTGCCTTTGATGTCCATATCGCACCCCTGAGCGTGCTGTACAGTATCGTGCTTACCTTTGTGTTTGCCGGGATCGTGGACTGGGCTATGAATAAAAAACTGGACGGCATCAATATGGCGGAGTCCATGAAATCTGTGGAGTGAGGCGAGCGTCCTGTCCGTAACGGATCCTCCGTGTTCCATGCTTCCCTCCCGGCCCTCTTCCCGTTCCCTGCGTGGCGGCTTGTATGGGAGGGCATGTATTCCGGTTCAACTTCGGAAAAGGGATATTTCTAACTGTTCTGTCTTTCCGGTCTGCCGTCAACGCAGCTAAAACTCCTCCCTCCGGTCGTCAGACATCGCTGCTAAGGGCAGACGGCAGACCGGAAAGACAGAGCAGTAAGAAATAATCACCTTTTTCTCCCATTCACCGGAATACATGCCCTCCCATACAAGCCGCCACGCAGGAAACGGGAAGAGGGCCGGGAGGGAAGCATGGAACACAGGGGAACCGTTACGGACAGGATGCCGGAGAGATATTTACTTGGAAAATTTGAGAATCAAACCATTTTGATTGAAATATAAGTTGGAGTAAATTATAATGATGGATAGGATAGCGAAATTATAGTGCAGGCAAAGGAGGAAGCCCCGTTGGATATCAATGAAACACTCAATGAATTGTTGGTGAGGCTGTTCCGCAACATCAACGCGATTGAGGAGCAGGCCATCCGCACGGAAGAATACAAGGATATGACCGCCAACGACATGCATGTCATTGAGGCCATCGGCACCGGTGCGGCCAAGAATATGACTTCTGTGGCCAAAGCTCTGGCAGTCACTACGGGTACCCTGACCATTTCTGTAAACAGCCTGGTGAAAAAGGGGTATGTGGATCGCGTCAGAAGTGAGGAGGACAGGCGGGTGGTGCTTATCTCTCTTACGGCGAAAGGAAAGAAGGCCTTTGCCCACCATAAAAGCTTCCATGAAGAAATGATCCGTAAGGTGGTGGAGGGACTGCGTGAAGAAGAGCAGGCGGTGTTGCAGAAATCACTTGGGAACCTGCTGGAATTTTTCCAGGGGATACAGAATGGCAGATAAATTGCAGTAATTCAATAAAAAATAGCGGCGTTTGAATTTGTAAAGTCGGCTTCATATAAGGACAATGAGGCTGGAAAGGCTGATGAATAGGGCATTTAGCGGTTCTTTCCAGCTTGTACTAAAAATATTTAAAGGTCATTAATCGCCCAAAATCCTGCCCTGATTTTATAAAGATTAGAGGCACAATATAAGAATAGATGAGACAGCCTGACAGATTCTACATTAAAATTGAGAGTATAAGAAACAAGAATATTCGCTTTAGGCGGATAAGTTGAACACAAGATTATTTATATAATTGGGGTATGGCGAATGAATATTGATCGTATTTGGAATGAATGGCCCGACTCGGACAAGTTTTCAGGAGTGTTTTCTGTAAGAGGCCAGGAGGGAGTAATATTTGAAAAGTGCTGTGGTTATCGCAATAGAAGTGAAGAACTTCCCAATAATGCGAGCACAGCTTTTGGCATTGCTTCTGGTACAAAGCTATTTACAGGATTAGCCGTTTGTAGGCTGATTGACACAGGGAAAATAACATTAGAGGATAGACTGTGGAACATATTACCATATGATTTAGGGCAGATAAATAAAGAGGTTACGGTTCTTCATCTTCTCACACATACCTCTGGCATCGGGGATTATCTTGACGAGGAAGCCCCAAATTCTTCTGAAGCAGAACAGGAATTATGCAATAAATATCCTGTTTATTTATGGGAGAGACTTGAATACTATTTACAGATGATTACACCGCTACCACAAAAGTTTGAACCCGGTACACGATTTGGTTACTCTAATGCCGGATTTATTATGCTCGGTCTAGTGATTGAAGCAGTTAGCGGTACAACATACCAACAGTTTGTGACAAATGAAATAATTCTTCCTTTGCAACTGCAACATACCAACTTTTATCGCATGGATTCACTACCTGCAAACACCGCACTTGGATATACCAGCCCATTTCAAACCAACATATACAAACTTCCAATATTGGGCGGCTCTGACGGAGGTCTATACACCTGTGTTAATGATTTAGATATACTGTGGCGCACAATATTTAGTGACCATTTATTAACAGAGAGAACACGGGAAGCCTTTTTACAGCCACAGGTAGTTATTAGTGACAGTAAGAGTTATGGCTTGGGGGTGTACCGTTTTGATAGTGGCGGCAATACGGTATATTACGCTGTTGGCGGCGATTTCGGTGTTGATTTTTTCACAGCGTATATTCCAAAATATAAGATTGTAGCTTCTGCATTGGGGAATTCAGAGATAAATACTTATCCCCTGTTACATGGGATCATTTCGACATTATAGATATTTACCTGAAAGATAATGAGCATTTTGTTTATTCACCTTATTGGTATAATAGGTACTTGATAATACCGCCTTGTACTTATGCGTATCGTCTTATTTGTGGTACCAAAATGATGCCAGGCTTTACAAAACCAATCAATAAAAAATAAAATAAGAACGGTGAAAGCCTCAAAGGGATGGATTATGACAGCCATACTTTTGAGGCTTATTTCGTGGCGTTTAACGGGAGAGGGGCAGATTATGTGAAAACACTTTATCTGCAATAAAGGCAATGGAACCGATTAAAGGAGCATCGCCGTTGAACCGGGAGTGTATAACGGTTATCTTATCATAATTGGCTGAAAGAAGAGTGCGGGATAACTTGTTTTTAATAATATCTTCTATGATGAATCCATCAAGAGAGGAATCATAGCCCACAATCAGAGTTGCTATATTTAATAAATTGAGAGTGTTAATCAGGGCATAAGAAACATAAGAACAAAATTCTTCAATTGCGATAATAGCAAGATTGTCCTTCTTATTCGCGCAGTCCACGATATCGCACCAGGTCGGGTGGCTGACGGATACCAGGGGAGAGTCGGGATAAAAAGGAGACAGCTCCCGAATCTTCTGTCTCATATTGTCAACATTGGCATACAAATCGAGACACCCTTTATTCCCGCATGCACATTGAGGACCGGCAAAGTTAATGGAGGTATGCCCGATTTCGCCGCTTTGGCCGGTATCTCCATTATACAGACTGTCTTTCAGTACAAGTCCGGTTCCGATGCCGTTCATTATATGGAGGTATGTAAAATTTGGAATATCTTTTCCGATACCATATAGTTTTTCCGCAAGCGCTCCGGCATTTGCATCATTTACCAGAAAAGTGGGGAGTCCCGTAAGCTTTTGGATAACAGAAGTAATTGGAAAGTTTTCAATTCCGTAAAAATAGGGGGGATTCAAAATAATGCCGTCGGAACTGTTTAGCGGCCCAAGAGAAGCAATGCTTATAGCCAGAACGGAACGTTCTGTCCGGGCCATAAGGATATGGAATCCCCGGATAAGCATTTCAATTAATGCATCACCGTCTTGCAGCGTGGAATATTCATATGTAATTTGCTCAAAAATAAAACCGCTCAAATCACCTAACACAATTTGGCATAATTCCCTTTTTATAAGCATGCCGCATATGCAGGGAGAGTCTGGGGAAAGGGTGAGCATAATAGGTTTTCTGCCGTAATTGCCCGTACTATTTTGTATAAGAGGGCTGTTTGGCAGAGCTTTCTCGGTAACAATCCCCTGTTCAATTAATTCAGTTACAATATTTCCCACTGTCATTTTGGACAGACCTGTCATTTTTGCAATATCAACACGGGAAATTCCTTTATTTACAGTAATCAGTTTTAAAACCAGCATACGGTTTTTTTGTTTTACATCCTGATTATTTGAACCCGAACTTTTCTGCATTTCTTTCTCCTTGCTTCCGGACAGCATGATCGTAATAGGTTCTGAAAGTTTCAAGAATACATCTTTATTCAAATTATAGCATAGTGTTAATAAAAGACAATAGTACAGTTAATTTATTAAATAAAATTAAAACTAATATAAAATACAAAAATATATACAAAAATATAGTATTGAAATTGTAATTTATATAGAAAGTGCATTTATATAATAAAATAAATTGACTTTACAATCTACATTTACTACAATTTAATTGTAAACATGGTTTCGTTATCAGCGTACAATATACGCAGGATGGAGGGAGTATGAAGAAAAAAATAGCAGCAGCGGCTCTGGTCATTACACTGGGGTTATCCATGTTGGCAGGGTGCGGTCAAAAAGCGGCGGAGGAACCGGCTGTAAAACAAACAGCGCAGGAAAGCGAAGCCGTTACTGAAGAGGGTGATGGGGAGAAGAAAACGGAAACGGCGAATTCTGAACTCAGCGGGAAGATCACATTTTGGACGACAGGGGATAAGAGTAATACAAATGACCATACGTATCCCTGGATGGAAGAAAACATAAGGCTTTTTGAAGAAAAATATCCGGGATGTGAAGTGGAAGCAACTTTTATTACATCCGGCGAAGATTATCTTACCAAAATTACTACGGAGGTTGCTGCGGGCAATGCGCCTGATGTATTCCGTACCTATCTGACCGGCAGGCTTCAGCCCTTCGTGGATGGCGGAAAAGTACTGCCTATTGAACATATGCTGGATACATATCCGGAAACAAAAGCCATCATGAATGATAAGGCGCTGGCATTATCCACCTTTGACGGAAAAGCCTATGCCATTCCATTGATTGCCAGCGGAGAAATGTTATTCTATAATAAGAAAATTTTCAAGGAGTGTAATGCCGAAGTACCTGAGACTTATGAAGAATTATTAGCGCTGGCTGACCTTTTCAATGAAAAGGGAGTTACACCATGTATGTTGGGAATTTCGGATCCCTGGCCGGGAACTATCCCTTACATGATGATTTTTAACCGACTCAATGGAAATGAGCTTTATGAAAAAGTAGTGCTTAATAAAGAGGCGGATTTCGCTGATGAAGCGTTTGTCAATGCAGGGCAATATCTGCAGGACATGGTAAACAGGAACATGTTTAACGAATCGATAGTGGCTATCTCTCAGGAAGAAGCGGGAATTAAATTCAAGGCCGGGGAATCCGCAATGATAATTGACGGTTCATGGTCCGTACCCGGTTTTGCAGAGACCTTGGGTGATGACGTTGGAATTTTTAATCTTCCCGCCATAGAAGGCGGTAAAGGCAGCGCCAATGACTGGCTTATGAATTTTGATGAGGGATTCGCCATTTCCTCGGGAACTAAAAACCAGCCGGTAGCGGAAGCTTTTTTAGCTTTCATTTTCTCACCGGAAAGACAGGCTGCCTATGCAGAAACAGGTGCTCTTATCGCCTGTAAGAATGTAGATTACGATACCAGTAAAATCAGCCCGCTTACCACGGAGGTAATGAATGCATTTGAAGGTGCTGCATATTCCATTATCCCCTGGGATAACCCGCTTGGTACTGATGTGGGACAGGAATTAAACAATACCACCCAGGCCATTATTACGGGGGGAGATCCCGGGAAGGAATTTGGGAAGCTGCAGGAATATGCAGAAGATGCCTGGGGGGAATGATAGAATAACCTGCCTTCCTAATGGGGGCAGGAAACGCAGACACTGGGTATCCTTTCAGCAGCCGCCCAACGGATGTGTATACGCATCCGTTGGGCACGCTGCCAGCGGGAATAAAGGAGGATCACTGCATGAATAAAATGTTAAGTAACAAAAAGACAATTGCGATTTTTATATTACCGGCCCTGCTAATTTTTACATTAATTATACCAGTGCCTCTGCTTATGTCTGTTGGTCTGTCTTTTTTTGACTGGGATTTACTGTCCAGCGCCAGATTTGTAGGAATCAGAAATTTTGTCAAGCTATTTACAAGGGATGATATTTTCAGGAGGTCAATCGGTAATACCTTTCAATACCTGGGGTTGTCTGTTCTTTTTCAGATTCCTCTCGCTTACTTTCTGGCTATCTTACTGACAAGGGGAAAACGGTTTGAGAAACTGGTCAGAAATACGGTATTTATGCCTGCAATCATTTCCGGAACAGCGGTATCCCTGATGTTTTATTTTATATTTCATCCGGAAGTCGGGTTGCTGAATGCCTTTTTAAGAATGGTTGGTCAGGAGGATCTGGTCCATTTTTGGCTTGCAGACAGCAAAACGGCTATGGTTTGTGTCTGTATTGCCGTTGCATGGCAATGGGTAGGGTATCATATGGTGATCTTTGTCACAGGAATCACATCTATTTCCAACGATATGATCGAAGCCGCCAAAATTGACGGGGCAAATTCATGGCAGCTTACTACAAAGATTATCACACCAAATATGAAACCGGTTCTGCGGGTCAGTATTGTATTGATAACTACGAGTTCCTTTAAGGCTTTTGACTCGATCTATGTAATGACGGGAGGCGGGCCTGCACATGCAACAGAAGTAATGGCTTCCCATATGTATAATAAGGCTTTTTTGCAGCTGGATTATGGATACGGGTGTGCGATTGGTTTGATTCTTTTTCTGTTCTGCCTTGTTTTTTCCGGGGTGATCCAGACCATATTAAAGGACAGGGGGTGATCGCTTGATGAAGAAAAAAATGATAAATATCCTGAGATATTTTTTCTTTGCCTTTCTGTTATTGGCAGTGGCTTTCCCTGTCTTATTTATATTTCTTTCCTCCTTTAAAACGACGGAAGAGATATATGGGAATCCGTGGGCGCTTCCGCAGATATTCAGTCTGGATTCCTACATAGCTGTATTCACCGAATATGGTATCTTGAGAAATCTGATTAACAGCGTCATATATTCTTTGATAACGTGTATTGTAACGGTAGTGGTATCGGCGATGGCTTCTTATGCGATAGCAAGGATGCGCTGGAAGCTGAGCAAGCTTTGTATGACGTATCTGCTTATGGGAATCATGATACCGATCCATTCCCTGCTGGTTCCGCTTTATATCTCAGTATCCCGGCTGCACATTACCAACGCCCTGGCGCTTGTTTTAATATACATTGCCGGAGCGATACCGACAGCGGTTTTTATAATGACAGGATATCTGCAGTTGATACCTCTTGAACTGGAGGAAGCGGCGGTTATTGACGGGGCGTCTATCGGCCAGTTGTTTTACAAGGTGATTATGCCTTTGTTAAAACCTTCTATTGCTACAATTGGTATTATCACTTTTTTAAATGCATGGAATGATTTAATGATGGGATTAATATTTCTGACAAAAGAAAAAAGCAAGACAATTCAGTTATTTATTTCACAGTTTAAAGGAGACCATTTTACAAACTATCCCATTCTTTTATCGAGTATTATTATTTCAGTTATCCCGATGCTCATTGTTTATCTATGCATGTCTGACAGACTTGTGAGCGGGATGACGCAGGGAGCGATAAAAGGCTGATGAAGAGAGGGCGAAAGAATGCAGAGAACAGTATTGGACGGGGTATGGACATTAGGGATATGTCCGAATGAAATATTTAAAAAGAAAAACATAGATATTTGTAATTTGCAGGATCTGTGCAGCAGTGGAATTACGGTGATTGAAGGTCGTGTTCCGGGTAATTATGAAATAGATTTGGAAAAGGCGGGGATAATTGACAATCCCTTTTACGGAAAAAATCTGTTGAAATCTCTGGACCGGGAAATGGATCATCTTTTTTACGGAAAAGAATTTATATGGGAAGAAACGGAAGGTGACACGTATATTCTGCAGTTTGATGGTATTGATACGATTGCAGATATTTATTTAAACGGAGTATTTATAGCACATACGGAAAATATGCTGAAAGGGTATTCGTTTGAAATTGGAACAGACCTGTTAAAAAAAGGGAGCAATGAGCTTCTGGTACATATTGTGCCCGTGAACCTGGAAGCGAGAAAGTATGACAATCCATTATTCCAAAATGGACTGAAATACGAAATGGACAGTTTGCATATCAGAAAATCACCCTATATGTATGGATGGGATATTTTCCCCAGAATGTTATCCGGCGGAATATGGAGATCCGTCGTAATCTATCCAAAACCGGAGTTCCGTTTTATACAGAGCTATCTTTTTGTGAGGAATCTGGAGGACGATTACAGCAGTACCCAGTTGGAATATTTCTATGAACTGGATCTGAATGAAGAAGCGTACCAGGGGTTCGAAGTTGTGTTGGAAGGCAGCTGCGGGGATTCTCGTTTCCGCAAGAGTTGGGATGTGTGGTCGAAAGCGGGACATTTTACTTTAGATGTAAACAATCCTGTTCTTTGGTGGCCGAGGCGTTCGGGAAAACCGGTATTATATGATGTTAAGGTGCAGCTGATGAAAGAAGGGGTCTGCTATGCCCGAAAAGAGTTCCGTTTCGGTATCAGAACGGTGGAATTACAGAAAACAAGCCTGACGGATGAAGAGGGGAAAGGTGAATTCTGCTTTCTTGTTAACCATAAGAAAACTTTTATATTAGGCACGAACTGGGTTCCCCTTGATTCCCTTCCGTCAAGAGGAAAAGATCGGATTGAACCCTCGTTGAAACTGGTTGAAGACCTGGACTGCAATATGATCCGCTGCTGGGGAGGCGGGTATTATGAAGATGATTATTTATATGAACGCTGTGATGAGCTGGGGATCTTGGTGTGGCAGGATTTTATGCAGGCCTGCGGTCTGTATCCGGAAAACGAGGCATTTCTCAGGAATTTTGAAGACGAAGTGACATGGCAGGTGAGAAGGCTTCGGCAGCATGCCTGTCTGGCGCTTTGGTCCGGCGATAATGAAAATGATATGTCTTATGGATGGCTTACAAATTACAGACTGGATCCGAATCAGAACAGAAATACCAGGCAAATAATACCCCAGGTTTTGCGGATGAACGACTACATAAGGGATTATCTGCCCAGCTCGCCCTATATGGATGAGACTGCCTATCAATTTTCCACTTCCGATTCCTATCTTCCGGAACAGCATTTATGGGGGCCAAGGGATTATTATAAGGGAGATTATTATCGGAATGCACTTGCGCACTTTGCAAGTGAAACCGGGTATCACGGCTGTCCCGCGACAGAGTCAATAAAAAAGTTTATCACACCGGAGGGGCTTTGGCCTTATACGGATAACGGGGAATGGCGGCTTCATGCATCATCTCCTACTATGAAGGAGGACGAGACATACGCCTACAGAATTGAACTGATGGCTAATCAGATAAAAGTTTTGTTTGGGGAAGTTCCCGACAATCTTGAGGATTTTGTCTGTATGAGTCAGATATCCCAGGCAGAAGCCAAAAAGTATTTTATAGAAAGATTCCGTATCGGGAAATGGAGAAGGACAGGAATTATATGGTGGAATGTGATCGACGGCTGTCCGCAGTTTTCCGATGCGGTGGTTGATTACTATTATAATAAAAAAATGGCTTATTACTATATCAAACGTTCTCAGGCCAGGACTGCCTTGATGTTTGATGAACCTGACGGACATACGGCACAGTTATATGGAATAAATGACTGTGATGCGGAGAAGCATGTTCGGTTTAAAGTGACTGACGTTGTATCGGAACGTGTTATATATGAAGGAGAATGCAGGATTCCTGCGGATTCATCTATTGTGATAGCTTCGGTAGATACGGTTGCCTATGATAAGTTTTTCCTTATAGAGTGGATGTGTGACGGAAAAGAGTATAAAAATCATTATACTTTATGGGTGCCTCCGTTTAATAAGGATTTGTATATGGAATGCATCAGAAAAGCAGGACTGTAATCAGAATCACTGATGCTGCTAATCCGGATAAGGAGAACAATCATGGAGAAATATGCAATAGGCGTGGATATAGGAGGAACCAAATGTTCCGTAGTACTCGGAGAAGGACACATACCGGATAACAGCCTGAAAGGATTTATAATAGATAAAATATGCTTTCCTACAGAAGCAGCCAAAGGACCTGCATTTACTATCAGAAATATTATGGATGCTGTTCATGAAATAATGCGGAGAAACCATGTCTTGCCGGAGAATGCCATAGGTTTGGGAATCAGCTGCGGCGGACCGCTGGATCACAGGAAGGGTATCATTATGAATCCTCCGAATCTGTATGGATGGAACGATATCCCTATTGTAAGGCTGATGGAAGAGGAATTCCGTATCAGGACCCTGCTCCAGAATGACGCCAATGCATGTGCACTTGCCGAGTGGAAGTTCGGTGCCGGAAGAGGGTACCGGAATCTGGTTTTTCTTACATGCGGTACAGGTATGGGGGCAGGATTGATACTGGATGGAAGGTTATACAATGGGACAAATGATATGGCCGGGGAAGTGGGGCATATCCGTCTGGAAAAAGAAGGTCCTGTGGGCTTCGGAAAATCCGGTTCCTTTGAAGGCTTCTGCAGCGGAGGCGGAATAGCCCAGATTGCAAAAGCCAAAGCGGTGGAAAAACTGCAGATAGGTATTAAGCCGGCCCTGTGTCCTGAATTGAATGCACTGGAAGGGCTGACGGCTAAAACGGTGGCCCGGGCAGCTGAACAGGGGGATGAGCTGGCATGGGACATCTATAAAACAAGCGGTTATTATCTGGGCATGGGACTTTCTGTCATAATAGACATTCTGAATCCCGAGATTATTGTCCTTGGGAGCATTTACGAACGGAGTGAACATTTGTTACTGCCCAGCCTGAAAAAAGTGATAGAAAAGGAAGCGCTCAAAGCATCACGGGAGGTCTGCAGGATAGTTCCTGCCAGACTGGGGGAACAAATAGGCGATTATGCTGCGTTGTCTGTGGCTTTTGGGAAAAAAGAACAGGAATAAAAAAAGAAAGAATGCCGTCAGTGTACCGGTGGATTATCAGCCGGGCCACTGACGGCATTTTCTGTTTGGATAACAACCTATTGCATCGCCAGCTTTTTATCCGTTTTCGTATAGGCAATGGTGGTTCTGGTAACCGGCGTCTCTTTCAGCCGTTTTTCCAGATTGGTAAAGTCTGACGGGCCAGCCTGCAAGAGGAAGGTGTGGAACCGAAGCCGGGTATAATCCTGCCCCCAAAGCTCTTTTGCTTTTTCCTGCAGAGCCAGTATTTCCAGGTAACCCAGATAATATTTCAGATAGGTCGTTGGCTCCGTCCGGATATAATCGTAAATGGCGTCTGCTGTTTCCGTATCCGAAATGCCGAAGGCGGCGAGGGAACGGTATACGTCCTGGCGGGTCGCGCCGTAATAATGAATGGACAGATCCAGCAGGCAATAAAGGTTTACCTGCAGGTTACGTTCCAGGCAGGCAATATCCACTAATAAGGTGGTGGCATTGGGAGCGCCGTTGGCAAGCAGGACGTCGGACGCATAGCCATAGGCGATGTTTTCCACATAATAGGCCCAGCCTTCCACAAAACCGCCGTAGAACAAGGCACTCCGCACCGGATTGGCAGTCTGGGAATTTTCATAAAGCTGGCTGTATACGGTCTGATATAAGTGGCCCGGGTAGCCCTCGTGGGCCAGGGTGGTATACAGCTCCAGCCCCGGGGAGGTGGAGGAATTGTTGACATAGATGACATTATCTTCCAGATCATCTATAGGCGGGGTGAGGTAAAAGGCCGGGCTTGTGTAGTCCTCCATGGATTCCGCCACTGTTTTGGTGCGGCAGGTGGGAAGGGTGTCCGTAAGAGCGCTGAGCGGGGGAAAGTCGGCCTGGATGCGCTGCTGCAAATCAGTCAGGATTTCCTGGGCATTCTCAAAAGGAAATTCCGGGATAGCACTGAGGGTGATGGAGGTACTTCCTGTTTGTTCCCGATAGGTTTCCACCAGGGCCTGAAGGTTCTGATAACAGCTTTGGAACTGGTCCGAAAGCATGGCCTGTATTTCCTCCGGCGTGCGGAAGCTGCCGGTATTGTGCCGGAGAAGATAGAGGTAGTAGGCCCCGCCGGAGGGCAGTTCACATAAACCTCCCTGATGAGTGCCGCTTCCGGAAAGAAGAAAGATGGCATCTGCCAGGGCCGTATATGCCGGCGCTACCAGTGTGGTCAGGATCCGGTTATTTTCCGCTATGTAGAATTCCATTTCCTCTCCGGTCAGCAGGCCCTCCTGCACAAGGGATTCCGTGCGTTCCTGAAAGGTGGTCTGGAGAAAATGTTCCCCGGAAGAAAGCAGGGCGGGATCCATAATGGCATCGCATTGTTTTACAATGGAATTGGCATCCGACTCCGTCATAAACATACCTGCGTTCGCTTTTTCCTTTTCGTATTGGGCAAGGCTTTCCAGGTATGCGGGGATACTTTCCAGTATTTCCAGATAATCCTCCAAATCCTCCTTCGTCCGGAAGGAATACTCCGCAAGTAGGACGGGAAGCTGTGACTGCATCCCGGAAGATGGCGTGAGCGGTTCTTCATAGTATTCACAGTGCGCGCCCGCCAGTTCATTTTCCAGATAGGGGACAAGGAGGGACCAGGTGTAACGGTCCTGCTTATTCAGTCTTTCCGGATTGATTTCCTGCAGTATGAGAAGCTGGTTTTCCAGGACGGCGGCCGCTTCCTGCCGGGACTGCCTGGAATACAGGGGGAGCGTGGCCGGAGATGGCTTCTGGAGATAGTCTGAAGGATCGGCCAACGTATAGTGCAGGCTGAGGCTATCCTGACGGAAGGATTCTGCAAATAATTCCTCTGTCAGATGGCGGAAGCGGAGGGTATCGTTGTAGAGGTACAAAAAAAGAAACAGCCCTGAAAAAAGAAGAAGGGCCGCGGCGGCAATAATGAGTGGAATGCGTTTTTTCAAAGAACTTATTCCTTGGGGGTTTTTAACAGTTTATGAATCCTCGGGAATATTCATGACAGGGAATCTCGTTCCTTGCGCCTGCAGCAGAAATGTATCTAAAATAAAGTTGTATATATACAACTTTTATTAAATGTATTTTGAAATGTCATTATAATATTGACATGCGTATTTGTTTGGACTATAGTGAAAATAACGGACAGCCTTGCCTGACCTTGTCTTGTTACTCGCGGTACAGGAATAATACAACTTGTAAAAACATAGGTACAACTATGCAGGAAAGGAAGGGCATCCATTCGGACAGGGAGGGATTGTATGGAGAAAAAAGCCAAGTACAGGGAAGTGGCCGACTGGGTGAAGGAAAGGCTGGAAAAGAAAGAACTGTGTCCCGGAGATAAGCTGAATTCCGAAAATGAGCTGAGCGGGCTGTTCGGCTTAAGCAGGCAGACCGTACGACATGCTATCGGTGTCCTGGAGGAAGAAGGGATAGTGGTCAGGAGGCGGGGAAGCGGCACGTATATCAGTGACAGCCGGTCGGCCGCCCTGGAGAATAAGACGAGAGTAGCGGTGGTGACCACCTATGTGGACAGCTATATTTTTCCCAGGACCATACAGGGGATTGAAAACACGTTGTTTGAAAGAGGCTACTCGGTGCAGATAGCGTTTACCAATAACCAGCTGGAACGGGAACGTACCATTCTGGAGGATATAACAGCCAGGGATGATGTGGCAGGAATCATTATGGAAGCTACCAAAAGCGGCCTGCCCAATCCCAATCTCCCTCTGCTGCAGAAGCTGATGGAGCGGAAAATACCGATTTTGTTTATTAACAGTTATTATCCCGGTCTGGCGCTGCCCCATGTCACACTCAATGACAGGCAGGCGGCGGAGATGGCGGTAAAATATCTGATTGACGCCGGACACCGCAAAATCGGCGCTTTGCTGAAATTTGACGACGGCCAGGGCCATCTGCGTTATGCGGGGTATCTGGATGTGTGCAGGAGGGCGGGGATTCCCGCAGGGGATTCCGGAATTGTCTGGCTGGATACAGAGGGGGAACAGCATCTTCATGATTACCGGGAAAGGATTCTCCGGAATTTTAAAGAATGTACCGCTGTTTTCTGTTATAACGACAAAATTGCTTTTCAGCTGGAAGGGCTTCTGAAGGAAGAGGGAATCCGGGTTCCGGAGGATATTTCATTAATCAGCATCGATGACTCGGAGCTGGCGGAGCTGGCGGAGACCAGGCTTACCAGCGTACACCATCCCACCGACAGGCTGGGGGCCAGGGCGGCGGAAAATCTGTTGGCCGCCATGAAAAATAATGCGTTTGACGGAACCTGCGAATTCGTAACGGAACTTGTGGAAAGAGACTCCGTCAGGCGTCTGAAGCGGCAGTAAGGAACTGTGAAGGTACTGGACAGTTACCACATATAAATAAATCAAACTTCGTAGTTGCCGAATGGCCTTCCGCCGGCTGTCTGCGTGGCGTTCCCGGGACTGAAAAGGAATTTTCGCAGGTGCCTTTCAGGCTATGGAGATGAGACCAGTCAATCGTGTCAGACTCATCTGACACAATTGACGTCCCTGGGCTCATCGGAATGTCCAGTCTGACGGACCTGCGAAAATCCTTTTCAGTCCCGGGAACGCCACGCAGACAGCCGGCGGAAGGCCATTCGGCAACTACGAAGTTTGATTAAAAATTTTTATTCAGGAGGAAAAACGAAATGAAAACAGGAAGAGACTACAAATTCTGGTTTTGTACAGGTTCCCAGGACCTGTATGGGGACGAATGCCTGAGAAAGGTGGCAGAGCATTCCGCCAAAATCGTAGAAGGGCTGAACGCATCCGGCAGGCTTCCCTTTGAAGTGGTTCTGAAACCCACTTTAATCGATCCGGCTACCATCAGAAGAACCCTTAACGAGGCAAATGAAGACGGCGGATGTGCAGGGGTTATCACCTGGATGCATACCTTCTCCCCCGCAAAAATGTGGATTCTGGGACTGAAGGAATACCGCAAGCCGCTGTGCCATCTGCATACCCAGTTCAATGAGGAAATCCCTTATGATACCATTGATATGGATTTCATGAACGAGAACCAGTCTGCCCACGGCGACAGGGAATTCGGCCATATGGTGAGCCGTATGGGAATAGAGCGTAAAATTATTGTGGGACATTGGGCAAATGCCGGGGTACAGGATAAAATAGGAAGCTGGATGAGAACGGCAATCGGCATCATGGAATCTTCCCATATCAGGGTATGCCGTATCGGGGACAACATGAACAATGTTGCCGTAACCGAAGGGGATAAGGTAGAAGCGGAAGTTAAATTCGGATGGGAGATCGATCATTACTGCGTAAATGATGCGGTGGAATATGTGAATGCGGTTTCCGAAGGGGATGTAAACGCCCTTGTGGAAGAGTATTACAGCAAATATCAGATCTTACCGGAAGGCAGGGATCCGGAAGAATTCCGCGCCCATGTGGCGGCCCAGGCCAAAATAGAGATCGGCCTTGAGAAATTCCTGGAGGACGGGGATTATCACGCAATTGTTACCCACTTCGGCATGCTGGGCGGACTGCAGCAGCTTCCCGGCCTGGCTATCCAGAGACTGATGGAAAAGGGCTACGGCTTCGGCGGAGAAGGGGACTGGAAAACGGCGGCAATGGTGCGTCTGATGAAAATTATGGCGGCTGGTGTGCCCGACGCCAAAGGAACCTCTTTCATGGAAGACTATACATATAATCTGGTACCGGGAAAAGAAGGCATTCTGCAGGCCCATATGCTTGAGGTCTGCCCTACCATAGCGGAGGGGCCTATATCCATTAAAGTGCAGCCCCTGTCCATGGGCAACAGAGAGGATCCTGCCCGTCTGGTATTCACCTCCAAGACAGGGCCTGCAGTAGCAACCTCCCTGGTCGATCTGGGCAACCGTTTCCGCCTGATCATCAATGCGGTTGACTGTAAGAAGTGTGAAAAGGAAATGCCGAAGCTTCCCGTCGCCACGGCATTCTGGACTCCCCAGCCCAGCCTTGAGATTGGGGCCGAGGCCTGGATTCTGGCAGGAGGCGCCCACCACACCGCATTTTCCTATGATCTGACTGTTGACCAGATGGTTGACTGGGCGGCCGCCATGGGAATTGAAAGCGTGGTAATCGATAAAGATACCACGATCCGCAGCTTTAAAAATGAACTGAAATGGAATTCTGTATATTACAGATAAGGAGGTTTTTATTATGGGTATGACAGAAATAAAAAACGCAATTATTAATGGAAATACAGCTTTGGGGATTGAGTTCGGCTCAACCAGGATTAAGGCTGTGCTGGTAGGGGAGGATAACACTCCCATCGCGGCAGGGAACCATGAATGGGAAAACCGCTATGAAAATAATATCTGGACCTATAGCCTGGAAGATATTTGGAATGGGCTGCAGGACAGCTACCGGAAGATGGCAGAAGACGTACAGGACAAATACGGCGTTGCTCTGACGAAGGTGGGTGCACTTGGCTTCAGTGCTATGATGCATGGATATATGGCTTTCAATAAAGAGGAAGAGCTGATGGTGCCCTTCCGTACCTGGAGAAATACCATTACGGAAGAAGCATCCGTGAAGCTGACGGAGCTGTTTTCTTTTAACATCCCCCAGAGATGGAGCATTGCCCATCTGTATCAGGCGATCCTGAATAAGGAGGAGCATGTTAAGGATATTGATTTCCTGACAACGCTGGAGGGTTATGTGCACTGGAAGCTGACCGGCAGAAAGGTGCTGGGTATCGGAGAGGCAGCAGGAATGATGCCTGTGGATGCGGCAACCAGGCAGTACAGCGGCAGGATGGTGAAGGCTTTTGACGAGCTTGTTGCACCGGAAGGATTTTCCTGGAAGCTTCTGGATATTCTCCCGGAAATCCTGGTGGCCGGAGAGAATGCGGGCTGCCTGACGGAAGAAGGCGCACAGCTTCTGGATACCACAGGGCAGCTGCAGGCAGGCATACCCGTATGCCCTCCGGAAGGAGATGCGGGAACGGGTATGGTGGCTACCAACAGCGTGGCGAAGCGTACCGGCAATGTATCCGCGGGAACCAGTGTATTTGCTATGGTAGTCCTGGAAAAAGAACTGGCGGAGGTGCACCCCGAAATCGATATGGTAATGACTCCTGACGGAAGCGCCGTAGCCATGGTCCACTGCAATAACTGTACCTCGGATTTGAATGCGTGGATAGACCTGTTTGAAGAGTTTACCCAGGCGTTTGGCATGAAGGTGGATAAGAACGACCTGTACGGCACCCTCTACCGCAAAGCTCTGGAGGGGGATCCGGACTGCGGAGGCCTGCTGGCTTACAACTATTTCTCCGGAGAACATATCACGGGCTTTGAGGAAGGCCGCCCTCTGTTTGTAAGAAACCCGGAAAGCAGCTTCACCCTGGCAAACTTCATGCGTGCGCATCTGTTTACCGCACTCGGTGCGCTGAAAACCGGTCTGGATATCCTTTTGAAGGAAGAAAAGGTACAGATAGATAAGCTGCTGGGCCACGGGGGACTGTTTAAGACCAAAGAAGTGGGACAAAAGCTGCTGGCAGCAGCTGTGAATGCCCCTGTTTCCGTCATGGAAACCGCAGGTGAGGGCGGCGCATGGGGAATCGCCCTTCTTGCCTCCTATATGAAGGATAAAAAGGCGGATGAGTCCCTGGCCCAGTTCCTGGAAAACAGGGTGTTTGCAGGAAATACCGGTGTAAAAATAGATCCCGATACAAGGGATGTGGAAGGCTTCAACAAGTTTGTGGAGCGCTATACCAAAGGGCTGCCAATTGAAAAGGCAGCCGTGGAAAATCTGATTTAAGCTTACACCAGAGGCGCCTTCCCGTGGGAGGGCGCCTGTGTGAGGAAAAAACATCGTGCAAAACGGACAGGAGGATCGAATATGTTAGAAGAACTGAAAAAAAGAGTATATGAGGCCAATATGCTTCTTCCCCGGTACGGCCTGGTTACTTTTACCTGGGGAAATGTGAGTGAAATCGACAGGGAAAGCGGCCTTTTTGCCATCAAACCCAGCGGTGTGGACTATGACAGCCTCACCCCGGAGGATATGGTGATTGTGGATCTGAACGGGAATAAAGTGGAAGGAAAATATAACCCCTCTTCCGATACGGCGACCCATGTGGAGCTGTACAAGGCATTTCCTGAAATAGGAGGGATTGTACATACCCACTCTTCCTATGCCACCAGCTGGGCACAGGCGGGAAGGAGCATTCCCTGCTATGGAACCACCCATGCCGATTATATCTACGGAGAGGTTCCCTGCCTGCGCTGCCTGACCAAAGAAGAGATTGAAGATGCCTACGAGGAAAATACCGGCCATCTCATCGTCAATGAATTCAAAGCCATGGGAAAAGACGTAAAAGCGGTTCCCGCCGTACTCTGCAAAAACCACGGACCCTTCTCCTGGGGCAAGGATGCCCATGAGGCCGTACACAACGCAGTCGTGCTGGAAGAAGTAGCCAAAATGGCCTACCGCGCCGAAACCATCAACGTAAATATCCAGCCCGCCCCCCAGGAACTCCAGGACAAACATTACTTCAGAAAACACGGAGCCGACGCTTACTATGGACAAAACGGGGGTAAATAGGGTATTATATTCGTGACCAGGCAGAACCGGACAGGCTCAGAAGGCCTGGGATGGGCAAACATGGATACGCCCCACATCCATGCTTGCCCATCCCAGACCTTCTGAACCTGCCCGGCGAGCGAAGCGACCGAAAGACCGGAGGTCTTGAGGTTCTGCCGTCCGGCTGTCACCACCCCGACACCCCGGCCCATCACCTCCCTACCTCTTTTCCGCCGGCGCTCTGGTTACCACCCCACCCCAACCAACTTAAATTTATGGAGGAAAAACATTCATGGATAATCTTGAACTCGCAAAAATGGCGAACGAGATCCGCAAAGGCATTGTAACTGCCGTTCACAGTGCCAAAGCCGGCCATCCCGGCGGATCCCTTTCCGCAGCAGATATTTTCACTTATCTCTACTTCGAAGAAATGAACATCGACCCGGAGAACCCCGACAAACCGGAAAGAGACCGCTTTGTCCTTTCCAAAGGCCATACCGCGCCGGGACTCTACTCCACCCTCGCCCACAGAGGGTTCTTCCCCGTGGAAGATCTCACCACCCTGCGTAAGCTGGGATCCTATCTGCAGGGACATCCCTGCATGCAGCACATCCCCGGCGTGGATATGTCCACCGGTTCCCTGGGACAGGGTATTTCCGCAGCCGTAGGCATGGCTCTCGGCGGAAAGCTGGATAACAGGGACTACCGTGTATACACCCTTCTGGGAGACGGTGAAATCGAAGAAGGCCAGGTGTGGGAAGCGGCCATGTTCGCAGGCTTCCATAAGCTGGACAACCTGGTAGTGGTAGTTGACAATAACGGCCTCCAGATTGACGGCCCCGTTGATCAGGTATGCTCCCCCTACCCTATCGACAAGAAATTCGAAGCATTCAATTTCCATGTAATCAACGTGGATGCCCATGATTTTGATGCTATCCGTGCGGCATTCCGGGAAGCAAAAGAAACCAAAGGCATGCCCACCGCAATCGTTGCCCACAGCCTGAAAGGAAAGGGCGTTTCCTTCATGGAAGGAAATGTGGCATGGCACGGTACCGCGCCCAACGATGAGCAGTATGCAGTGGCAATGGCAGATTTGGAGAAAGTAGGTGAAGCATTATGTCAGAAGTAAATAACAAACCGGTTCAGAAAATAGCAACCAGAGAAGCTTACGGAAAGGCACTTGCTGAATTCGGTGCACAGTATCCGGACCTGGTGGTCCTGGATGCGGATTTGGCAAATGCCACCAAAACGAACACCTTCCAGAAAGCATTTCCCGAACGCCACATCGACTGCGGAATCGCCGAATGTGACATGATGGGCATCGCAGCCGGGCTTTCCACTGTGGGAAAAATCCCTTTTGCCAGTTCCTTCGCCATGTTTGCAGCCGGACGTGCCTACGAGCAGGTACGTAATTCCATCGGCTATCCGCACCTGAATGTAAAGATCGGTGCGACCCATGCCGGTATCACCGTAGGGGAAGACGGCGCATCCCACCAGTGTCTGGAAGATATCGCCCTCATGCGTGTCATTCCCGGAATGGTGGTAATCAATCCCTGTGACGCTGTGGAAGCAAGGGCAGCAGTACAGGCAGCCATCGAATATACAGGACCCGTATACCTTCGTTTCGGCCGTGCCGCCGTACCGGTAATCAATGACAACGACGGCTATCAGTTTGAAATCGGCAAAGGGGTCCTTCTCCGCGAAGGAAGCGACGTTACTATCGTAGCGACCGGCATCTGTGTGCCCGAAGCTCTTCAGGCGGCTGAAAAGCTTGCTGCCGACGGCATCAGCGCCGAAGTGATCAATATCCATACCATCAAGCCCCTGGATGAAGAGCTTATCATCAAATCCGCGAAAAAGACCGGAAAAGTAGTGACAGCGGAAGAGCATTCCATCATCGGCGGGCTCGGCGGCGCCGTGAGCGAAGTGCTTTCCGAAAAAGCGCCCACGCCGGTATGCCGTATCGGAATGAACGACATCTTTGGGGAATCCGGATCCGCAGGCGCATTGGTAGCTAAATACGGTTTGGATGCAGACGGAATTTATGCAAAAGTAAAAGCGTTTGCAAAATAAACCCGCAAAGGTATGCCGGCCCGTACAGGGCCGGCAGTACTTCGCATAAGGAATAGAAAAAATTATGAATATATTATCACCATCCATTCTGGCGGCCGACTGTGCCAGGCTGGGAGAAGAAATCAGCCTGGTGGAGGCGGCGGGAGCCGGATATCTGCATATAGATGTTATGGACGGCATGTTTGTGCCTTCCCTTTCCTTTGGCATGTGCGTGGTTTCCTCTCTGCGGAAAGTGACGGACATGGTATTTGATGTCCACCTCATGGTGGAAGAGCCCATCCGCTATATTGCGGATTTTGCCAAGAGCGGATCGGATATCATTACCGTTCATCTGGAAGCCTGCAGTGATGTGGAGGAAACGCTGGACTGGATCCACAGCCTGGGACGTAAAGCCGGACTTTCCATCAAACCGTCCACGCCTGTTTCCGCTGTGGAAAAATACCTGGATAAAATCGACCTGCTGCTGGTTATGACCGTGGAACCCGGCTTCGGGGGCCAGAAATATATCCCTGCCTCTACAGAAAGAATCCGGGAGGCACGCCGGCTTATTGATGCAAGACAGGCGTGTGTGGATATCGAGGTAGACGGCGGAATCACCGTGGACAACGTACGTATGGTCCTGGATGCCGGTGCCAATATCATCGTGGCTGGATCCGCTGTTTTCAACGGAAACAGCACGGAAAACGTTACGAATATGATGGAAATCCTGGCTTCCTGCCCGAATGGAAAAGAAAAGTAAAAAGAATGGCTGCGGCCATTCTTTTCTTCAAATACACGATTGCGCCTGACGCGCGGAAGGAAGCGCTTATGAAAATCCTGGTAACCCCTCCCTTCACGGAGGAACAAAAAAAGCAGATACTTTCTGCCGCAGCAGATCCCCGCGATCTGCAATTCTGTTTAAAAAAAGATATCACTCCCGCTCTTTTAAAAGAAGCGGAGGTTATCCTCGGTAATCTGGAAAACCCGGATCAACTGCAATATGCAGAACATCTCCAATGGATCCAGCTGAATAATGCAGGGACGGAAGGTTACTGCATTCCGGGCAGGCTGCCTGAAACGTCAGTGCTTACCAATGCCACCGGCGCATACGGACTGGCGATATCCGAGCATATGCTGGCTTGCCTGTTCCTGCTGCGTAAAAAACTGGATTTGTATTATGTTAACCAGCTTCAATGCCGCTGGAAGAGCGAAGGCCATGTGGGTGTCATTCAGGGAACAACGGCCCTTATTATCGGCCTGGGGGATATCGGTACCGCCTTCGCTGCCAAAATGAAAGCCCTGGGCTGCCATACCATAGGGATTAAGCGCCGTGTGGGGGAAAAGCCGTCCTGTGTGGATGAACTGTATGGAATGGAGGCGCTGGACAGCCTTCTGCCCGGAGCTGACGTAGTGGCCATGAGCCTTCCGGGCAACCCGTCCACCTACCATATCCTGAACAGGGAGCGTATCGCTCTGCTTTCCCCAGGGACAATTGTTTTGAATGCAGGCCGGGGGACTGCTATAGATACGGATGCCCTCTGCGAGGCGCTGTATGCCGGTAAAATCGCAGGGGCTGCCCTGGATGTAACGGATCCCGAACCGCTTCCCGCCGATCACCCTCTGTGGAAAGCACCGGGGGCAGTCATAACGCCCCATATTTCAGGGGGCTATGCGCTGCCTGAGACGCTGCAGAAGATAGCGGAAATTTTTGCGGAGAACCTGAAGCGTTACCAGTCAGGCGAACCGCTGATGAATGTTGTGGATCCGGAAACCGGATATTCTTCCGGAAAATAAAAAAAACAGTTATTTTTATAGGTATTTCATCCGATGATTAATAATAAATACGTCTCTGCAATTCGGGCGCATCAGCTGTCCGGGAATAAGCGGAACGCGGAGAAACAGAGTAAAGGGATGGGATGAAAAAATGGATGGAGAATCAAAAAAAACAATACTTATTGTAGATGATGTGGAAATGAACTGCAAGATGCTGTCCGTGATTCTGTCGGAGAAATACCATACACTGGAAGCGGACAACGGAAAAACAGCAATGGAAGTCCTGGAGGAAGCACAGGAACCGGTTTCCCTGATTTTGCTGGATATCATTATGCCGGTAATGGATGGCTTCCAGTTTTTGAAATGGATTCAGTCCGCCGAAGCGTACCGGAATATCCCCATCATTTTTGTCACCTCTGAAACCTATGAGGAAAATATTCTGGGCGGTATTAAAATGGGCGTGCGGGATGTCATAGCAAAGCCGTATAATCCCGAGCTGGTACTGAAAAGAGTGGATAACCTGATTTTGCTTTCGGAGCATGCGGAGGGGAATGAGAAGAATCCGATACCCCGTGGAGGGGAAGCCGCACCCCAGCGGCCGTTGTCCAATACGGCACTTATTGTGGATGATATCGGTATTAACAGGGCTATTATTAAGAATGCCCTGACCGAAGAATACAAATCGCTGGAGGCAGCAAACGGAAAAGAGGCACTGGAGATTCTGGAAAAACAGGGAGATAAAATTGCGGTGGTGCTTCTGGATATTATTATGCCTGTAATGGATGGTTATGTATTTATGCAGGAAGCAAAACGCCAGCATCTTCTGAAAAACATACCGGTAATCGCCATTACATCGGAGGACTCCCCGTTGAAGCTGGACAGGCTCATGAATCTTGGCATCTGCGAAATCATACAAAAGCCTTTTACACCTTCTGTGATAAAAAACCGGATTGATTATATGGTAAAGCTGCAAAGTTGCACCAAATAAAGCATCTGCTTACCGGGAACCGGTTAACATACGGGACTATATGCCTGCCTTGTAAAGCTCCTGAAAATACAGATTGTGCTGCATAAGTTCCTGAAAGCTTCCATCTCCCTCAATATTGCCGTTTTTCAATAGAATTATCCGGTCGAAGGCCCGGATGGAATTTAGCCGGTGGGCGATGGCGATGATGTTTTTTCCGGCCGCCAGGGAGAGCACTTCATTCATGACCAGTTCCTCCGTTACATTATCCATGGCCGAGGTTGCTTCATCCAGGATAATGAGCCGGGAGGAAGAAAACCACAGCCTTGCAAGGGCCAGCCGCTGCCTTTCACCTCCGGACAGCTTGATGCCCTTTTCTCCCAGCTGGGTATCCAGGCCGTCGGGCAGGGCGTCGAACCACTCCTGGAGTTGTACTTTTTGTAACACACGGACGGCGCCATCGTCAGGAACGGAGGCATCGAAAAGCAGGTTTTCCCGGAGGGTACCGTCAAAAACAGGGCTTTCCTGGGGAATATAGGTAATATGTCTGTAATAGCTGTCCAGGTTAAGCCCGTTCAGATTGTGTCCATCCAGAAGGATGGCTCCGTCCTCTGCTTTAAGAAGGCCCGCTATCAGTTTGATAAGAGTGGATTTTCCTGACCCGCTGTTCCCCGCCAGAGCCACTTTCTCGCCGGGGGCGATGGACAGGGATACCTGACGGAGCACCGGATTGCCGTTATAAGAAAAGGCGGCCTGCAGGATGGTTATTTCCCCACGAAAATCCGGCAGCTCTGTACCTGCAAGAAGCCGGTCCTCTTCCGGCAGATCAAGAAACGAGGTATAGCGTTTGAAGGAGGCGGAGTCCAGGCGGAACTGGACGAATAATACATTAAATATCGCAATCGGCGTGTAAGCGTTATCCACCAGGGTGAGCAGAGCCACAACAGAACCGATGGAAATGGAACGGGTATGCCAGGCATACAGCAGCAGAGCGCCTTTTATCAGGGTGATGAGGATTGCAAATGCAGCAAAAAAAGCTTCGTGGATAAATGAAATCCCTATTTTTGATCGGACGATCTGATCCCGTGCCTTTTCCGCCTTCCGGATCTCCGCCGGAAATTTCCGGTTCAGGCGGAATACCACCATTTCCATAAACCCACGGGTGAGAAAATGATTGAGCAGTTCTTCGTTATCAAGAACTCTTTCCTTCATACGGTATAAAAGCTTCAGCAGGATATTGGTAATAAGAAAAACAAGGAGATAGCCAAGGGCCACGGTACCGGCTATGACCCTGTTGAGCCTGTAGATAAAAAACATGCTGAATAAGGCGGAGGGAAGCAGGTTTTGCACAATTTCAAACCAGAACTGGCACAAGATGCTTTTTCCTGCCAGGGCACCGTTTTCCACGCGCTGTATCAGCTTTCCCGTCCCCATGGACTGATAAGCCAGGTAATCGATACGGCTTGTTTTATGCAGGGCGAGAAGCTTTAAATCCAGAAAGATGCCGTTATTCAGTTTCTGCATGGGGTATTCATCCAGATAACTGCACACACAGTGCAGCAGAAGAAGCCCTGCGTATAATAAGATATAAAGCAGGGACAGTGTTCCGTCCGTAAATTTATCAATGACCTTCTGGAAGAAGCTGATGCTGTAGTTGGACAGAAAAGACAGCCCAATCCCCAGGCTTATGTAGATGCTGATCCAGAGCTTGTTTTTTCTGACAATATTTTTTAGATAATTCATATCTGTACTCCTTTGGCAAATGGTTAAATGGCTGCGTTAAAGTCAGTACAGCTATGCCCGTCAGCCGGAACGGATACTCAGTACAATCAGCCGACAGCTTACATAAACTGTACTGAGCTTCTACCTCGTTTCTGTCTCATAAGAGCCCACCTCCTTACAATGCACTGCCCTTTTTGGCAGTGCATCCGGCAATTCATGATGAAATTCCCCGCCGGCCTCTGCAGGCGGGCGGGGAACTTACAGAACAAACATATAATAACCGCATTAATCCCGTTTTACAACCGCAGCACAACCCATGCCGCCTCCCACACACAAAGTGGCCAGGCCGGTCTTTACATCGCGTTTCTGCATTTCATGGAGAAGCGTAACCAGGATGCGGCAGCCGGAGCATCCTACGGGATGTCCCAGGGCAATGGCACCGCCGTTTACGTTCAGTTTATCAAGGTCGAAGCCCAGATCATGTCCCACGGCCACAGACTGGGCGGCAAAAGCTTCATTAGCTTCTATTAAGTCAAAATCATCCATGTCCATACCGGTTTTCTTCAGAACCTTCCGGGTAGCCGCCACAGGGCCGATACCCATAATAGAAGGATCCACGCCGGCCAGCTCCCCGGCGATCCAGGTCGCCATAGGCGTGATGCCAAGCTCCTTCGCTTTTTCTTCACTCATGACAACGATAGCGGCAGCGCCGTCATTAATGCCGGAGGCGTTGCCTGCGGTTACCATACCGCCATCTTTTTTGAAAGCCGGTTTTAATTTGGCAAGGCCTTCGCTGGTAACCCCTTTTCTGGGGCCTTCATCTGTATCCACTATTATGGAGCCCTTTTTGGTCTTTACCTCCACCGGAACGATTTCTTCCCGGAAACGTCCTTCATCCATGGCGGCTTCACATTTTTGCTGGCTGTTTGCCGCAAAATCATCCAGCTGCTCTCTGGTCAGTCCCCATTGCTCACAAATGTTTTCAGCCGTCATGCCCATATGATAACCGTGGAACGCATCGGTGAGGGCATCCTTCAGCAAAGAATCCTCAAGCGGGGCATTGCCCATACGATAGCCGTACCGGCCCTGCTGAACCAGATAGGGAGCGCGGGACATATTTTCCGTACCGCCTGCAATAATAATGTCCGCGTCTCCGCAGGCAATCAGCTTGGCCGCCAGATTGACGCAATGAAGCCCGGACCCGCATAATACATTAATTGTGGTAGCCGGAACCTCTACCGGAATACCTGCGTTAACAGCGGCCTGTCTTGCCACATTCTGCCCCTGCCCTGCCTGGATAACACAGCCCATATATACTTCGTCAACCATATCCGGAGTGATTCCGGCCCTGCCCATTGCCTCTTTAATAACGATGGTTCCGAGATCTGCTGCGGGAACGGTGGAAAGCGCGCCGCCCATAACGCCGATTGCGGTCCTGCAGCCGCCGGCTAATACTACCTTTCTGCTCATATATCCTCCATTCAGCCATTATCTGGCATTTTGTGTTTGTATGAATGTATTTTAGCACGGGGCCATAAGAAAAACAAGGCACACAGAGGGCGGGGTAAACGCCAGTTACTGTCCGCTCAGTACTGTGCATTTACTGCACCGTACGTGAGAAAATGATACAAGAGTGCATAAACACAACGCCGAAGGAATCATTTATTTATGTGGTAAAACCTTTATAACAAGTGTAAAATAGGAGTATAACCACATAGTTACAGGAAGCAGCGGGAGGGGATGCATCATGGAGAAAATCAGCCGTAAAAACTGGATCTTGATCTGGGTACTTGGAATGACCGGGCAAATCTGCTGGAACATTGAGAATTCCTGGTTCAATACGTTTGTATATGACAAAATTGCGCCGGAGCCGGCTATTGTATCCTGGATGGTGGGAGTGAGCGCCGCGGTTTCCACCTTCTGTACCTTTCTGGTGGGAACCTGGGGGGATCGCAGGGGAAAAAGAAAGCCTTTTATCTGCTGGGGGTATATATTGTGGGGGATTTTTACCTTTCTCTTCGGGGCTACGGAGAGGATTCCCAAAAACCCGCTGTTTATCGCGGCTGCCTGTGTGGTGCTGGCGGATGCGGTGATGAGCTTTTTCGGTTCCGTTGGAAATGACGGGGGATTTGGCCCGTGGACGACGGATATTTCCAATGAAAACAACCGGGGGAAGCTGGGAGGCGCGCTGGCGGTTATGCCTGTATTCGCCACCATATTCGGTGCGGTGGTATCCGGAATTATCATTGAGAGCATAGATTTTTTCGCTTTTTTCGGCCTTATGGGAGGACTGGTGGCGGCAGTGGGGCTTTTTGGCCTGTTTACGCTGGAGGATGCGCCGGGCCTGCGTCCCAAACGGGATGAAAAGGGATTCCGGCATCAGTTCCTGACGGTTTTTAACTGGAATACGGTGCGGGAAAATAAAGAGCTTTTCTGGGTGTTTCTGGTGATGACCGTATATTTTATCGGTTTTAATGTTTATTTTCCCTATATCACGATCTATTTTGTGAATTATCTGGGGTATGGATATGGGATGACGGGGATTATTCAGGGCGTGGGCCTGCTGGCGGCAGCGGTTATGACGATCCCTGCCGCCCGGTTCATTGACAGGGGGAAAACGCCTCAGGTGATACTGGCGGCCCTCCTGTGCAATACCGCAGGGCTGCTTCTGGTCAGCCTTTCCCAAAGTCTTGCGGTTCTGCTCATCGGTGTGTTCGGGGCCGGAATCGGATATATCCTGGTGCTGCAGGCGCTTACCGCCTGGATGAAGAATCTGTATCCGGAGGATCAGCGGGGGCAGTTTGAGGGAATCAAACAGATTTTCTTTGTCTGTGTGCCCATGATTATAGGGCCGGCCATTGCCACACAGGTGATTAACCGCCTGGGAGTGGAGATGGAGGTAAGCGGTTCGGTGGGAATGGTGCCCGGTCCCAGCCTGTTCCTGGTTTCGGCGGTACTCACGCTGTTTACCCTGATTCCTTTGGCGGCGGCAGGGAAAAGAAATAAGCAGAGGCTCTTAAGATAGCGGAATACAGGAAGGGCCGTCTGAACTGTTAGTGCAGTATGAAAAGGGGATGAATATGGAAAAAGAACTATTGAAAGAAGGGCCGGTACTGGACGGGAAGGGACGCCCCATACCGGGATATTCCAGAAAAAGTACGCTGGTGTATGACAGGAAGGCGATTAAGGCCCCGCCGTGGAGAATCAAGGAATGGGACTTTTATCAGATTTCCAATGACAGGCTGTGCCTGCAGTTCACTATCGGCCATGCCGCCTATGCGGGGCAGGTGAGCATGATGCTGTTTGATTTTGCAAAGGGGGAAAAGCTGCTGGATCAGAGTAAAATCCTGGCTCTGCCCTTCGGTTCCCTTCATATGCCGGAAAATGCGGAAAAGGATAACACCCTTCTCTACAAGAAGGACGGCGTGTACATGCGTTTTGAGACGGTGAACCAGAAACGGCTCCTGACCTGCCGCTGGGAGGATACGGAGGTAAAAATCCGTCTGGAACGCAGGAATCCCAATTCCCTAGTGATCAATCTGCCCTTTGACGAATATGCCCATGCCTTTTATTATAATCATAAAATAAACTGCATGACGGCGGAAGGGTATGTAAAAGCCAAAGGCAGGGAATGGAAGTTTGACAAAAAGAGTTCCTTCGGTATTCTGGACTGGGGCAGAGGTGTGTGGCCCTTTCATAATGAATGGTACTGGAGCAACGGCAGCGGCTGGCTGGATGGGGAAATGTTCGGTTTTAATCTTGGCTGTGGCTTCGGAAATACGGATACTGCCAGTGAAAATATGCTTTTTTATAAAGGAAAGGCCCATAAGCTGGGGAAAGTGGATTTCAAACTGGGAAAGGAATATATGGATCCCTGGCATCTGAAGGACCGGGAGGGACGGCTGGATCTGACATTGACGCCCTGTTATGACAGGACGACCCGTATCAAGCTGCTCTGGGTGAACAATTGCTGTCATCAGATGTTCGGGAAATTTACAGGGAAAGCGGTGCTGGATGACGGAACGTGTCTGGAGGTAAAGGATGTTGTGTCTTTTGCCGAACACGCGGTAAATAATTGGTAATAATACGGTAATACTATGTTGCAAGTGCCGGGTGCAGATAAAAAAGTTTGGCGTCCCGCGGCCCTGCTTCCCTGTGCGGCCT
>NZ_QUES01000026.1:0-89382 GCF_003478085.1 Eisenbergiella sp. OF01-20 | reverse complement strand
CTTGACAGGGGATAGCCGCCCACGTCCGCCGTAAACACATACCTGCCCGCCGCATCGCCGTCATAGGCCGGGCCGCTGTCCCAGGTCACGTGGATTTCTTCCATGGATGTGGTGACGGCCGTGACCGTTTCCCCGCGGTCCATGTGGGAGGAATCCCCGCCGTCGTTGCCCGACACGCTTTCCGCCTCCATATCATCCCCGTCCGGGACTACTGTTTCCTCGGTGACGTGATAAACTGCCCCCGTCACCGTGTCCGGCAGGTTCAGCCCGGAAAGCTCCGTGCCCACCGGGACGGACTGCTTTTTAACGCCCTCGTCCAGCGGTTCAAAGGACGCGATACTCCCGTCCTCTTGGATGGCGGCCTCCGGCGCCTTGTTCTCCGCCATGGCCACTGCCGGAAGCTGTGCCGCAATCAGCACGGCGGATAAAAACAGCGCCCATCGTTTTTTTCTTTTTCGTATCATCCGTATTCCCTCCTGGTAGATAAATAAAAGTGGTTTATGGCATGTATCAAAGATACCTGCCCTATAAGGGATCCCCCCTTCTGTGAAAACCCTTACCTGCGTTATCTTATGTCCCTTTCTTGTCACCGGGGAGGCCCCGCCTCCTTCCGTGCCGCCAAAAGCCCGGCGCATTCCTCCTGCAAATAACGGACGGCTTCGGCAATGCGCACCGAAAGAGGAAAGGCGTTTTCTTTCATACCCATAAGATATCACTGCTTTTCTGTGATCAGTTTAGCATGTTATGAAAAAGAGTAAAATCATACGGTATGAGGTTTTTCCAAATTTATTTTTTTGTGCTATGCGGAACGGGAATCGTATGCGGCTTTTGTCCAGGAGAAAGAACCGGAAATGACGGCAATCCCTGTTTTTTGAGTGATAAAAGACCAGGACTGCAAAAATACGGAGGTTTCCGCGCTGATGGGCCTGTCTTTCCCGATACGTTGCTTATAGCATATAAAAAGGACGTTCCTTCCGTCCCTCCGACATCATCGCTTTTTCAGCGGGCAAACCGGGCAATAGCAGCAGCAGCGCCCGCCTATGGTTATTTCATATATATTAACGTATTAGTATCTTGCAGTTTTGGGAAAGAACAGCTATTATGGAAAGAACGGATGGATTTCTGCGTGAAAGGAGTTAGGATATATGCTTGAATTTAAGTATGATACACAGCTGTTAATTGAAGGAGAGGATCTGGATGAGGATGTTATCAGCGATTATTTTTTGAATAATTTGCAGGGGGATTGTCTGCTTGCAGTGGGAGATGATGAGCTGATCAAAATTCATTTCCATACCAATGAGCCTTGGAAGGTATTGGAATATTGCTCCACTCTGGGAGAAATATATGATATTGTTGTGGAAGATATGGAGAGACAGTCCAGAGGGCTGAAGGGATAGGCTATTAGGACAGTGAGGGTGCGGCACGGTTCTTCCCGGGGCGGCTGCGGTTCTTTGCGGCAGGTGCCATACCAGTTCAGGGAAAGTACTATGCCGCGTCCTTTTTATGAATGGTCATGGCAGGCTATTGCCGACACCCGTTACGGCTCGTCATTATTGACAGGAAAGGAAATAGGTGCTATGATAAAATAAAATTAAGTTAGTTTAAACTAACATACAATGGTATACTACGTACTTAAGATTTGAGGTGGAATTTATGGCAACAGGGATTATATGTCTTGTTTTGTTGATGATATGCATATTCGGCATCAAGAGCTATGCGAAGAGGCTGTCCCATGGCTGCTGCGGTAGCGGAGGGGACACGGTAAAGAAGGGGAAGCCCAAAGACCGGGATAAAAGCCATTATGCCCATACATACCGGATGGAAATCGAGGGGATGACCTGCAGCAATTGCAGCACCCGGGTGGAAAATGCATTGAACGGTCAGGATGGTTGCTATGCGCAGGTAGATTTGGGAAAAAGGACGGCATGGCTGTATACAAAGCTGCCGCTTACAGAAAAGGAAGCCCGGGAGATTGTACGGAAAGCAGGCTATCGGGTACATTCTTTTCAATGTCTTATTGAGAAGTAGCGTAACGGTTCATCATCTTCACAGTTCCTGCAAAAATCGATCCGGAATCGTCTCCGACGATGGGAATATAGTCTAATGAGATTCAGCTAACCATATATATGACATAAGAAGAAGGCCCTTGCCATTTGGTTGGGGCCTTCTTCCGCAGATTGGTGTTACCCAGGCTGCGCATGTGCCACATGGCTTTTCCGTCTGTTGATCGAATGGTGTTTCCGGGACTGCAGGCAGAGACCGTGGGATATATGGGAGTCTTGGGCGGCGCAGGGAAACGGAGGGTTCTATTTATGAAACTTGTACTGGTACGGCATGGAGAGAGCATCTGGAATAAGGAGAATCTTTTTACCGGCTGGACAGATGTGGATCTGTCGGAAACCGGGTTCTGATTGCCGCCCACGGCAATTCCATCCGGGCCCTGGTCCTGTATTTGGAAAAGCTGACACTGGAGGAAATTGTTGACGTCAACATTCCTACGGGAATCCCCCTTGTGTATGAATTCAGCGGGGATGGGAGAGTTATCGGAAAGGAATATCTGGGAGATCCCCGGGTGGTGCAGGCGAAGATGGCAAAGGTGGCCGCCCAGGGCAATACCGCCCGGGACAATTCTGTACAGGAAATCATAGCGGGGAAGCCGCAGGATACAAAGAGACGTCTGAACCGTTACAAAATGAGAAACATTATCAATTAGAATTCCCTGCTTATATTGATTATTCCATGAAGAATCACTATAATAGGATTTGAACAATTCATACCTAAATGGTAGGAAATGTTCAAATCCTATTTTTTTATAAGATACAACGATCCGGTACCATACTGCGTGATGAACGATGAATCCGCCGGCATTCACACAGCGCGGCGCAGGTGTCACGAATACCATATTCCGGGGTGCCCGGAAAAGAAACAAAGCGGGACACAGCCGGCGGAAACGGAACACGCTGCCGGACGGAAACGTATTGATAGAGTTTGCCGGAGACACAGCCCTTTTTCCAGGAAGCAGGAGGGAAAGCAAGGTAATGTTTTGCCTGCCGGAGGATACCGGGCTGCGGGTTCCGGCTGTGCGACGAAGGACAGTAAAGGAGTATTCGTTCAGGCTTGTCCGAACAGTTACAGTAAAGGAGGAAACAATGGCAGATCAATTATTACAGGTAAACGGGCTGAAAGTCAGCGTGGAGGATAAAGAGATTCTCCACGGTTTGGATATGATGGTGAACAGAGGAGAAACCCATGTGCTGATGGGGCCGAACGGGGCGGGAAAATCCACGCTGGGCTATGCATTGATGGGAAATCCCAAATATACGGTGACGGCGGGCAGCATCCGGTATGAAGGAAGGGATATCACGGAAGAAACCGTGGATAAACGTGCAAGGGAAGGGATTTTCCTCTCTTTCCAGAACCCATTGGAGGTGCCGGGAATTTCCCTGGGCAGCTTTATCCGCAGTGCGCTGGAACAGCGCAGGGGGGAGAAGCTGCGGCTTTGGGATTTTGGCAGGGAAATGAAAAAGGCCATGGAGGTGCTTCAAATGGAGGAAACCTACGGCGATCGGGATCTGAATATGGGATTTTCCGGCGGAGAAAAGAAAAAAGCGGAGATCCTTCAGCTTCTCATGCTGCGCCCCACACTGGCTATTCTGGATGAAACGGATTCCGGGCTGGACGTGGATGCGGTGCGCACCGTATCCAGGGGCGTGGAGGCGTATCAGAAAAACGAAAAGGGAGCTTTGCTTATCATCACCCACAGCACGAAAATCCTGGAATCCCTGAAGGTGGATTACACGCACGTCATGGTGGACGGGCGCATCGTGGCTACCGGGGACCGCAGTCTGGTGGAGAAAATCAACGCCAGGGGCTTTGAGGCATATTACCGGGAGGCTGTCCGGGAAGGCAGCGTCCGGGGATGACCGGAGAAAGGAGTTTGCGATGGAAGAAAAAACCTATGTGGATGATATAGACAGAAGCATTTATGATATAAAAAATGAAGAAAAGGACGGATACCGGGTGCAGGAAGGTCTGACCCCGGAAATCGTTGCGGGGATTTCCCGGGAAAAGAAGGATCCTTCCTGGATGGAAATTTTCCGTCTGCAGTCCCTGCAGATATATAACCGTATGAAAGCGCCTGACTGGGGGCCTTCCCTGGAAGGGCTGGATATGGAGCATATTGTAACCTATGTGAGGCCCAATACCCATATGAGCACCAAATGGTCCGATGTGCCGGAGGATATTAAGAATACCTTTGAACTTCTGGGCATTCCGCAGGCGGAAAAGAAATCCCTTGCCGGCGTGGGGGCGCAGTATGATTCGGAGCTGGTGTACCATCATGTGCGGGAAGAGGTGGCGGCCCAGGGCGTGGTATATACGGATATGGAGAGCGCTCTGCGGGGGGAATACGCCTCCATGGTGCAAAAGCATTTTATGAAGCTGGTACGGCCGGACGATCATAAATTTGCCGCGCTTCACGGTGCGGTATGGTCAGGCGGTTCTTTTGTATATGTGCCTCCGGGCGTATCCGTAGCCATTCCCTTACAATCCTATTTCCGTCTGAATGCGCCGGGGGCCGGGCAGTTTGAGCACACCCTCATCATTGTGGGGGAAGGGGCGGATCTGCATTTTATAGAAGGCTGCTCTGCGCCGAAATACAACGTAGCCAATCTCCATGCGGGCTGCGTGGAGCTGTATGTGGGGAAGGACGCAAGACTGCGCTATTCCACCATCGAGAACTGGTCTAAAAATATGTATAATCTGAATACCAAGCGGGCCGTTGTGGAGGAAGGGGGCGTCATAGAATGGGTTTCCGGCTCCTTTGGCTCCCATGTGTCCTGTTTATACCCTATGAGTATCCTGAAAGGAAAAGGGGCCAGAGCGGAGTTTACGGGAATTACCTTTGCGGGAAAGGGACAGTGCCTGGATACGGGTGCTAAAATTGTCCATCAGGGGCCGGACACCTCCTCTTTTATCAATACGAAATCCATTTCCAAGGACGGCGGTATCAGTACCTTCCGCAGTTCGGTAACGGTGGGCAGGGATGCGGCCGGAAGCAAAGCGGCCGTTTCCTGCCAGTCGCTGATGTTGGATGATTACTCCCGTTCCGATACCATTCCGGCTATGGATATCCGTACGCCGGATGCGGATATCGGGCATGAGGCACAGATTGGAAGGATCAGTGAGGAGGCGGTATTTTACCTGATGTCCAGAGGGATCGGCGAAGAAGATGCCAGGGCCATGATAGTCAGCGGCTTTGCGGATAATGTATCCAAGGAGCTGCCCCTGGAATATGCGGTGGAAATGAACAACCTGATTCAACTGGAAATGAAGGGCAGCATCGGATAAGCTGTCCGGAAAGGAGCGAAATATGAAACAGGGAACGGATATGAAAATAAACAGACTGCCTGTGCGCACCTGGAATTGGCTGCGCATGAATGAAAGCAGTCTTTCTGCTATAGATATAGAAGCCCTTCTGTCTGCAAGGGAAAACCCGTCGGATGGACCGGCGCTTACCCTGCCGGAGGACGGGGTATCCTGTATCCGCGGCATGAGTGCCGGGATGATGGAGGCCGGCTTCCGGGAGATCGCCACGGGGATGGGGCCGGATATGGAGGAACTGGTAAAGGAAAGCGGGACACCGGTGGAAATCATCCGGGTAAAAAAAGGAGAACGTCCGGAAACCCCCGTGAAGCTTATTTATTCCTGCGGGGAAGGAGAAAGCAGTCTGCATGCCGCCTATATCTATGCCGAAGAAGGCAGCCGTGTTACGGTAATCATGGATGTCTCCTCTCCCGGCGGAGCCGGAGGGACAGCCGGATTCCAGACAAGGCTCTATGCGGAAAAAGGGGCCGGGATACGTTTGATCCAGGTCCAGCTTCTGGGAACGGAATATGGGTATATAAACGATGTGGGCGGAACCTGTGAGGAAGGCGGCTCCCTGGAACTTGTCCAGCTTTTCCTGGGGGCGCGCAGCATTTATGCAGGCAGCAGCGTCAATCTGGCGGGGGACAGAAGCCGGATGGACACCGCGGTGGGTTATCTGGGAAAAAAGGATCAGAAGCTGGATATGAATTATGTGGCCGGTCATACCGGAAAGAAAACGGAAAGCCGGATGGAGGTAAAAGGCGTGCTGCGTGAGAATGCTTCCAAGCTGTTCCGGGGGACCATTGATTTCCGCCGGGGCTGTGCCGGGGCGGTGGGAGAGGAAACGGAAGAGGTGCTCCTGCTGGGGGATGAGGTGGTCAACCGCACGATTCCCCTGATATTATGCGGGGAAGAAAATGTGCAGGGGAGCCATGGAGCGACCGCCGGCCGGCTGGAGGAAGAGAAGCTTTTCTATTTCTGTTCCAGGGGCATGAGCCGGGAAGAAGCCTGTGACATGATGGCGCGGGCGGGGATTGACGCCCTTTGCGGCCGGATACCGGACGCAGCCCTGGTGGAAAAGGTGCAGGATTTTTTGGAAGGAGGTGCCCGGAATGGATAACAGAGGCAGGGAACGGGATTATCGAGCAGATTTCCCCATATTCCGGCAGAACAGACCGCTGATATATCTGGACAATGCGGCAACCTCCCAGCGCCCGGCCTGTGTGCTGGAGGCGGAACGGGATTTTTATGATAAGCAGAATGCCAATCCCATGAGAGGGTTGTACGAACTGGGGCTGGAAGCCACGGATTGCTATGAGAATGCAAGAAAACGGGTACAGAGGTTTCTGCATGCCGGAAAGGCGGAGGAAATTATTTTCACAAGAAATACCACGGAAGCGCTGAATCTGGTGGCGTACAGTTATGGTGTAAGCCATCTGCGGCCAGGAGATGAAATCCTGGTAAGTATCATGGAACACCACAGCAACCTTCTGCCCTGGCAGATGGTTGCTGCCAGAACAGGAGCCGTTCTGAAATTCCTGGAATGCAGCCCGGACGGGCGGCTGACGCAGGAGCGGATCCGCGGCGCGTTCACCCCGCGCACCAGACTGGCGGCGGTTACCCAGGTTTCCAATGTGTTCGGGCGGGTGAACCCTATCAGGGAGATCACACGGATTGCCCATGAACAGGGGGCCGTCGTGGTGGTGGATGCCGCGCAGAGCGCGCCCCATATTCCCATAGACGTCTGCGGGCTGGATGTGGATTTCCTCGCTTTTTCCGGGCATAAGCTGCTGGCTCCCATGGGGATCGGCGTGCTGTACGGAAAAGAGGAGCTGCTTCAGGCGATGCCGCCCTTCCTTACCGGAGGGGAAATGATAGAACGGGTGGGAAGATATGATGCGGTTTATGCGCCGCTTCCCCATAAATTTGAAGCCGGAACGGTGAATGCCGGGGGAGCGGCAGCGCTGGGATCCGCCATAGATTACCTGGAGCAGATCGGCTTCCAGGCCCTGCGGGAACGGGAGGATTCTCTCACCACCCTGGCCCTGGAACGCATGAAGGAGATCCCGGGCGTACATGTCCTGGGATCCGAAGATGCGGGGGAGCATTGCGGCATCCTCACTTTTACGGTGGACGAAGTCCATCCCCACGATGTAGCCTCCATACTGGACGCGGATCACATTGCGGTGCGGGCGGGGCATCACTGCGCCCAGCCGCTGATGGATTACCTGAAGGTCTCCTCCACGGTCCGCGCCAGCATCGCGTTTTATAATACGGAAGAAGAAATAAGGGCTTTTACCGAAAGCCTGTCACAGGTCAGGAGGAAAATGGGATATGGAGAATAAAACTTTTTACCAGGAAATACTGTTGGATCATAACAAAAACCCCGGCCACAAGCATCCGCTGCCGGATGCTGACCGGGAACTGGAAGGCGTGAATCCAAGCTGCGGAGATGATATCGTGCTGCAGCTGAAAATAGAAAACGGAAGGGTACTGGACGGTGCTTTTGGGGGGAACGGCTGTGCCATTTCCCAGGCTTCGGCAGATATGATGCTGGATCTGGTGATCGGAAAATCCACGGAGGAGGCCAGAAGGCTCACCGGTGTTTTCCTGCGTATGATCCAGGGCCAGGCTTCCCCGGAGGAACTGGAGGAACTGGAAGAGTCCGTATGTCTCCGGGATGTGGCCCATATGCCCGCCCGGGTGAAATGTGCGGTTTTAGGATGGCATACCCTGGAAGAGCTTTTGAAAAACGAAGGGCAGTAACTTAAAAAGGTATCCGGCAGGTGTGTGCCGGATACCTTTTTAAGTTAACTCTTATTCACATGGCCCTTTATGGCCTCAAAACTTTCTTTGCTGATAACGTGTTCGATCTTGCAGGCATCCCCGGCGGCGGTTTTTTCGTCCACACCCAGCCTGACGAGCCAGGCGGAGAGAAGCTGATGCCTTTCATATATCATTTCGGCGATTTCCCGCCCGGAAGCGGTCAGATTGATAAAACCTTCCTTCGTCACTGTGATATGTCCCAGCTCCCGCAGGTTTTTCATGGCTACGCTGACGCTTGATTTCTTAAAACCCAATTCCTCCGCCACGTCGACGGAACGGACCACCGGGTGCTCTTTGCTCAATATTAAAATAGTCTCCAAATAATTTTCGGAGGATTCCCCTACTGCCAAACTATTCACCTCCAGTTCTTTTGGTAAAGCAGCTTATTTATCGGTTAACTAACTGGAGTTAGTATAGCATATTTCTCCTTCCGCGGCAAATACATTTACCGTACTAATTGAGAAAAAATTATCAATAAAATGATTGACAACAACTGGAAGTTAGAATATACTAACCAAGAAGAAACGGGAAATGAAAACCATTCTCAAAATCTAAAAGAAAGAAGATGAAGATGATGCCATTGACTATGGTGAATGCAGGGGAACCTAATGTTATACGCAAAATCGGCGGGAAAGAGGAAACCAGAAGATTCCTGGAGAATCTGGGTTTTGTGGCCGGCGGTGTGGTGACTGTCGTATCTGAAATTGACGGAAACATGATTGTGAACGTGAAAGATTCCAGAGTAGCCATTGGAAAAGATATGGCAAACAAAATTATGGTAGGGGCCTGAAAACACGGATTGTACCTGCCATGGATTTCATTTCGGGCCGCGGGATGCGGCGGGACGGAAAGGGAGATAAGATGAGGACATTGAAAGAAATTCCCTGCGGGGAAACTGTAAAAGTGGCGAAGCTGACCGGAGAAGGCGCGGTGAAAAGACGGATAATGGACATGGGTATCACCAAAGGTATCGATGTTTTTGTCAGGAAGGTTGCGCCTCTGGGAGATCCGGTCGAGGTGACTGTACGGGGATATGAGCTGTCTTTGCGGAAAGCGGACGCGGAAATGATTATCGTGGAATAAATTTTTTTGAACATGGGTTAGCCTATACTAATAAAAGATAGCCATAACAAATTCAAAATCATGTAACATACATAGCTGCGATGAGGCGGAAAGAGGTAGAATATGTCAATTAAAATTGCATTAGCAGGGAATCCCAACTGCGGAAAGACTACATTGTTTAATGCACTGACCGGTTCCAACCAGTTTGTGGGGAACTGGCCGGGTGTAACGGTGGAGAAGAAGGAGGGTAAGCTGAAGAGGGCATACGGAACCCAAGGTTCCGGGGATGTTATCATTATGGATCTTCCCGGCATTTATTCCCTTTCTCCCTACACCCTGGAAGAAGTGGTTGCCAGAAATTATCTGATAAACGACAGGCCGGATGCGATCATCAATATCGTAGACGGAACCAATATGGAAAGGAACCTGTATCTGTCCACACAGCTGATGGAGCTGGGCATCCCGGTTGTTATGGCCGTCAATATGATGGACATTGTGGAAAAGAGCGGCGATGTGATACATATTGACAAGCTCAGCAAAAAACTGGGCTGTGAGGTAGTGGAGATATCCGCATTAAAGGGTACCGGAATCCAGAAGGCGGCAGAAAAAGCCGTGGGCCTCGCCAGCAGAAAGGACGCGACCCCTCCGGTCCATACCTTCGCACCGGAAGTGGAAAACGTGCTGAATACCATCGAAGCCAGGCTGGGAAGTGATATCCCGGAGGAACAGAAGCGCTTTTTTGCCATCAAGCTGTTGGAAAAGGATGATAAAATCCAGGATCAGATGAGCCGGGTCCCGGATGTTTCTTCTGAGATTGCACAGATCGAAAAGGAAATGGATGACGATACGGAGAGTATCATCACCAATGAAAGATATGTATACATTTCTTCCATCATCGGTGAATGCTTTAAACGCAGTAAAAATGAAAAGCTGACCGCCTCCGACAAAATCGACAGGATCGTTACCAACCGCTGGCTGGCGCTTCCTATTTTTGCAGTGGTTATGTTTATTGTTTATTATATTTCCGTTACCACGGTTGGTACCTGGGCAACCGACTGGGCGAATGACGGCGTGTTCGGAGACGGCTGGAGCCTGTTCGGGCTGGAAATCCCCGGTATCCCTGTTCTTTTTGAATCCGTGCTCACCGCTGTGGGCTGTGCCGAATGGCTGCAGGGTCTGATACTGGATGGTATTGTTGCCGGTGTGGGTGCAGTGCTTGGCTTTGTCCCCCAGATGCTGGTGCTGTTCCTCTTCCTGGCTTTCCTGGAAGGCTGCGGCTACATGGCCAGAGTTGCGTTTATTATGGACCGTATTTTCCGTAAGTTCGGCCTTTCCGGAAAATCCTTTATCCCCATGCTCATCGGAAGCGGCTGCGGCGTGCCCGGTATTATGGCCTCCCGTACCATCGAAAGCGACCGTGACCGTAAAATGACCATTATGACAACCACCTTCATTCCCTGCGGCGCCAAGCTTCCTATTATAGCCCTGATCGCCGGCGCCCTGTTCGGCGGTGCATGGTGGGTGGCTCCCAGCGCTTACTTTGTGGGAATTGCAGCGATTATCTGTTCCGGTATCTTATTAAAGAAAACCAAAATGTTTGCCGGGGATCCCGCTCCTTTCGTTATGGAGCTTCCTGCATACCATCTTCCCACCGTGGGAAATGTACTCCGCAGCATGTGGGAGCGCGGATGGTCTTTTATCAAGAAGGCCGGTACCATCATCCTCCTTTCCACCATCGTGGTATGGTTCACCACCTACTTCGGCTGGGTTAACGGACAGTTTAAAATGCTGGAGGATATGGAGCTTGACCACAGCATTCTGGCAGCTGTCGGAAATGCGGTTGCATGGATCTTCATCCCGCTTGGCTGGGGTGACTGGAAGTCTGCGGTGGCGGCTATTACCGGGCTGGTTGCTAAAGAAAACGTAGTAGGAACCTTTGGTATCCTTTACGGTTTTGCTGAAGTGGCGGAAGACGGAACGGAAATCTGGGGAAGTCTGGCAGGAAGCATGACCGCAGTTGCAGCTTACTCCTTCCTGGTATTCAACCTGCTGTGTGCACCCTGCTTCGCAGCTATGGGCGCTATTAAAAGGGAAATGAACAATGCCAAATGGTTCTGGTTTGCAATCGGATACCAGACCGGGCTTGCTTATGTGGTATCCCTCTGTGTGTACCAGTTGGGAAATCTGTTCACAACCGGAGCTTTTGGTATCGGAACCGTAGTGGCATTCCTTCTTGTAATAGGCTTTGTCTATCTGCTGGTCAGACCTTATAAAGAAAGCAAAACGCTTAACGTGAAAATCAAGATGGCAGGTGCAAAATAAGTATTCGTGCTTGACCTGAGGAGAGCCTGCATGAAAATGCAGGCTTTTCTTCTGTAAAAAGGGAGGTACCTAATTGCCGGATAACAAGAATAACCAGGAAAAAAGAAAGCTGCCCGATTCCAGAAGCTATCACCGCACACAGATGCAGAGGGACATGATTGTGGAAAAGCTGAAGGAACGGGGCTGCCGGATTACCAAACAGCGCCTTACCTTACTTGATATCATACTGGAAAATGACTGCTCCAGCTGCAAGGAAATTTTCTACAAAGCATCCCGGGTAAACAGCAATATCGGTTCCGCCACCGTCTACCGGATGGTAAGCGTTCTGGAGGAAATAGGGGCGATCAGCCGGAAAAATATGCTTCGGGTGGCCTATTCCGAGGACTGTGTCATGGAAGACGCCTGCACGGTGGTGCTGGATGATGATACCACCTACCATTTATCTGCCAGAAAATGGAACCAGGTAGTACAGGCCGGACTCCGGGAATGCGGATATCTGGGAAACCATAAAGTGTCCTCGGTCACCGTAAGGCCCTGCGAATGTGAGCATGCGGACTGCGGGCCGGAAGCGCCTGCCGGCCGGGAATATGCGGCGGACGGAATTTTATAAGCTGCAAATTGATAATGATTAACATTTCTCAATAAATGGGAAAATTGTTGACGGAACAAAAGAATAATCCTATTATGTAAAAAAATACCTGAGAAGAAAGATAACGCCAAAGCGCGCAGACAGGAGCAAATATGAAACAGCACAGGTTTTGGGCATGGGCCGCCGTATTTTGTTTTTTAATGGTGTTTTACACGGGCTATAAGCATAAATAAGGAGGAAAATCCTCTGTTCGCCAGAGGGCTCACATTTTGCTCCGCAAAACAAGGAGGATACGAAAGATGATGAAGGCTTCAGTTATGAAAAAAATAGGGCTTTTTGCAGGAGGCGTCCTGTTTGGGACCGCAGGGGTTAAGATATTGTCCGGCAGAGATGCCAAAAAGGTATATACCAGCTGCACCGCCGCTGCGCTTCGTGCAAAAGACTGTGTCATGAAAACCGCTGTCACTGTGCAGGAAAATGCGGAAGATATTCTGGCGGAGGCGAAGCTGATCAATGAAGAGCGCGCTGCGAAAGACGCGGAGGCGGTACAGGAGCCTGACGGGGATACGGAAACCGATTTTAAGGAACAGGCGGAGTAAGGCCATGTCTTACTGCTGTTTCGGGCAACGGATCAGAGTGCAGCTTTGCTGTATATAGTTCAGAATGCAGCTCCGTTGTATATAATATAGAAGGAACCACACGGGGCTGCTTGCGATTACAGTCCCGTTTTTGTATGAGAAAACAAAGGAAGCCCCGCTGTGCAGGCCCGATTTGTTCCAGTCTGCGCCATACATGCGCGGACCTGCCGGACAGTTACCAAACAAGTACCTTGTCCCTCCCGGATAAGGCGGAAAGGAAGCTATGAAATTTATTATCAGACATGAAATCAAAGGGCGGATCCGCGTTCATATGGTACAGAATAAAATGACCTGTGAGGAAGCGGACCGGCTGTACTATTATATCAGGCGGCTGAAAAATGTGACCGAGGCAAAGGTTTTCGAATGCACGGCAGATATTTCCGTAACCTATGTGGGAAGCCGTGATGAAATCATACAAGCGCTGAAAAACTTTTGCTATGAAAAGACGGAAGTACCGGAGGAGGTTCTTAAGAATTCCGGAAGAGCGCTGAATGCCTTCTATCAGGAAAAACTGATAGGCCGGTTACTGCTGCGGGCCGGCAGCAAGCTGTTCCTGCCCCGTCCGGTAAGAGTCTTCTATGCAGGACTGAAATACATAAAATACCTGTTCCGGGGAATCCGGTGCCTGGCGGCAGGAAAGCTGGAGGTGGCTGTTCTGGATGCGGCGGCCGTGGGCGTCTCCGTGATCCGGGGCGACATGGATACGGCGGGATCGATTATGTTCCTGCTGGGAATCGGGGAACTGCTGGAGGAGTGGACCCACAAAAAATCCATAGGTGATCTGGCAAGAAGCATGTCCCTGCATATCAGCAAGGTATGGCTGGTACGGGACAACCAGGAAATTCTTGTGGACGCGCGCCGGATCCGGCCGGGTGACAGCGTCATGGTCCATATGGGAAATGTAATTCCCTTTGACGGCCCCGTGCTTTCCGGAGAAGCCATGGTGAATCAGGCATCCCTTACAGGGGAGGCCATGCCGGTAAGAAAGGAAGCCGGCGGCTACGTCTATGCGGGGACCGTGGTGGAGGAGGGAGAAGTGATCCTTCAGGTGAAGGCCGTTTCCGGCTCCAACCGGTTTGATAAAATTGTAAAAATGATTGAGGAATCGGAAAAGCTGAAATCGGCATCCGAAAGCAAGGCGGAGCATCTTGCGGACCGGCTGGTGCCCTATACCCTGGCAGGCACCCTGGCGGTCTGGCTTCTGACTGGAAATGTGACCAAAGCGCTGGCTGTGCTCATGGTGGATTTTTCCTGTGCGCTCAAGCTGTCCATGCCTATTGCCGTACTATCCGCCATCCGGGAGGCCGGCATGCATCATATCACCGTAAAGGGCGGTAAGTTCCTGGAAGCGGCGGCGGAAGCCCGCACCATTGTTTTTGATAAAACAGGTACCCTGACGAAAGCCAGGCCGGTGGTCAGGAAGATCCTTGTATTCGGGGAGAGGAAAGAAGATGAGATGCTTCGGATCGCCGCCTGCCTGGAGGAGCATTTCCCCCACTCCATGGCAAAGGCTGTGGTAAAGGCCGCCAGGGAACGGAAGCTGGAGCATGAGGAAATGCATTCCCGGGTGGATTACATTGTGGCGCACGGAATCGCTTCTTACATAGAAGAAAAAAAGGTAATTATCGGCAGCTGGCATTTTGTTTTTGAAGACGAAAAATGTACGGTCCCCGAAAGCGGGCGGGGACAATTTGAAAACCTGCCCCCGGCATATTCCCATTTGTATCTGGCGGTGGAGCAGGAGCTGGCGGCCGTTATCTGTATTGAGGATCCGCTTCGGGAGGAAGCGCCTGCCGTAATAACCTCCCTGAAAAAAGCCGGGATCCGTAAGGTGGTCATGATGACCGGGGACAGTGAACGCACCGCGGCGGCTATCGCGTCCCGGGTGGGGGTGGATGAGTACTATTCCGAGGTTCTTCCCGAGGATAAAGCCCGTTTTGTGGAAGAAGAAAAGGCAAAAGGCAATAAAGTCATTATGATAGGCGACGGCATTAACGATTCCCCTGCGCTGTCTGCGGCGGATGTTGGTATCGCTGTCAGCGACGGGGCGGAAATCGCCAGGGAAATTGCGGATATTACCATTGCTTCGGATGATCTGTACGAAATTGTTACCCTGAAGCTGTTAAGCGCCAGCCTGATGAAACGGATTCAGACAAATTACCGGCTGATCGTGGGGGTTAATACCCTTCTGATAGCGGCGGGGGTGGGAGGGTTCCTTGCACCCGCCACCACGGCACTTCTGCATAACCTTTCCACCCTGGGAATCAGCCTGGAAAGTATGACGGATTTGATTGTGTAACGTAACAGGCCGGATAAGCCTGAACGGTTACTGTGTAACTTCATAAAAAAAGAAAATCCCTCCGGGCGCAGAAATGGGTCCGGAGGGATTTTTAGGTATCCTTTTTCACAGGCACACGGTCCCTGTAGACTCATGCACATGCAGCGTAGGCGTGATAACGCGATGATACGTATTGGTATCATACCGTTCTATCCGGTTTTTCAGTAAGGTACCCGCCTCACGCCCCATCAGATATTCGGATTGGCTGATATGGGTGAAAAAGTCCGGGTTTTTGCCGGTACAGACCGGCTTGTCAAAGGACATCAGAGAAACATCCCCGGGGACTTTTATATCCAGAGAAGCCAACAGATCATAAAGGTAGGTACAGGTGGAGGATTCCGCCGTGATAAAAGCCGTTACGCGGTTTTGCGTCACCAGCCTCCGGAACAGCTCCTGATAATGGCTGAATTTCTTGTGTTTATCCAGGAATTCCACAAGCTGTACGGCATATTCCGGCATATTCAGCGAGAGGGCCGTTTCCTGAACCCCTTCAATACGGTACTTGACAGAGAAGGTGTCCCGGCCGGTGGAGGTAACGAAAGCAATGCGCTGATGGCCCAGCTTATGCAGATGACGGAGGCAAAGCTCCCCGGCGGCCCGGTTGTCCGCAATCACATAGCTGGTATTGAGGCGCGGGAGATAACGATCCAGCAGCACCAGGGGATAATTCTGCAGCTGCATGGACAGAAGCTGCTTACTGAAAAAGGGCTGGTCCTGGGGAAACAGGACGATCCCGGAAATATCCAGCTCCAGGCATCTTTGCAGCAGATAATTCTCCACCGTGGGATTGCGGCTCTGGAAAATGTGGCAGATATAGGTATCCTCCGGAAATACGGACTGTACCCCATTGATCATGGACAGGGAAAATAAATCCGTGACAGACGGGAGGATACAGGCGATTTCCGTCATGGAGGCAGGCATGTCCGCATGAGAGGAGGGGACCGGCGCTTCCCGGATTAAAGGGGGAAGCTGGGCCGATTTGGCAACAAAAGTCCCCTTATGAGGGAAACGGGTGATAATCCCCTCGCTTTTTAATTCATTCAGCGCTTTGGATACGGTGATGCGGCTGACACCGTACTGCTCCATGAGCTGGTATTCCGTGGGGACTTTATCCCCCGGCAGCAGCAGTCTGTCCTTTATTTGGCGGAGGATGTCCTCTTTGATTTTTTGATATAAGGGCTGGCTTGGAAGAGGCGGCATGGCAATATCTCCTGTCTGACGTATGAGGTAACAGTCCAAAACGGCCGGCACGGTTACCGTATGGTTCCTGCCGGCAAAAACGGCGGTGTTCCCGAAAAAGAGCCCCGGCGGTTTTGCCGTCCGTAAAATTATGCCTAAAGTATATCGTTTTGTCTTGTTATTGTCAATACAAATATTTGAACTATTTGCTATGTTGTATTTGCGATAACCAGCAAAAATAAATATGTTAATTATTCACAAAATTTACCAATAACAAGAAAAATAGTTGTAAAAAATACGAAAGATGCTAGACTAATACTTATAAATTAAACGATATATAGTATATATTAAAAGCCAAACTGACATAATCACGTCAGTTTGTTATGTATGCATTACAGGGCAAAAAGAAAGGGGAAAGGTGTGAATGTATGGGACTGAACGAGGGGAAAAGCGCGGTAAGCAAGGCAGGAAAAGCACAGGAGCGGAAAGCGCTGTGGACACAGATCAAGCGTCACAGGGTACTGTATCTGTTTATCCTGCCGTGTGTGGTCTGGCTGGTTGTATTCTGCTATGCGCCGATGGCAGGAATTGTACTTGCATTTAAAAATTATCGGTTTGATCTGGGGATTTTCGGAAGCGAGTGGGCCGGCCTGAAGCATTTTCAGAAATTCATCACCTCTCCGGAGTTCTGGACAACGATCCGCAATACCCTTGTGATAAGCGGCCTGAAGATCCTTATCTGCTTCCCGGCCCCGATTATACTCGCGCTTTTACTCAATGAGGTGCGGGCGGCCAGGTTCAAGCGGGCCATACAGACACTGAGCTACCTTCCCAATTTCGTATCCTGGGTTGTGGTGGTACAGCTGATGACGGTACTTTTTACCCCATATGGCGGCATAGTAAATCAGGTACGGCAGATGATGGGGCTGGAAACCGTGTTTATCATGGGAGAGAAAAATGCGTTTTATCCGCTGGTCATTTTATCGGATTTATGGAAGGGCATCGGCTGGGGATCCATCGTTTACCTGGCGGCGATCACCGGGGTTGATCAGGAACTGTATGAAGCGGCGGGGATAGACGGTGCGGGACGGCTGAAATGTACGTGGCATATTACGCTGCCGGGTATTTCAACCACCATAGGGATCATGTTTATTATGGCAATCGGCGGTATCCTGAATGCGGGCTATGATCAGATTCTCTTGCTGCAGCAGCCGGCAAATACCCAGATTTCCCAGATCCTTGACACCTATGTTATCCAGACAGGTATCAAGTACGGTAAATTTGAGTATGCCACGGCAATCGGGGTGTTTAAGTCGGTATTTTCCCTGCTTTTGGTAACAACGACAAATCATCTGACGAAGAAATACGCAGAAGTGGGTCTGTGGTAAAGGAGGGGGAAAATGAAAGAAACAAAGGGACAAAAAATATTCAAGGTTTTTAATTATACCATATTGTGTCTGCTTGGCCTTGTAACGTTTTATCCGTTCTGGTACGTGCTGGTGGCATCCTTCAATACCGGACGGGATTTCCTGAAGGGCGGGGTCTGGCTTTATCCCAGGCAGTTCACCCTGGAAAATTATGTTATGGCGTTTAAGGACGAAAGAATCTACCAGTCTTTGTCCATATCGGTGGGTGCGACGATTCTGAGCGTGGTGGCCGGACTGCTGTTTACGGCGCTGATCGCCTATGCGTTAAGTATCCGCACGCTGCCGGGAAGGACTTTTCTTAACTTTTTCTGGTATTTTACAACCATTTTCAGCGGCGGAATGATTCCTCTTTATATGGTGCTGCGTTCTCTCGGTCTTACCGGCAGCTTCTGGCTATACGTTATTCCGTCTGTTTACAGCTTTTATAACTTCGTGCTGCTTCGCACCAATTTTGCGAACATACCGTATGAACTGAGGGAATCGGCCCAGCTGGACGGGGCGAAGGAAACCACGATCCTCATGCGGATTTATATCCCTTTGTCCAAACCGATACTGGCAACGCTGGCTCTGTTTATCGGCGTGGGCAAATGGAACGACTGGTTCACGGGGGCTTATTATCAGAGCAAGGCCGCGCTTTATCCGGCAGCCACCGTACTGCAGAAGATTCTGAGCGAAGCGACCGCAAGCTCCCAGGTGAAGGTGGGGCAGGAAACGGCGCTGGGTTCCATGACCAGCTATACCTCCCAATCCCTGCAGATGGCATTTGTTATGATTCTGACGATGCCTATTGTCATTATCTATCCTTTTTTGCAAAAGTATTATGTAAAAGGGGTTATGGTTGGTTCTGTGAAAGGTTAGACTGCGCCCCAAATGGCGCCAGGCGCAGTTTTGCCCGGTATATATGCTTCGTAAAAAAGTAGGAGGATTTAGCGTATGAGAAAGAAAAAAGCATTGGCGTTATTGCTCACGGCAGCAATGACGGCAGGGTTGCTGGCAGGGTGCGGCGGTTCGAAGGAAAGCGCATCCACGGCAGGTAATGCGGGAACGGCGGACACGGCGGATACGGCCGGCAGCACAGCCGCGGCGGCCGGAGAAACTGCGGATGACGGCGATTATTATGTGGATGAGGACGGAAATAAGTACAAAAAATTTGATGATGTCCAATTGAAAATGCTCATCTGCTGGAACGGCGGCTTCAAGACGGCCCAGGATCAGTATAACAATGATGTGGCGGCGGCAATCCGGGAAAAAATCGGTGTGACCGTGGAATTTGAAGGCATCATGATGAGCGAGGCTGAAAAACTGAATATGATGTTTGCTTCCGGAGATATGCCGGATATGGTGAATGCCCCTTACTGGGGCGGTACTGCCGGGGAAACGGCGATCATTAAGAAAGCGGGCGTGGAAGGCCGGCTGATCGATATCAAGGATATGGTGCCCAATTACCCGAATATTGCCGATGCCTACGATATAGGCGTTATCGGGCAGAAATACCTGGAAACGGACATTGATACCCCGGAAAACAACGGGGCCAGATATGTACTTCCCACGGAAGTGGCGGGAGATGATGCCGACATCGCACAGTGGGGGTACGGCGTATTCGTCCGCGGCGACGTTCCCGAAGCCCTTGGCATCGATCCCACTTCTATCAAGACTTCGGAGGAGCTTTATGATTTTATGGTGAAGGCAAGGGATTACGGCTTTAAGGATGTGAACGGCAATGACTGTATCGTGGCGACAACCTACCATGACGGCTGGTCCTATGACGATTTTATCCAAAGCTTCCAGACGAAGAAACTGACCAAATTTGAACTGGATACCGACGGAAATGTTACTTATGACAGGCTGACCCAGGATTATATTGATAAATACCTGTTCATCTGGAAGCTCGTCAAAGAGGGGATCCTGGATAAGGAATGTTTTAAAACCTCGGACGACAGGGCAAAAGAAAAGGTGGGGAACGGTACCGCACTTTTTACCTGTGCACAGTACGGCGTAACCGTGGACGCCACCAAGCTCACCGGCCTGTATGATTCCAACCCGGAAATGCGGTATACATGGGTGGGGCCTCTGAATTATAAGGACGGATCCCCGCTGAAGCAGATTGAACCGGACGGAAGAAACGGTTCCCCGGTTATCTTTTTCCCGAATACCTGTTCCAATATTGATGCGGCGCTCACCTGGCTCGACTATATTAACAGCAAAGAAGGGACAAAGCTGATATGCTACGGTATAGAAGGGGATACCTATGAACTGAATGCAGACGGACAGCCGAGAATGAATGCGGAATTAACCGAGAAGTATAAGGTGGATACGGAAGGTGTCAATGAAGAGCTTCGGGAAAGAGGGATTAATTACATGGCGGCCAGGACCTATGTAGCCAAGAAAAATATGGCGTGGTTCGGCGAATCCGGCCCCTTCATGGCAGACGCGGAAAACGAATATGTAAAAGAATACAAGGAGCTGCGGCCGGTGGAGAAGATACCCGGCTATTCCATTGAAGCATTTGCTCCCGGATTTGAAGGTTACCAGGAATTTGCGGAATGGGCGTTTGACGATACAACGGAAAAAGAATATAAGGAAAGGGCATTCTTTGCCGATACGGAAGAAGAGGCAAGAAAGATTCTGGAAGATTACCAGAACTACCTGCTTACCGGCGACGGAGGCAAGATGCAGGAATTCCTTGATTATCTGACGGAACAGTCCAAAACAAGGGACGATATCGCTTACTAGGAACGGACAATACTTTGAGAATTGAGAGGAAACTTATTGGGAACAGGTTTTCCGGGGTTTGGCACGGCGCCTGGGACTATAGTAAGTTACCTCTCTTTTTGTCCGGCGGGGGAAAGGATGAAGAATGGCATATATCAGGAATAAAAAAGAAGAACTGACAGGGTATCAGGCAAGCGGGGATTTTCGTCCGTCCGTGGATCTGCAGTGTGATTTTGTTATGGTGTACGGAATTGACGATACGATGCCGGACCGGATCAGGCAGTACCGGGAAAAAGGTTATGTAATCCATCTTATGACAGGGATTGCATGGGGGGAGTATCAGGATTATCTGGACGGCGGATGGGACGGACGCAAGCACTGGGATGAGGGCCAGGTGGAACGAAGCGGCAAAGGGGTGATTCATAATCCCACCGTGCCCTATATGGTGCCTACGGTTTCCTTTTCGGAGTATCTGACCGAACGCATGAAGATTGCCGTGGACATGGGCGTGGAGGCCATCCATGTGGAAGAACCGGAATTCTGGGACAGAAGCGGTTATTCGGAGGCGTTTCAGAGGGAATATGAAATCTACTACAAGGAGCCGTGGAGGCCCCAGCATGAGGATTTGGATGTGCGCTATAAATCGGCGCGGCTGAAAGCCTATCTCTACGGCAGGGCCATAGACCGTGTGAGCGCGGCGCTGAAGGAATATGCCAAGGTAACCTATAACCGGGATCTGCGGTTTTATGTGCCCACACACAGTCTGCTGAATTATACCCAGTGGAAGATCATGAGCCCGGAGGCGGCGCTTATCAATATCCCCACGGTGGACGGCTACATTGCCCAGATTTGGACGGGAACGAGCAGGGAAGCCAATGTATATGAGGGGGTATACAAGGAACGTACCTTTGAAACCGCCTATCTGGAATACGGGGTCATGCAGGAGCTGGTGAAGGGGACCGGACGCAGGATGTGGTTCCTGAATGATCCCATAGAGGATCTGCCCTCCTATACCTGGGAAAACTACGAGTACAATTACAGAAAGACGGCGGCTGCGTCCCTGCTGCATCCCCATATCTGGCATTACGAGATCTGCCCCTGGCCCCACCGGGTATTTGACGGCAGATATCCCCGGTTCCAGCCCCATATTGCACAGAAGGATGAGACCAGCTACGAAACGGATCAATCCAGGCCGATACCCGGCAGCTATTCCACGCTGCTTTCCGGTATGTTCCAGCTGTTCGGCGATATGGAGCAGAAGGAATTTTCGTTTGAAGGCGCCGGGGACTGCGTGGGAATTGCTATGTCGGACAGCGGCCTGTTCCAGCGTACGTTCCCGGACGGCATAGTGAACGGCAGAAGGCTGGGGGAGCGGTTTGCCATGGCAAAGCATAAGAATACGGGGAATCCGGTGGATGAAGAGGCGGCCGAAGCACTGATGAAGGAGATCTCCGGGGAGGAATCACTGCTGCTTGATTTCATCCAGAGCGATGCGTTTCCCCAGTTTTACGGCATGTCCCTGCCGCTGCTGAAATACGGCCTGCCGGTAAGGCCGGTACAGCTTGACAATGTACGGCGGTTTGCAGGTTACCTGGATGCCCTGAAGGTCCTGGTCCTCAGCTATGAGTATATGAAGCCGGAGGCCCCGGATGTAAATACCGCGGTGCTCTCCTGGGTGATGGACGGCGGAACGCTTTTGTATATCGGCGACGGAAGCGATCCCTTCCACCGAATCGATTCCTGGTGGAGAAGCTCCGGCTTTGCCGATCCCGCCCGGCATCTGTTCCGCCTGGCCGGTCTGGGGGAGACGCCGGCGGACGGCGTATACCAGGCAGGAAGGGGAAAAATCGTGGTATGGAATATGGTGCCTGCCAAACTCTGCCTTACCAGGGAGCTGGCGCAGGAATACCGGGATAAGGTGAAAACGGCGCTGGAAGGCCTGGGGCTGGCATGGGAATACCGCAGTGATCTGACCCTGCACAGAGGTCCGTATATCATATCCGCCGTCATGGATGAAAGCGTTACGGAGGAGAAAAAGTCATGGGAAGGCTTGTTTGCCGATCTGGGCGAGAATGACTATCCCGTTATCACTCATAAGGAAATCGGGCCGGATGAAACGGCGCTGCTGTTTGATTTCGATACCATCCGGGACGACACATTCCGGATAATCGGCAGCTCCGCCAGGGTGCTGGCGGCGCAGGCGGATGACGGCGGCTTCCGGCTGAAGCTGAAAACCGCGGACAAAATCAAGGCATTTACCCGGGTGCGTCTGCCCGGAAAAGCATCCGCCGTATGTGCGGCAATGGAGAACGGCGGGGAAATCCCCATGGAAGCGAAGTGGGATGACGCCTCCCGGACGCTGTTGCTGTGTTACGACAGCCATGGGGAAGAGGTGACGGTGACGGGCAAATGGAAGTGAGAAAGACAGGAGCAAAGGATGCAGACAGTACGTATTTTTAATATACAGCATTTTTCCGTGCACGATGGGCCGGGCGTGAGGACGGTGGTATTTTTCAAGGGCTGTAACCTGCACTGCCGGTGGTGCCACAACCCGGAGTCCATCCGCGGGGAAAAAGAAATCTTGTTGTATCCGGATCGGTGCATCGGCTGCGGGGCATGTGTACAACAGTGCCCCGCAGGGGCACACAGCTTTCCGGAGGGAAAACACAGGGTGGACCGCAAAAGGTGCATCCGTTGTTTCCGGTGCTGTGAGGAATGCTATGCCGATGCCCTGGTGTGCGTGGGGGAAGAAACGGACACGGAAACCGTGATGGATGAAATACGCCGCAATAAAGGGTACTTCGCCCATTCGGGAGGCGGTGTCACATTCTCCGGGGGAGAGTGCATGCTTCAGACAAAACCACTCACACAGCTTTTGGAGTGCTGCAGGAGAGAAGGGATCCATACGGCGGTGGATACCGCGGGAAATGTGCCCTGGGATTCCTTCGAAGAAGTGCTTCCCCTGACCGATTTGTTTTTATATGATATCAAGGCATTTGACCCGATCGTGCATCAAAGCTGTACCGGCGTCACCAATGAAAGGATTCTTGAGAATTTCCGGAGACTGGCGGACTGCGGTGCGGCGGTTACGGTGAGGATTCCCTATGTGCCCGAATTAAACGGGACTCAGCTGGAAGGGATTGCCTCATTTCTGTCCGCATATCCGCAGATAAGGGCTGAACTGCTGCCTTACCACAGCATGGGGAATTCCAAGTACCAGGCACTGGAGGAAACGTTTTATACCGGCACGGTACCGGATAAAACAACGGTGGAACGATTGAAAAAGAAATATCATTTTTATTGAGGAGATAAATGGTGAATACGGAAAAAGTAAAAATGTCCCCTTTATACCTGACCCTAATCAGGGAACTGCATCAGGATAAGGTGGAGATAAACGACAGGAAAATTGCACGGCACGGCCCGATTGACATCGATGACCACGGATTCATCGATTTCCCGGATTTTTCCTTTGAACCGGATCTGTGCGGGGACGGGCTGGTTCACGGCTGCACGGTAATAGGAAAGAATTTCCGCAGATTCCTGCAGGAAATGCCCCGATATGTGAACAGAAGCAGCGCTCTTGCCTGCTGCTGGGTGGGGACGCTGGACCGGTTCCTGCCTCTCAGGCTTGCGGAAGAGGACCGGCCGGCCTATCTTGCGGACACCATCCGTAAATACAGGATCACCCAGGCGGGCTTCGGCGGTATGAACCATTTGTGCCCCGACATGGAAATCGGCCTGCGGCTGGGCTGGACGGGGCTTCTGGAAAAAATAAGGTACTGCCGGAAGAGAAACCGGCCGGCGGATCCCGATTTTTATGAAGGGGAGGAACAGCTGGTGCTGGGAATCCTGGAATGGGTGAAGGCGCATCAGCGTCTGGCACAGCAGCTGGCGGAAAAGGAGACGGATCCCTTTCGGAAAGAAAATTACGAGGCTATCGCTGCCGTAAACGGGGCGCTGTGCTGCAGGGCGCCTGGTTCGTTCCGGGAGGCGGTCCAGTTCCTGGCCCATTTCCAGTCCGTGGACAGAACCTATTGCGGAGGCGGCGCCCTGGGTGCCCTGGATACGCTTCTGGAAGAATATTTTGAACGGGATATTGCCAAAGGGATCCTGACGGAGGAAGAGGCCGTGTGGATCCTTGCCAGCCTGTTTTTTAACGATACCCATTATGCCCAGATCGGCGGACTCACCCCGGCGGGGGACCGGGAAGTGACAAGCCGGCTGTCCTTTGTGATTCTGGATGCCATGCATCTGCTCGGCATCCCCACCAATCTGGCCGTCCGTGTCCATGCGCCGGTACCGGGACAGACGGAAGAAGCGGATATCCTTTTGAAACGCGCTGTGGAGTACACGCTGGAGGACGGCTGCGGGGTCTGCTATTCTCTGGAAAAAGGGATCAGCGAAGGCTTTGCCAGGAACGGTTTCCCACTGGAGCTGGGGCGGATGCGGGTGAAATGTGGCTGTAACTGGGTCGCCATTCCCGGCAGGGAATATCCGCTGCAGGATGTGACGAGAGTCAACATGGCTACGGCGCTGCACTATGCGCTGGAGGATCTGGAAGAGGCGGGGAATTATACGATGGCGCATCTGTGGGAGCTTTTCTGCACCCATCTGGGCATTATGGTGGACTGTATCAAAAAAGGCTACGACAGACATTATGAGGTGATGCAGAAGGGAATGCCGGAAATCGTGCTGAACCTGTTTATGCACGGCCCGCTGGAACGGGGGCTGAACTGCGCCAACGGCGGGGTGGATATCCTGGATTTGAATATCGACGGTATTGCCCTGGCCACCACCGCGGATTCCTTTGCGGCGATAGAACAGAGGGTGGTGCAGGAAGGGAAGCTGACGTGGGAAAGGCTTTTTGCACTGCTGCATACCAATTATGAAGGGGCCGAAAGAGAACGCCTGATGCTGAAAAATATCAGACGGTATGGTTCGCCGCAGTCTCCGGCGGAAGCCTGGGCGGTGCGGATCCGGGATCATTATGTGAAAATCTGCAGACAGACGCCGACGCCCAAGCACCATCTGCCGATTGTTCCCGGCATGTTTTCCCATGGAGATGTATATGCGTATGGAGCGGTGCTGGAAGCCACACCTAACGGCAGGTTTGCAGGGGATCCCATCTCCCATTCCTCCGAACCGGATCCGGGTTTTGCTAGAGGGCTGGATACTTTTTCGCCCGCATTGAAGGCCAACGCGGTGGCGGTAACACAGCCCGGGTACGGAAATTCCGCGCCGCTGCATCTGGACATTGATACCGGGCTTGTGGAAAGCGAAGGAGGGGCGGAAGCGCTTGTGGCCCTGATTCATGCCCATGAGCAGGCGGGGGGAACTTTAATCAACATGAACTGTATTTCCAGAGAGAAGCTGCTAAAGGCCCACGAGGATCCCGGGGCTTATCCGGATTTGGTGGTACGGGTGACGGGATATTCCGCGTTTTTCGCGTCGCTGTCTAAGGAATACAGACAGCAGATTGTGGATCGTTTCCTGGCACAGTAAAATACCCCGCAGGAATAAACGTGCGGAAACGATCAAACATCGTAACCGTTCAGACTTGTCTGAACGGTTACCAAAAATCAGGTAGCACAAACAGTATACCGGCCTTATAATGAAGGAGATCCCTTTCCGTTTCCTGTGGAGAGGGTAAGAACGGTTACATAGGGAAGGCAATAGATAACCTCAGGGAGGGAAACGAAATGAGCCAACTGGTCTCAAAATTTATCAGACTGAAAACGTTGATTGGCGGCAACCGGGAAAAATACGGCTATGAAGACACCTTCGGCATGCCGAAGGAGGAGCAGGCGCATATCACGCGTCCGAGCAGGGCCAATACACGCATTCTCAGCGAGCTGGAATTTGCCCTGCATCTGTCGGAAGGGGAAAACGGCCGCTATGACGGCGTGCTGGAAGAGGCGCTGGATTATCTGCTGGCGTGTATGCAGGAGCAGGGGGTGCTGACGGACCAGGCCTGTGAAAAGGCGGAGGAAATCCTTTCGCCCATGGAAGCCGCGGCAAAAGAATATAAGCTGATTCTGGCGTCCCATGCCCATATTGACATGAACTGGATGTGGAGCTTCGATGAAACCGTAGCGGTGACACTGGCTACCTTCCGTTCAATCCTGCATATTATGGACCAGTACCCGGACTTCTGTTTTTCCCAGTCACAAGCTGCGGTATATAAAATTGTGGAAGAATACGATCCGGATCTGATGGAGGAAATTAAGAAAAGAATAGCCCAGGGGCGGTGGGAAGTGACCGCAGCAGCCTGGGTGGAAACCGATAAGAACATGCCGGACGGGGAATCCCTGCTCCGCCATATCCGGTATACAAAAGAATATCTGTCCCAGGTCTGGGGCGTAAAGGATTTTGACATTGATTTCTCTCCCGACACCTTCGGGCACAGCGCCAATGTGCCGGAAATCGATCATTTCGGCGGGGTGAAATACTATTACCACTGCCGCGGGAATCAAAGAAAGGATATTCTGTACCGCTACCAGGCCCCGTCCGGAAACGAAGTGCTCGCATACCGGGAACCGAACTGGTACAACGGGGCCGTCACACCCCATATAGCCGCCGGGCTGCCTGAGATTTCCCGCCGGTCGGCCGGACTGAAAACCGGCCTTGTCATCTATGGAGTGGGCGACCATGGCGGCGGCCCCACAAGGCGGGATGTGGAACGCGCCATAGACATGATGGACTGGAAAATATATCCCGTAATCCGGTTCGGGACATTGCGGGACTATTTCCGGGAAGCGGAGGCCGTACGTGACAAGGTGCCGGTGGTCAGAGAAGAACTGAATTACTTTGCGCCGGGCTGCTATACCACCCAGAGCCGTATCAAGAGAGGGAACAGACGCCTGGAGGCGGCCCTGCTGGATGCGGAATCCATGGCGGCCCTTGCGGGAAAAACAGCCGGCTTCCGGTTCGAAAAAAAGCGCATGGAAAAGGCGTGGCAGGACGTTTTGTTCACCCATTTTCACGACATTCTCACCGGTTCCTGCGTGCAGGAGTCCAGAGAACATGCCATGGGACTGTTCCAGACGTCCATGGCGTGTGCAGACACCCAGCGGCAGAATGCCATGCGGGTAATCGGGGAGCAGATTGACACCTCCGCAATCCTTGTGGATATCGATGCGTTCAACAGCCAGTCCGAAGGGGCAGGGGCCGGATATGGCATTGAGAATTTCACAGGGGTTCCCAGTACGGAACGGGGGAGCGGCCGCACAAGGATCTTCCATATCTTTAATACCCGTACAAGGAAACGCAGCGAGGTGGTGGAGCTGACCGTATGGGACTGGACCGGGGATTTGCGCCGTCTGCAGCTGAAGGATTATACGGGAAAAGAAATCACCTTCCAGCTGCTGGATAAGGAGCTTCAGACTTATTGGGATCATAAATATATCCGGGTGCTGGCGGATGTGACGGTGCCCGCCCTGGGTTATACCACGGTGGTGCTGTCCCAAAAGGAAGCGGATACTTATCCCGTATACCTGCAGGAAAGAGAACAGGTCTCTTCGGTTTTTGATAATTACGTGCTCTCCAACGATCAGATCACCGTTGAAATCGAAGCGGGATCCGGAAGAATCCGTTCGCTGAAAAGCAACGGAACGAAGGAAGAGCTGATTGCGGAGGGAAAAACGGCGGGACTGCATTTCATCGAGACGGAAACCGTCACCTCCAGCGCCTGGAACATAGGCCGCCCCCTGAAGACGACGCCTGTGGATCGCTGTGTGAAGCTGGAACGCGCCGCACAAGGCCCCTTACGGGAAAGCATCCGGGCGGTATACCGGGTAGCGGATTCTACAGCGGAGGTGCTCTACATCCTGGATAAGCACCAGCCGGCGGTACGGATGGAACTGAACATCGACTGGCATGAAAGCGGATCGGAAATCATTCCGGTATTGGATTATAAAATCCCGGTTGCATACCGTACTTCGGAATACCGGTATGATATACCTGCCGGTACGGTAGTCAGAAAAGAACGAAACAATGATGTGCCGGCGCTCCGGTATGGGATGGCGCTCCGGGAGGACGGGGACTGTGCGGTCCTGATAAGTGACTGTAAATACGGATACAGAGGTACGGACAATACACTGGCACTGACCCTGATCAACAGCTCCACCAGCCCGGATCCTTATCCGGAAAGAGGGATACATACGATCAACCTGTGGCTTGGAATCAGCTGCGGGGATCCCAGGATAACCGAAGAACTGGCGGATTCCTGTAATCACGGTATGTTTTACCAGCCGTCCAATTCCCATCACGGAACACTCCCCATGGAAGAGAGCCTGCTGGAAACGGCTTCGGACAGTGTTGTGATTTCGGCCGTCCAGCCTTCGGCGGACGGGGCGCTGCTGCTGCGCGGGTATGAGACAGCGGGCAGCAGGTCGGTACTTGCTGTTACCTGTAAGGAAGAGCCGTCTTCGGCAGTCCTGACAGATTTGTTTGAGCAGGAAATATCCGGAGAGGCGGTAACGGACGGCTGTACGGTTCAGGTTTCCGTGGAACCTTATTCCCTGTTCCAGCTTAAGATACGGTAGTATTCCTGTTTGCACTCTTGAATCATTTTCTCAGTACTGTGCAGTATATGCACAGTACTGAGTGAATAGTAAGGTTTGCTTTTTCTGCCTCTCCGATTGGCGCAGACAGGGTTCTGTGCTATACTGTCAGAAGAAACCGAAGAGCTCCGGATACGGAAGACGGTCCGCGGGCGGCTTCCCTTTTCAGAAACGGCGGAACGGAGGCAGATATGCTGCGTAATACGAAAAAAGACATGACCCCTTTTGCTATGGAGAAAAAACCCGTGAAGCAGTATCCTTTTCTGCTTCCCCTCATCTGGGGAGGCGCCTGGCTGATGACCAGACGTTACGGACTCAAAATTAAAAAGGTAAACATGGAGCACCTCAGGCCACCCTACCTGGTGCTGTCCACCCATCAGGGTTTTTCCGACTATTATATCGCCCCTCTGGCCCTGTTTCCCCACAGGGCCAATTATGTATCCGATATGGAAGGCTTTGCCGCTTTTGGGGAATGGCTGTACAGAGGGATTGGCTGTATCGGAAAAAGAAGATATGTCTCCGATATCAAGGTGGTAAAAAACATCTCCTATGCCCTGCATAAAAACAGGCAGATCGTGGCGGTATTCCCCGAATCCAGGCATTCCAACGCGGGTACTACCGCATATATCCCCAAAAATATGGGTAAGCTGGCAAAACTCATGGATGTGCCGGTGGTGATGCTCACCGTTCACGGGAGCTATCTCGCCGGCCCGTTTTGGGACGAAGAGCATCCCAGGACGGTTCCCATGCAGGCGAAGCTGGAGTGCATTTACACAAAGGAAGAACTGGACGGAGCGGAGGAAGAAGAGATTCAGCGGAAAATAGAAGTCTGCCTGCAGTACGATGAGTACCGGTGGCAGCGGGAGGAGAAGATAGCTGTCCGCTATCCCGGGCGGGCGGAAGGCCTGCATATGGCCTTGTATCAATGCCGGGCCTGCCATACGCCCTTCCGCATGAACAGCAAAGGCTGCCGCCTGTTCTGTGAATCCTGCGGCGCGGAGTGGGAAATGGATGAATACGGCCGGCTGCTGGGAGAAAAGAACGCGCCCGCCGACATACCGGACTGGTATGAGTGGGAGCGCGGCCAGGTGGAAAAAGAAATCACAAGAGGAACCTACCGCTGTGAACTGCCTGTGCGGGTGGAAGCCCTTCCCAATGCCAAAGGCTTCTTTAGCCTGGGAGAAGGGCGGCTCATACAGGAAGAGAAGGGATTTACCCTTTCGGTACAGGACAGGGAGTTGTTCTTTGATCATCGTTCCAGGGAATCCGTCCAGACGGAGTATAATTACCGGGGCAGAGGCCCCTGCATTGTCCTGTCGGATAAAGACTGCTGTCACTACATATACTCCGACAGCCCGGAATTTAATCCCACTAGGATACAGTTTGCAGGGGAATATTATTACCGGGGCGGGAATGGGGTATCGGTATAATCAGAAGGGTCAATTACTTATTCTATAGATTACACGCAAGTAAAAGCTTTCTGTTTTCTTTACGCATGGCCTCACACCTCATTCCCACGAGAAATAAGTCCTTCAAAAATAGGAGTGAAATCAATGTCTTTTATTGCGCCTATTTGCAGAATACTCTTTGTCTCTAAGTTGCGGCAATTGCTACGGAATGTTTTTAGTCCACGCTTTCGGTGTCATGCCGGTAGCGTTTTTAAAGAGCTGGATGAAGTATTGAGGATTGTTGGAAAAGCCAACCTGGTCCGCTATGGTATACACTTTCTCATTTTGAGCGCTTTTTAGCAGAACCTTCGCTTTGGCAATCCGCAGGTTGGTAAGGTAATCCGTAAATTTCTGACCGGTTTGACGCAGGAATTCTCTGCTTAAATAATCCACGTTCATGTAAAGGACATTTCCGGCAATCCATTTCAGGGAGAGATCGGGATCGGCGAAATGAACGTCCACATAATCCAAAATTTGATTGATATACTCTTTGTATTGGTGACGCGCTCCATTTTCGCATATAACGGCATCGGGTACCAGTTCCTTTATTTTTTTCCGCCTCCGGATTTCTCCGGAGGCTTTTTTCATGGCTTCCATAATCTGGTTTTCATTGCAGGGTTTTAAAAGATAGTTGGATACTTTATACGCAATGGCCTGTTTGGCATATTCGAAATCGGCATACCCGGAAAGCAGGATAAATTCCACGGTTAGATCCGTGCCGGTACAGATTCTTCCGATCAAATCCAGGCCTGACATACCGGGCATTTTTATGTCTGTCATGACGATATCCGGTTTTATGTCCAGTATTGCCTGTAGGGTCTCCGGGCCGTTTTCACAGGTGGCAGCCAGTTCCAAACCAAGGGAATTCCAGTCTATGAGGGCGCTGATCGTCTCCCGGATCACTTTTTCATCATCGGCAAGTATCAGTTTCAGCATGCCATAAAACCTCCTTTTATCTGGTATCTTCACAGAGGCTCCCGCAGGGAAGGTGTATCCGGGCGGTCGCCATGTCATTTTCATTCTGTAATATAAGGCCGTAATCGGAACCGAACATCAGTTTTATCCTTTTGTCAATATTAAGAAGGCCGATTCCAAAACCTTTGGGCGTGACTGCTCCGTTACGCAGCTTTTCCAGGAGATCGTCTTCGAACCGGGAACCGCTGTTTAGGACGAGAATTTCCAAAAACTCCTGTTGACGCCGGACGTAAATGGCAATCCGGCATTCCCCGCTCAAACCTTCCATGGCGTGGGAGACCGCGTTTTCCACCAGCGGCTGAATAATCATTTTCGGAACCTGTGCGCCGGAAAGTGCAGGGTCTGTGTAGATGGAATAAACAAGCCGGGTATCAAAGCGGCATTTCTGGATGGTCAGATAATTTTCTACAAGGGAAATTTCTTCTGAGATGGTAACGCTCTCGCCCGATCTGCTTAAAATAGCCCGGAACAGATTTCCCAGGGATTCCACCATTAAGGAGATGGTGGAGGCGCCGAGTGCTTTTGCACGCCAGTTGATGGATTCCAGGGTGTTGTAAAGAAAGTGGGGATTAATCTGCATTTCCAGGGCTTTCAGCTGCGCTTCCTTGACGAGCAGTTCTTTGGTGTAGTTGGATTCCACCAGATCGGATATCTGTTCGGCCATCTGGTCAAATTGGCGGTGAAGCATGCCGATTTCGTCTTTGCGATCTTTGTAATTATAGCGGGCGTCCGGCTCGAAGCTTGTAAGGGCATCGCTGGAACTGGCGAAACGCTGCATTTTCTGCAGCAGGATGCCAAAGTGTCTGGTGAAGGAGCGGATGATATAGCGGGAGGCCAGTACGATCAGGACACAGCAGGACAGAAGAAGCAAAAGGGACAGGAGGCGTGAATTGTCCAGGGTATTTTTGATTTTATCATAGGAAACCAGGCAGGTGTAGTGCCAGCCTTTGGGATAGAGCTCTCCTGCGAGGGATAAATACCAGTGATTGCCCCGTTTGATCAGCTGATGTCCGTTATAGGCCCGGTTGTCCGGGGATAAATCCTGGCTGCCCGTTTCCTGACCGGGTGGGGTGGAGTCATAAATGAGCCGGCTGTATTCGTCGGTAATCTGATAGTAGAAGGAGTCGTATTCCGAAAACATCGGACAACTGTTGATCATTTTGTCCAGATCAATACAGAGGATAACCGTTCCCAGAGGTGTCAGGGAAAGGTTATCATATTGACGGATTTCGCGCGCCAGCAGCAGACCGTGGCCGATCGTGTCATCTGTGATCCAGACTGCTTTCCCGTCGGCGTTCCGGGCAGTCTGCATGATTTCCCCGATGCGTCCGGGAGACAGTGCGGCAGCTTTTCGTGAATCTGTATGGCAGTCGAAGCTGTCCGTATAAAGGCTGATATAGGAAATATATTCTTTCTGGTGTTCCAGATAATAGGCATGAAGACGGCTGTTTATCTTTGTATAAAGACCGGCTGTTTCTGTGGATCCGGGTTTTGCCTTCAGTTCCGTCAGCATCTGCTGCAGACTGGAGTCAGCCAGAAGGGTGTAGGAAAGCTCATAAGAACTGTCAAGTTTCTGGGTGATATCGTCATTTGCATAGGAAAGGGACGCACTGACGGAATCCAGAAGAAGATTATTATAGTTTCTCAAAAGTACGTTTGTAATCAGGACAGAAGCGCCTGTCAGGGAGAAAAGACAGGCTATGGAAATCAGCTGGATTTTAGATTGGAGGGAAAGGTTCGCAAACCATTTCCGGATATACATATACAGTGTATTGCCATATTGTCTCATAAAGCGTACTCCTATTCTGTAGATATTTTAAAAGTACTATTGATAGTGATAAAAATCAAGCGGTAAAGGGAAGAAAACTATATAAAACGATGCAAAAACTACATTTTTAATTTTTATAAGACAGGAATTCTGCATAAAAACTCGGATTTTTATATATTTTCCTTCTGTTTTTTTTACTATACTGACATCACAAAGTAAAGAAGCTTTGAGAGAGGGGGATAAGATTTGAAAAAGGGTGCATACAGGAGGCGGCTGCTTTATAAAAACAGATACCTGTACGCTATGATGCTGCTGCCGGTTATCTATTTTATTCTATTTAAGTATAAGCCTATGTATGGGATTCTGATTGCCTTTAAGGACTTTAAGGTGAGGGAAGGGATTTTGGGGAGTGCCTTTGCGGGTCTTAAATATTTCAGGCAGTTCTGGGAGGATCCGGATTTTTGGAATGCATTTAAGAATACGGTTTTCTTAAGCCTCTGGCAGATATTGATCTGCTTTCCGGTTCCGGTTCTGTTCGCCCTTCTCGTCAATGAAATCAGATGGGGCAAGCTGAAGGGGCTGGTACAGAGGGTGTGCTGCTTTCCGCATTTTGTGTCCGTGGTGGTGACGGTTTCCCTTATGATCACACTGGTATCGAGGGACGGGCTGGTAAATCAGATAGTTATGGCTTTCGGCGGAACTGCAAAATCCTATATGCTTGATTCCTCGTGGTTTCGGCCGCTATATGTTATTTCAGACATATGGCAGGAAATGGGATGGAGTGCCATCATATATCTGGCCGCGATTTCCGGAGTTGATACACAGTTGTATGAGGCTTGTGAAATTGACGGAGGGGGCAGGCTTATGAAACTGTTACATATTACGCTGCCCTGTATTGCCGGGACGATTACAATCATGTTCATTTTGAGAATGGGGAGCATTATGACGGTATCCTTCGATAAAGTGCTGCTGATGCAGAATTCCAATACTTATAATACTTCAGATGTAATATCCACCTTTGTTTACCGGCGGGGCCTGCAGGGAATGCAGTACAGCTATGCCACAGCAGTGGGGCTTGTGGAATCCGTCATCTCCTTGTTCTTCTTAGGGGCAACGAACGTAGTATCCTCCAAAGTGAGCGATACAAGTCTGTTTTAGGAGGAACTGCGAATGAAAAAGAAAGTAACTGTTTTTGATATTGTTATGGGAGCAGTGATGATTATCATCAGTATGGCTGCTATATATCCGCTGTATTACATTTATATTAATTCAGTCAGCGGCGGGGCCTATGTAGGGGCAAATGAAGTGATTTTTTATCCGAAAGGCTTTACTGCTTATGCGTATTCCATCGTGTTTCAAAATGCCGCAATTGTCAGGGCGTTTGTGAACAGTGTGTTCTATACGGTGACGGGAACTCTGCTCTCGGTTATGCTGTCGTCGCTTTGCGCCTATCCGCTGTCACGGAAAGACTTTTACGGAAGGAAAATATTTACAGCGGCAATACTGTTTACGATGTTTTTTAGCGGTGGTATTATTCCTTTGTTTCTTACGGTGACGGATCTGCATATTTATAATACGATTTGGGCTATTTTACTGCCTTCCTGTATCAGCGTTTATAATGTGATTGTCATGAGAACCTTTTTTCAATCCATTTCCTATGAAATAACGGAATCGGCATATATCGACGGAGCCAATGACTGGATTATTTTCCGTAAGATTATTATTCCGCTCTCCAAACCCATTATCGCCACTATGATTCTTTTTTACGGAGTGGCAAACTGGAATTCATTTTATAATGCGCTGATGTTTTTGAATGATAAATTGCTTTATCCGCTGCAGCTGGTGCTGCGCAGTATCGTAATAGAAGGATCCACCACGGAGATGGCTTATATGGCATCTTCAGAGGGCAGCCTGTCGGTACCCATCGATACAAAATCGATCAAATATGCGGTAACTGCGGTGACGACTTTACCGCTGATCCTGGTTTATCCGTTTGTATTCAAATATTTTGAAAAAGGGGTGATGGTGGGATCCGTGAAGGGATAGATCTGTTTTTTCTGAGAGGTATTGCTTTGGGCGGACCGGTAAACAGAAAGAACTTAACTATAAAGAAACAGAAAGACCTGTTGGCATGTCTGTATAATTGGCATAGGACAAGTCTTTCCCAGTAAAAGGAGGAGGTAACAGGAATGAAAGGAAGGAAAATTCGGAGACAGGTATCCATATGCGTTTGTGCGCTGATTATGGCACTGGGGATAGCGGCATGCGGTAATACCGCGGGAACAGCAGATTCCGCTACTGCAGGGGGACAGGGAAACACTGCGAATAACGGAGGAACAGCGGACGGCGGAAAAAAGGATACCTGGCTTGCAGAAGAAATAGTAACAATCACATACGCCAGGCCGGAAAGCAGTCTGCAGCCTTATAATCCGGACTGTGCAACGGTGGAGTGGATCCGGGAAAACCTTGGGGTTGATCTGCAGGTATCCACCTATTCAGACTATGAAACGAAAATGAATACGTTGCTGGCGGCAAACCAGCTGCCGGATCTGTTTACAATCTGGGGAAATGTCAGTGACGTGGTCGGCACCGGATGCTTGATGGAGCTTTCCGGGTTAATCGATCAGTATGCGCCGAATATTCAAAAAGACTATGAAAATATTCCGGAACTTTCCCGGTATAAGATGGATGGAGGAATTTATACGCTGGCACAGATCAGACGGGATGATAACTGGGAACAGGGATCCGTCCCCTGTATCCGTACCGATTTGCTGGAGGAACAGGGTCTTTCCATACCAAAGACCTGGGAGGAACTGTATGATGTGCTGGAAGTGCTGGCCAAAGCATACCCGGATTCCATTGCATATGGTACCCGGGGTGATGACAGGCTGCTATTTAACTATATGAGTCCGGTAAAAGGTTTGGGAGGCGATTATGGTCTGTATCAGGATGAAGACGGTTTGTGGCACATGGGTTTATTGGAGGAATCTTACAAAGAAGCGCTTCAGTATATTCACAGAATGTATCAGTCGGGCATTCTGGACAATGAGTATCTCATTGTTTCGGCGGATGACTGGAAATCAGGGCTGGGTACCGGAAAGTATCTGTTTTATTATGATAATCCCGTCTTTTTAGATACACTGAATAAGACACTGCGGGAAACCAATCCCGATGCAAAACTGGAACCTATTATGTTCCTGGCAGACGGGGAAGGGAAGACTGTAAATTACGGGCATCCCAATAACTACTATAATGTGTGGGGAATCAGTGCGGATACGGAGAAAAAGGAAGTTTTGATGAAATTTGTGGACTGGCTTTACAGCGAAGAAGGCGGCTGGCTGATGAATTATGGTATCGAAGGTACGCATTGGGAAATGACAGATCAGAAACCCCGGTTTTTGGACAGTGTTGTGGAAGAATATAAATCCAGAACGGGAGATCCTACCTATGAAGCCGGTTCTGAAATCGGTATAGGCGACCTGTTTTTGGATATGTCATGGTACTCCAATTATGATGCGGCTTTCAAATCCACCAGTGAAGAGTCCTGGACAAGGGAAAATATCCATAAGGTTTACGCAGATCATATGGACTGTGTGATCCAGCAGCCGATTGAACCACCTTATACGGCGGAAGAATCTGCCAGGATTACGGAAATCAATCAAAGCTATATGGATTACAGCAAGACGGAAATCAATAAATTTATAAGCGGGGAACGTTCCTTTGAAGATTGGGATGCTTTCGTGCAGGAGTTGATTTCAAAGGGCGCCGGGGAAAGAGTGGACATTGCCAACCAGGCGGAGCAGCGTTTCACGAAGGGAGAATAAATGAGCGGGGAATATCACTGGCGGGTTGACCGGGATGTAAAGATTTTGAAAAAGACGGATGTGCTTGTGGTCGGCGCAGGACTTGGCGGCATATGCGCCGCCCTGTCCGCAGCGAGGGCCGGCTGCAGTGTGGTTCTGGCAGAGAAGAATGCGGTGTTGGGCGGACAGGCGGCAGAGATTGATACCTGGGGGCTGGATGGATTTATGAGCCGTGACGGGCATCAGGTGGTGGGCGGTTATCCCTGGGAAATTCTATGGAAAACCGTGAAAGAAGGCGGCAGTGATCCGATGTTTGACCGGATTTCCATCCGGACTATGGAACAAGAGGGAATGAAGGCCGCGCTGGAGGAAATCGGCCTGGCCTCCTATGTGCCTTATATGGATACGGGGACGTTTATGAATCCGTTTAATGATCAATATGTCAATCCTAACGCATACCGATATGTGGCGCAGCAGGAGCTGGATGTGGCGGGAGTACATACGTTCCTTGGAATGCCTGTAGCGGAGGTCCTGCAGGAGGAGGGCAGAATTACCGGCGTGATACTGCAGGGAGAATTTGAACACTTTGCCGTGCTGGCGAAAAGGGTTGTGGACACGACCCAAGGGGCATCGGTCTGTGCCATGGCTGGGAAAAGATTCGCGCATCCCAAAGCCTATCTCGGGACGCTGCCGCGGGTTTCAGGAGTTGATATTCATTTAGTAATCGAATATATCCGGAATACACCGGATCGATGGTTCCTTCGCCCTATGGTTGGAAAAACGCCGGATCCCGATGAAATGGAGAGGTTGGTAAAAGAAGGAAATCCGCTGGCTATTCATGGCTTTACGAAAGCGCTGGAACTTGCTGTTTCCGATCATCCTGAGTATGAGTTGATCGCGCGTATGTGTGATGTCCTTATGTTTTTTTATGAAAAGGACGGGGTGGGCGCATACTGGGCAATTGACGATACGCTGCACAATACGGATATTTCCGATCCGTCAGTATATGCAAATGCAGTATGCACCGTTAGAAAACAACAATGGCTGGTTCATAAGTTTTTTAAAAAGTACATACCCGGATTTGAACACGCGCAGCTGCTGGATACCTATGCCAATATTTCAAAAGCCTATCACCAGACCTGGGAGCCGTCAGAGTTTACAGAATATACGATTACACAAAAGGAAATACAGACGGGAATTTGTGAACGCAGTGACTGCATCGTAAAGATACTGGGGCATCCCATGAGCGGACAAAATGCGGATGGCTGGTATGTACCGCTCGCGGCACTTCTTCCCAAAGGGCTGGACGGCATTTTGGTGACCGGAAAGCCGGCCTGCCGCAAAATCCATTATATCGCTTCCTGCGGACTGGTGGGACAGGCGGCAGGAGCAGCAGCAGCCGTGTCTGTACAGCAAGAATGTGCGCTGCGGGATACCGATCCGGAAAAAATAAGAGAACTCCTGCGGGCACAAAATGAGGATATGAGGTAGGATATGAAAAAATTATATGGTGTTACGGCGGCAATGATCACCCCGTTTACGGAAAACGGAAGGGTGGATACGGAAAGCCTGGCAGTGCTGACGGATAAACTGGTGAAAAAAGGAGTCCATTGTCTGTATCCCTGCGGGACTACCGGGGAAATGGTGCATCTGACAGAAAACGAACGCAAGGAGATTGCGGAAACTGTGGTCAGGGCGGCTGACGGGCGGGCAAGGGTATTCATACATTGCGGCGCCATGCGGCAGGAAGAGACAGAATCGCTTCTTGCCCATGCATTTGCCGCCGGAGCTGACGGCGCCGGGATTGTAACCCCCATGTTTCTGGGGGTGGATGACAGAGAAATGACGGCGTATTACAAACGGCTGTCCTCTCTTGTTCCGGCGGATTTCCCGCTGTATCTTTACAATATCCCGCAATGTTCCGGCAATGATTTGAACGCATCAACAGTCGGGCGGCTTGCCGGTGAATGCGCCAATATAATCGGAATCAAGTACAGCTTTCCGGATATGCTGCGGACTCTGGATTACCTTCATATCCCTGCCCTTTCGGTTCTGCATGGATGTGATAAAATGTTTGCAGAGCTGTTGATGATGGGATGTGACGGCACGGTATCCGGTGTTGCAGGCGTTTTTCCGGAGCCTTTTCTGGAAGTATATAACGCTTTCCTGGACAGGGATATGGATGGAATGAGAAAATGGCAGGATATTTGTGTGTGTTTTTGCGAGCTGCTGCGCTGCGGCAGCAATATGTCCTGGTTTAAGGAAGCACTCCGGCTGAGGGGCCTTCCGGCAGGCGGGATGCGCGCGCCGCAGTTGGATCTGCCTGAGGAAGAAAAGGCAGTGCTTATACAAAAACTGGAGGCGCTTTGCGGAATAGCCGGCATTCCGCTGGAAATATGAGAATGCTGCCTGTACGGATACCCTGGCTTTGTTACCGCGCATATGGGACCGGCAGGTTTTTGGATACCGAAATAAATAGTATGTAATTAAAATCGGCTATTTTGAATAAAAAGAAAACATATAATCCGGAAAACTGTCCCTTTGTATAATTCCATTCTTATCTCCATATACTGACAAAGATTCTTTCATCTTGCGTAAACAACACGTACCGGACCGGTGAACCGCGAAAGCGGGGATGCACATGGTATTGGACGCCGATCCCCGGGCTGAGGCTGCCTTGCGCGGATGACAACAGAAAGGAATGTCGGCTATGGATGAGAAACAGAAAAAAGAATACCAGGAGTACGTAAAACAGGTGACTCCTACCCATAATTTATGGCTGCAGATGCTCAAGGCCTTCCTGGTAGGCGGAATTATCTGCGTGATAGGGCAGGCGATTTTAAATACCTGCGCGGGAATGGGGCTGGATAAGGATGCTTCGGGCGGCTGGTCCGCACTTTTGCTTGTTTTAATCAGCGTGGTGCTCACCGGATTTAATATTTACCCCGCCATTGTAAAATGGGGCGGTGCGGGAGCGCTCGTGCCGATTACCGGATTTGCCAACTCTGTGGCGGCACCGGCAATTGAATTCAAAAAAGAAGGACAGGTGTTCGGCGTGGGATGTAAGATATTTACCATAGCCGGGCCGGTTATCCTCTATGGGATATTTACCAGCTGGGTGCTGGGGATTATTTATTGGCTGGGCGGACTGATGGGTTGGTTTTAATTAAGAAAGCTGTCTCTTCTTGCAGAATAATGAAATGGCTGCTGCCTTTTATTATTCTGCTTTTTTCTGTTTTTATTTCACGAAAAGGAATTACAGGAAGAAGTGGCATATGGCGGAAAGGCATGGTAGAATAACGGTAAACCACGAAGACAGGAAAAGGATAAAATGGAACCCTATTATTACACCCGGATGAACAAGTTACAGCAGAGCGCATACTATGACATGAAAGCGGGACTCCGGTCAATGGCCCCGCTTTTTACGGTTCCCAAACTGGAAAACCGGGAACTGGGCGACCTGTTTTTCCGGCTTCGCCTGGACTGCCCGGACATTTTTTATGCCTCCGGCTTTCATTATCGTTTTTATCCGGAATCCAATAAGGTGGAAATGATTCCGGAATATCTGTTTGATAAAGCAAAGATTACAGAGCATCAAAAGGCGCTGGAATCCCGGATAGCAAAGCTGGTGCGGCCCGCTCTGAATATGACGGAATGGGAGAAGGAGCTTTATATCCACGATTTTATCTGTTCGTCAGTCCGTTATGATAAGCTGAAAAAAGCCTATTCCCATGAAATCATCGGTCCGCTGGGGCAGGGTGTGGGCGTATGTGAAGGGATAGCCAAGACCGTAAAGGTGCTGTGCGATGCCCTCGGGATCTGGTGTATGATCGCCGTTTCCGAAGCAAATCCGGAGAAAAGTATCAAGTACCGCCATGCCTGGAATGTTGTCAGAATCGGAGGAACCTATTATCATCTGGACGCCACCTTCGACAATACGCTGGGTGACAGGGACGCTGTACGGTATGATTATTTTAATCTGGATGATACCCGGCTTTTCCGGGATCACGAACCTGTCATGTATAAGACACCGTCCTGTACAGACAATGGTTCTTCTTACTACATAACCAAAAAGCTTTCCTTTACGAAAATAGAAGATGTGGAAAAACGGGCCATACAAGCCGCCAAAAAGAATAAAATGCTTACCTTTCATTGGCGGGGCGGGTACCTTACCCGGGAGAAGCTTTCCGGGCTTCTGCAGATGCTGGAACACACGGCGCAGGAAAAAGGGAAGTATGCCAGGATCCATGTGAACATGGCCCAGGCCGTCCTGTCCGTCCGGTTTGCAGAGGAGGTGACGGACGAAGAGCTGGTGATGGAAGATGCCAATGAAGGGGAGCGGCAATAAAAAAACGCATGGCCCGAGAAAGAACCTCTGCGGGCCATACGCTCTGTTACTGGCAGTCCTGAACCGTATTTTCAGAAAACAGGTTATCCCTTGTAATATTATTCAGCCATTTCCCGCTCTTGTAATGCCTGAACACCCACGGCCATTTCACGAATTCGTCCGTACACAGCAGGAAATAGACCCACATGACGGGAAGCTTGAACACAAAGGCCGCAATAAAGCCAAGGGGAACGGCATAACACCACATATCGATGGTATCGCAGAAAAAGCCGAACCGGCTGTCCCCTCCCGCCCGGAAAACGCCGGCTATCAGGGTGGTGTTGACGGCGGCGCCCATGACATAATAGGTATTGATGAGCAGCATATATTTCAGATAATGCATGGCTGTTTCGGAAAGAGAAGCATATTTCAGCACAAAGGGAGTGATGGCAAGAATCAGAAAGCCGCCCAGCGCGCCGCTTATGACAGTAAGCTTCATGAGTTTTTTTGCGTCCTCTTTGGCATCCTCCAGCCGGTTTTCCCCGATTACCTTTCCCAGAAGAATCCCGCCCGCGCTGGCTATGCCGAAGCAGAGGATGGTACCGAAGTTACGGACCACGATGACAAAGGAGTTGGCTGCCACCGCATCGGTGCCCAGATGGCCGATGATGATGGAATAGGTGGAAAACGCCACGCCCCAGATAACATCATTGCCCAGGGCCGGCAGGGAAAGCCGGACAAAATCCTGGAACAGCAGTTTGTTCCTCAGAAACATATAACGGAAATTAAGCTTGATATCTTTGCTGAAAAAGGAAACAAAGAAACAGCAGATCAATTCGATGACACGGGAGGCGGCGGTTGCAAGGGCCACCCCTGTGACTCCCAGCTTCGGCGCGCCGAACAGGCCGAAGATAAAAACGGCGTTTAAGATAATATTCAGGGAAAAGGCAAGCACATTGAGCGCCATACTGACCGTAACCCTTCCGATGCTCCGCAGCACAGCCAGGTACACCTCGGTGACGCCCCAGCACAGATAGGTCACACTCATGAAACGCAGATAAGAAGCCCCCAGCGTAATGAGTTCCGTATCATTGGTGAAAATCTTCATCATAAGCTCCGGAATCAGCAGGGCGGCGGAAGAAAAGGCCAGTGAAATTACGAGGGAAAAACGCAGGGCAATCCCTTCCACCACCTGGATGGCGCGCATATCCCCTTTCCCGAAATACTGGGCGCACAGCATGGTGGCGCCTGTGCCGAGGCCGTAATAAACCATGAACAGGATATTGGCGTACTGGGACGCCAGGGAAACTGCGGATATGGATGACTGTCCCACATAGTTGAGCATGACAATATCAGCGGAACTGACGGCGGCGCTCAGCAGGTTCTGGATGACAATAGGAAGAACCAGTTTGAAAATCTGCCTGTAGAAGCCGGTACTGTCCGCAAAAATTTTCTTATGCATATGTAAAATCCCCCTTCGTATAAGAAGCACCCTGCCTGCGGCAGAATGCTTCTTTCATTATACAACGAAAGGGATGGATATGCTATATCATTCACAAAGGAATCTCTGTCACTTTATCATATAATTCAAAGGGACCGCTTACCGGTGTGGGACGTCTGTGTTTTCCGGAATAATCGGTGTCGAATATAATCGGGGAACCGTCAGGATTCTCGAATAGTTCCTCAGGCTCAAACGCTTCCCCCAGTAAGGCGGTAGAAATCATTTCCTTTCCTGCCGCAGGCATATAATGGTACAGATTGGTGTGAAGAAGGAGCGTATCCTCTTTTTCCGCAAGCTCCAAATCGATATGGTTTACGGTATCTTCGTAGTAATTGCTTTCACCGTTATAAGGTTTGGCTCCGTTGAAATAAAGGTTGCCGCCCGAATACACAGGTAAATGGTCATAATATTTATCTCTTTCTTCCCGGATTTTGTAATTATCCTCCCGGAATTTAGCAAAGTATTCTTCCGCGTCCGGATATCCGTCATACGGTTTTGTACCTACGAGATAGTTCATCAAATCCAGCCGATCGGTTTTCTTGTCTTTCGCGTAATCCGTTAACAGCTTTCGGACAGGCTGCTGAACAAAAATATTGTTGTAAAACCTGGCGTCGCCATGAAGAATGGTCATAAAACCGTTGATTTCCGTTCTGTGGGGAACATGATAGGGGGTGTAGCGCGGAGAGGGAAATACCTTGCTGCCGTTATCCGTACCATTTCCCACGTATACGAAGGAACCTGCGATCAGGTTATGGACAAAAGCGATTCCCTGCGTACAGAGGCGGCCCGCAACCTCTGATAAGAAAAGGTTATTATCGATCAGGGTTGGCCCATGGGATACTTCCACAAAGAGGTCTTCGGCAACGGATAAATGCTCTGTGAGTTCGGTGCCGTCCGGCGGTGTATTCTTATAAAAAACATTTTGCGTTACGCGCGTTCCCTGTGCCTGCCAGTCGAGCCATAAGCCTCTGGTGCAATGATGGAATTTATTTCTTCGGATGATGACATCGATAGCGGCGTGCATTTTAATCCCGCCGATTTCCGCACCGGCAAGATCCTGCTTGTTATTGACATGGTGGATATCATTATCTTCAATAATAGAAAACACGCCGCCCAGGTGTCCCACAATACCTGTCTGTCCGCAGTCATGGATATTGCAGCGCCTTATTATATGGGAACCAATGGCTTCTTTTGTCCAGCCCTCGCGCTGCGCCTGGCAAACGGCATCGCGTTCTGTCTGTGTTCCGGTCTTGGTATGCCTGATGGCCCATTTGTTGTCATTTTCAGGCTGCAGATATTTGCCCAGAGAGATGCCGCTGCATCGGGAATGGGAGATATCGCAGTCCTCAATAATCCATCCTTTGGACCAGTGGGGGCCTACCATGCCTTCCTGATAAGCTGTCGGCGGGGCCCACTGCGTTGCAGCTTTGGTAATGGTGAAGCCGGATAGCGTAAGGTAGCCGATCCCTTCCCTGGAAGGATAAAAGCAATTCCTTCTGACATTAATTTCCACGTTCTCCCTGTTCGGATCCCACTCCCGGAAATTTGCGTAAATCACAGTCTCGTTGTTCTCCTGTGCCGCATACCATTTATACAGGGAACCGCCGGGTTCCCATGATCCCTTGTATGCGGCCGGATTTAAGACATCCTCCAGCGTATCGGTCTCATATAAGGCTTTATCATTTAGATAAACCTCTCCGGTATGCATCGGCTTCACCGCATCATACCAGTCTCCGAAGATTTTGACGGTGTAAGGGTTGTATGTACCAAATATGCCGTTCGGGATTCTTGCCGTCCATACGCTGCCTTTATACCTTTCCCAGTTTTTTACTTCCTCCGCCCCGGTAATAACCGCGCCGTATTTGACTTCAGAACGATAAGTGATTCGGTTTTCAGGTGTGCCGGCACAGGCGGGATTCACATATTCTCTGTATATTCCCGGTGCAACAATCACTTCGTCTCCCGGTCCGGCAATCGCTGCGGCCCGGGCCAGTGAGGCCAGCGGGTACTCTTTTGTCCCATCCCCGCCCCGGGACTCTTTTGATACATATAGTTTCATAACCTTCCTCCACATAAAATGATCCGTAACCGTCCGGATTTGCCCGGTGTGTTACAAGGATTGCTGTCCGGGCATATTCCAGTGATACCCGTCTGCAGATGACAGGATGCCAAATGTTGTATGGCCGTTTTCCGCTTCTCCCATCAGTATCATCATCCAGTTTTCATCCTCTTTCCAGACAAACGGCGCCCCATATCTGACTGCCAGCCAGCTTTGTCCGGGAATGTCTATTTTTCTCCGGTTTCCCCAGTGGATTAAGTCGGAAGAAACGATAGATGCCAGATGCTGGTTGATCAATCCTTCGCTGTATATCATGATCCATTCTTTTCCGTTATGAAAGACTGTAACATTTTCTGCACCGTCAGGGGCCTCTTCGCAGGCACCGATCAGCGGGCTGTCAACGGTGGTAATGATCCATTTTTGCAGCTGCGGATCGTCCGTATATGCATGGCCTACCAGATTTATGGGGCTTTGGTAATGGATTCTGTCGGTACCTACAAAGAAGCAATGAAGCCTTTCTCCGTCAGCGACAAAGGTGGGATCGATAACCCGGTTGGCCTGGTTCCAGGGAAGCGATGCGGCCTCCTGCAGAAAGAAAACGGGTTCCGTCCAGTTTTTCAAATCCGCAGAAATGCTGTAGCACAGAAGCGTTGGGGAATCAGGATAGGACTGATAGGGTAAAAGGTACTTTCCGTTCCAGGGGATCACATCTCCCGGGGAGGCAAAGCCTTTGGCCGATATGTCCCGATCCTTTTCAAAATGGATAAAATCTTTGGTAAAGGCACAGGCAACAGACCAGTTTTCCGGTTTGGTCCAGTCGTTGTTGGAATAGCGGGAGTAGAACAGATAGAAGCCATCGGGAGTTTTAAAAACGGAAGGATCCCGTAAATTGTCCGAACGACTCCAAATGGGGTTGTGCAGCTGTTGGTAATCCATAAGATTCTCCTTTCGGCATTATTTCATATAACGATCATAGGCCGCCTGTTCCACCGCAAGGACATCATCTATTCCCATATCCTTCAGGGTCTGGACAAACTTATCAAAATTATCCAGAGGCTCCTTTCCCATTATGAATTTGTTAATCATCTCATCCTTGTAAGTCTGGATTTCCGTATAAGTACTGTTGATTACTTCCCTTTCTTCTTCCGTCAGGGAAAGGGCGGGAATGGTGGGACGGATATACTGCTCCATTTCATTTCTGTAACTAACATAAGTTTCATCAAGCATGGCATCTTCATAACCGATATCCTGCCTGTATGCCCATTCTCTGTGTCCGTAAATGTTCAGCATGGAAAGAATGGATCTGCCCTGGGGATCCTTTGCAATAACATCCATGTAGACAGGTTTTCCGTTTTCCATCGTGTAGGTTTCACCTTCTATCCCGAAATTCATCAAAAGGTTTCCTTCTTCGCTGTAGAAATAATCAAATAACTGAACAATCTCTTTAATATAAGGGGAATCCGCACTGATTGCCGTAAAACCTCTGATAGGCTGCATCTGGCTGGTGGTCATCCGGGTGCCGTCCGGTCCCTGGGGAGGGGCGACTACAGTGAAATAAGCGTCGGAACCTTCATTTGCCGCCTGTACCTGCGTTCCCAGAGCATAAGCACGGGCTGTGGTATCCTGGCATGCGCCTGAGACTTCATTGGTCAGTCTGGAAAGCCAGACATTGGTATCATTGGTTGCATATTCGGGGTCAATTAATCCTTCGCTGTAAAGCTTATTGATAAACTCCAGAGCCTGTTTGCAGCGCGGATCGGTGTAGGCATACTTCACCTTGCCGTCTTCAATAAAAAACTGTTCATTAGCTTCAAAACCGCTGATTCCGAAAGCTTCCATAAATGCGAGTACACCGGCCTGCGTATTTCTTGTGGTATATGGTATTTCATCGGCTTCCCCGTTGCCGTTAGGATCCTGTTCCTTGAAGGCTTTTAATACGGTATACCAGTCATCCAGGGTTACGGGCACATCCAGCCCCAGCTTTTCCAGCCAGTCCCCGCGCAGCATCCATACCTTAAAGGTTCTTACGGCCCCGATAAAAGGCATAAAATAAATATTACCGTCGCTTGCACGTATGTCACGGATATAGTCCGGATTTTCATCCAGGATTTTCTTTAAATTAGGCGCATATTCATCGATATAATCATTTAATACGGCAAATGCCCCCTGTTCGGCAACCTTCATCATATCATCACGATAGGTGCTTACCATAATATCCGGGATGTCGCCGGATGCAACCGTGACATTGAATTTTTCCCGGAACTGATCTTCGGTATTGGGAGCGGGTACGAATTCAAAGCGGATGCCGGTCCGCTTTGTGATCTCCTTAATAAAAGGCAAATCGGTGCTGATTGCCTGATCCGCCGAATCCTGAAGGAACATGCTTACCGTGATGTTTTCCTTACTTTCTTCCCCGGCCTCCCCGGATGCTGCCGGAGCCTGCGTAGTTTCTGCAGCCTGCGGCGTGCTGCCGGATGCGGAATTTCCGCAGCCTGCCAATGCTGAGACAGAAACAGCAGCTGTTAATACGAGTGCGATTACTTTTTTTCTTACCATAACTTCCTCCTACTTGTTATAAATTGATTTTTTGTTATCTGTATAGAAAAAAGGCTGCCGTCAGCCTTTTACAGAACCGACCATGATACCTTTAACGAAATATTTTTGGATAAATGGGTAAACCATCATAATAGGGATGGTGGCTACCATAATGGTGGCATATTTTACGGACTCACTAATCTGGTCGGAACCGTTTACCAGATCGATGGACAGTTCATTTGTCTGATTCTGGATAACGATATCGCGGAGAATGATCTGCATTGGAACAAGCTCCCGATCCCGTAAATACAGCATGGCCGGGAAATAGCTGTTCCACTGGGCCACAGCATAGAATAAACCTACGGTTACCATACCCGGCAGGGAAAGGGGAAAGATAATTTTAAATAATATTTTTAACTGGCTGCATCCGTCCAGGGCGGCGGATTCCTCTAGTTCATAAGGAATCTGCTGAAAGAAATTCTTAAGAAGGATTACATTAAACGAAGAAACGGATGTAGGCAGCAGGATGGACCATACCGTATTGTACATATTTAGTTTGGTGACGATCAAAAAGGTGGGAATCATTCCCGCACTGAAGAGCATGGCGACGACAACGACGCCGGACATAAATTTCTGTCCCGGAAAAGGACGCCTTGACAAAGGATACGCAGCAAGAGAGGATAACAGCAGGCTGATGGCTGTCCCCGCCACCGTATAAAAAATGGTATTCAGATAGGCCCTCCCGATCATGGGGTAGGATAATATCCTCTTGTAGGCATCGGTGGTAAATCCCATGGGAAGGATTCCCACCTTTCCCTGGGCAAGGAATTCAAAACTGCTTAAGGAAGCTGCCAAAACATAGAGCACCGGGTATAACGCAGCGGCCATCAGCAGGAACAGGACAGTATAGTTAATGCATTGAAATATAATGCGGCCTTTACTTACTTTCATTTTAATCTCCCTTACCAAAGACTTGTTTCCGAAGTTTTTTTAGCTGCCAGATTAGCGAATAATACAAGAATCAGCCCGATAACCGACTGGAAAAATCCCACTGCGGAAGCAAAACTGTATTCCCCGTTCAGGATTCCCCTGCGGTATACATAAGTACCGATTACATCTGCCGTGGAATATATACTTGGATTATACATAAGCACAATCGTTTCATAACCTACGTCAAGAACCCTGCCGATTTTCATCAGGAATAAAAGAACGATGGTGGGGGTTAAACCGGGCAGGGTTATATGAAATAACTGGGCCCACCTCCCTGCACCATCAATTCTTGCCGCTTCATATAATTCAGAGCTTATGCCTGTTAAGGAGGCTAAATAAATAATTGCGCTGTAACCGGCGGTCTGCCATATGGTCATAATGGTGTATATGCCCCAAAAATACGAAGGCTCCGTGAGAAAATTAACCCGTTCCAGCCCTAAATGGGCAAGAACGTTATTGATCAGGCCCGTGCTTGGAGACAGGAACGTAACCACCATACCCACCACCACAACACTGGAGATGAAATTGGGAAGATAGGTGACGGTCTGTACCAGTTTTTTATAACGCATCCTGCCCACTTCATTTAATAGGAGAGCTAATATGACAGGAGCCGCAAAGCCGATTGTTAACTGCAGAAAATTAATTCCCAGGGTATTCCGCAGTAACCGCCAGAAAAAAACAGAATCAATAAACTGTCTGTAATAATCCAGCCCAACCCATTTGCTGTTAAAAATACCCTTGGCCGGCTGGTATTTTTGAATGGATATAATAAGGGATAATAGCAAAGGGACATATCTGAAAACCACAAAATAAATGAATACGGGAATGAACATAATGTAAAAAGGCATATTTTTTTTGATGCTGTTTGAAGAATTTTTAACCATTGACTGCACCTCTTTCTTTGTCCGGCTGCGTTTTTGCTTGCTGTTTTTTGTGCGTGCATTAAGAGTAGCATTGATGCCGGTGGGTGTAAATCTTCCGATTTTTAGTATTTATGGAAAAATTATAGAATATAAGGGTTAATTCTTTTGATTTTGTGCACCGTGTTTTTGGCACATAAAAAAGCCCTTTTCTCATAACCGGAGAAAAGGGCTTTGGACAGGGAATCAGAGCTTTCTGTACTGACCTGGCGAAATGCCGTTATATTTTTTGAATACCTTACTGAAACTGTTGGCGCTGCTGTAACCGGACAATTCGGCAATTTGTGAAATGTTATAGGAACTGTTTTCCAATAGCTCCTTAGCCTTTTTCAGCCGGAACTGGTTCACATAATCCACAAAATTCAGACCGGAATTCTCTTTGAAAATAAAGCTTAAATAAGAGGTGGACAGATTTACAACCTCCGCTACCGTATCAAGCGATATCTCGTTCCGGTAGTTTTCTTCCAGGTACTGATTTATTTTATCCAGAATATGGTTTTGATGTCCGTGATTCTTTTCGGAAGCGAACAGGGCAATTGCTGTAAATACCTGGATTATGTATTCTTTCTTTTCCTCGATACTTTTTCTATGCTCCATTTCTTTATAGACATTTTGATTATCGGGCAAAACCTGTTCATTCGTCAGTCTCATTTCAAAAATGGTTCTTATCGCCGTGCTTGCCAGTGCATGGAATAAATTGTCAACCATTTCAGGGGAAAGTTCTTTTTCACTCAGGTTTTCCTCCCATATACTCTCTAATATTTCCATTACCGATTTACAGTTACCTGATTTGGTTATCGTAATGAGGCGCGTTTCCTGCTCTATCGGATAGGTAATTACGGCGCCGGTACTGTTCCTTACCTCATCAATGTAGATTACAGAGTTCTGGCCTTTGACAATTTGGTATTTTATCGTTTCAAGCGCATCGATATACGATTGATAACAGTTCCTGATACCCTGATAGCTTTGGCCTATACCGATAACATAAGGCAAATCGCTTTTTTCCATAAAGTATTTCTGTATTTTTTCAAGATAGTCATTGATCCCGCTGCGTTCATAGAAGGATTTTGGGGCATTGAGTAAGGAGACGATCGTCTGGTCGTCTTTATCAAGAAAATAATAGCAGCATTGTCCGTATAAAGTCTGTCTTGCGATTTCCATCATGTTCCTGGTATCCTCTTTAAACAAACGCTTATACTTTTTCAGGCTGTGGGGAGTTTCTTCCCCGATATCATAGACAATAACCTGATAATAAGGGTGGGGGAGATCGATTCCTATCTCCAGCCCGACCTTTTCATAATCGCTGCTGACTTTTCCGTTAATGATATCGTATATATATTTGTCCTGCAGCATAGGCTTGTTTTTTTCAAAATTATCCTGCAGCACCTGGTTTTCTTTATATACATAATCGATAATACTGTTGATCAGAGTAAATTCATTGCTGTTTCCGCTCCGGGTTATGGCCGTTTTTTTATCCCCGATGATATTTATATAGCTCAATATTTTGTTCATGGGTTTATATAAACCATTGATTATATATAGTGTTAATACGATGGAAAGGACAATGCTTATTGAAGCAACCAGAATCGTAACATTACGGATCTGATTGACGCTTTCCTTAATATAACCGGTAGGTATAACCGATATATATTTCCAATGAAGAGAGTCGGACTGTATGTATTGAATCGTAAACGGACTGCCCTCCACCACCAGCTCCGCCGTATTTTGCACATCGGTCATAGTTGCCAGCTGTGAGCGGACGGCGGTTTGGATGAACGGCAGATCTTCAAATTCAGCATAGTAGTCTTCATTTGTATAAACGATATTACCCAGGCTATCCACAACATAGTTAAAAACAATGGTTTCATTGTTATAGTTGGACATTTCTTTGTCAAACAGGGATTTACTCATATTAACGACAAGCATTCCCTTTGGGGAACGGTCGATGAAAGGCAGCGATTCTGTAAAAACAGCTACCGGAATTTCATAGGTGCCCCGATACAGTTTTTTTCTGCCGATATAATGAAAGCCGCTGGTGGCGAACAGCCGGTTCCAGTCGATATCCTCTTTATATTTGCAGACATCCGAAAAGAAAAGGGAACGCTGATATTTTCCTTCGGTTCCCAATACAATATCCGTTTTCTTTATATAAAGCCATATATCCGAAATGTTGTTATTGTTTGCCTTAAGTGCGCTTAAATAAGCCATAGAATCCTGAATCAGTTCAAAATTATCATAGGTATTCTGGCCGGACATATACAGGACTTCATTCAGGCTTCGGTTCAGGGCGGCCTGCATAATATTAGCCTGCAAAGAGTTAATTTCCTGATCAATACTTTTTTGTGCCTGCTTCAGGATGAGCATATTGCTGTTCTGCACTTCATGGATCATCATGCCGGAAGATTTCCGGTACGAAAAAAAAGACACCAATACGATGGAAATAAGGACCAGTGCCATTATATACAGGAATATTCTTACAAATATACTGTTTAATCTGAATTCTTTGATGCTTCTTGAAAAAATGCCCATAATAATCCCCTTATAACTGTTCAGTCCCTTCAAGTTATTAATAAACATATATTATTTTTGCGCTTTTGTAAAGCAAACCTCCATACCCGGTATACCGGACGGCACCATGCATGAGGTAACAGTTCATTGAACTGTTACGAGCTATATGGTTAGGGAATATAAAGATATAAAATAATGACATAAAATATTATTGTTTTCCAGACGGTATTATGTTAGTATAAAAATAAGCATAAATTTCTATGAATCTGGGCGTTACGCCATCTTACTTCTATCTTTATTCAGAGACTCTATGCTTACAATCCATTTAAACAGGCAGGGAGTCAGATGGAAGAAAAGGTGCGGAACATTTTCTTTAAACTGCTTCCTGCGTACAATTGCAGAAAGAAAGGAGCAGTTTATGGGAGAAACGGAAAAAGAACTGCATGTGGTTAGAAACCACAAAGACACTGTGTTCCGATTGCTTTATAAGGACAAGGGGAATCTTCTTGAGCTTTACAATGCTTTAAACGGGACGGATTACAGGCAAGCGGAGGAACTGGAAATCTGTACGCTGGAAAATGCCATCTATATGGGGATCAAAAACGATGTTTCGTTTTTGTTTGATTCAGAAATGAACCTTTATGAACATCAGGCGTCATTTAATCCGAATATGCCGCTGCGGGATCTCATTTATGTGGCAAAACAGCTGGAAAAGTATATGGCTATGGACACTTTGTATTCCAGTAAATTGCTGAAAATACCGGTTCCTCGTTTTGTAGTGTTTTATAACGGGACGGATAAACACCCGGAGCGCAAGCTGTTAAAGCTGTCAGATGCCTATGAAAAAGAAGTGACGGTTCCGGAGCTGGAGTTAAAGGTGCTGATGCTTAACATCAACCTGGGGAATAACCGGGAGTTGATGCAGAAATGCAAAACGCTGAAGGAATACTGTATGTTTGTGGAAACCATACGGAAATATGCTGCCAGCATGAAAATTGAGGATGCGGTGGAAACGGCGGTCAGGGAATGTATTCAGAAAGATATTCTGGCGGAATTTTTAACCGTACAGAAGGCGGAGGTTATAGCTATGTCTATTTTTGAATATAACGAAGCAGAGGAAATGAAAAAAATACGTGCTGCTGAATTCGATGTCGGATGGGATGCGGGGATGGCAAAAGGAAAAGAAGCGGGATTAGAAGCGGGATTAGCAGCAGGAAAAGCAGCAGGAAAAGCAGAGGATGTTCTGGTATTGTTGGAAGAACTGGGCGAAGTCCCGGAGAATCTGCGTGCCGTAATCCTTAAGGAATCTGATTTGGAGCTTCTGAAAAAATGGCTCAGGGAGGCTGCAAAAGCGGATACAATACAGCGTTTTCTGGATGAGACAGGTCTGTAATGACTTCCGGGGACCGGGGCATCCTGCGGGTTTGGGCGGATATGTGCAGGCTAATTGGGCCTGTTCTTAATTATCAGCTCCAACAGATGAAGATCCTCTGCGCTGGTAATGATCTCGGATATGGATTTCTTTTTAAACTTATGCAGGATACTGTGTATCTGTGATTTGACGGTTGACATTTCCACATGTCGTATCGCGCAGATATCTGCCCGGGTATTTCCGGAGGAGAGCAGATACAGGGTATCCAGTTCCGTTACGGTGAGAGAGGAAAGCAGATTCAGCATATAAAGAAAGCTGGTTTCGTAGGTCTTTACCCGTTTGAATTCACTGCGGATTTTACCTGCAATTTCGGGACGGATGGGGGATCGGCCTTCATAGGCGGCTTTCACGCCGGCGATGATTTCCTCGTTGGAGGAATTTTTGAGCATATAGTCACATACACCCAGCTGAAATGCGGAAAAAATCAGTTCATCGTCTTCATAAACCGTAAGGATTATGATTCTGATATCAGGCAGGGTGGCGAGGATTTCCCGGGAGGCGCGGATTCCTGCATCTTTTGTTTCCATTTCAATATCCATGAGTATGATATCCGGAGGGGAAGCCAGGGCGGCGGCGACAGCCTGTGTCCCGCTGCTTACGCTGCCAACGAGTGCAATCTCAGGGCACCGGCCCAGATAATACGCATATTTTTCCCGGATTGGCTGCAAGTCCTCTGCAATGAGGACTTTTATTTTATTTTCCATTTATTTTCCTCTTTTCGGTGAAAATCTGTGTGATTTTAGGAAGGAGTATCTGGAAAGCGGTTCCTTTTCCCAGCGTGCTGCGCACTTCGATTTTTCCTTCATGTGCCTGGATAATACGGTAGGTCAGTGACAGGCCGATGCCCCAGTGCCTGGCGGTGGGTTTGGAGGAAAAGAAGGGGGTGAATATCTTTTTTATGTTATTTTCCGATATCCCGGTCCCCGTATCCTGTATTTCCAGAAGAATCCAGTCATCCGTATAGCGCAGATTGACGGTGAGGGTACGTTCCGCCGGGATTCCGGCGCTTTCCTCTTTTGCTGCCATGGCATCCATGGCGTTTCCTATGATGTTTGTGAGTGCCTGCTCCAGATAGACCGGATCGGCCAGCGCAAGCACAGGGTATTCGGCGAAATTCTTCCTGATTTCAATCCCGGCGGTTTCCGCGCAGAAAGGCGAGAGGACCTTCTCCAGCAAATCCTTCAAATCAATATCAATCAAATGCAGTTCGCTTGTTTTCGTGTTTTTATGGATTTCATCGATGCGGGAATACAGTTTTTCACAACGGTCCTTTGCTTCCTGTAATGCTTTCTCCGGATTTACAGCGGCAGGAAGAAGTTCCAGTCCGGACTGAATGGCAAGCAGTTCGTTTTTTATGTAATGACAGAATACTTTGGAGGTAGTTTCCGTTGCATCAATCTGCTTTGAAATTTCAAAGGCTTCCGCGTTGATTTGATGGCTGATATGGGTGAGCCGGTACAGGCTATAGCATATCAGCAGCAAAAAAACGATAAAAATAAAAGGAAATATGTTGTAAAAAACAATGCTATTTCCCAGATTAATATACCAGAAATAATAGGACTGCGCAATTTTGGAGATACGCAGCAGAAAAGAGGGAGTCCGGGAAATAAAGGTGAAATACAGGGTGCTCAGGGTGAAAAAGCAGACGGTCATAAGAAGGAAATTATACCGGATCAGCTGGATGCGCGGGGAATGGTAAAAAGAAACCAACAGCATAAGCACACTGAGCAGTACCAGCAGGTTGTTGCCGGAACGGGTGAGGATATAGATGATATTTTCAGCATCATAAAACTGTTTGGAACCTAGAAAGGCGGGATACAAAAAATAATAGCAGCGTATATTGAGGGCAGGATCGTAGATAAGAAGCTGAAACAGGAGGTAAATCCAGATGGCGGTTTTGGCGCGCCGTATGGTTTTTACCGTAAAAGGGGTATGGAAGTTCAGGGCGAAACAGACGCTGGCAAGCACGATGCTGAGGCTGGCAACGTTAATGAGCCTGATTACATTAAAGCGGGAGATGGGGAGGAAAAACAGATAACGCCATAACGGATCCGGCAGATAAAAGTAATTTTTTATCACATTATAGTAATACGCATCCCTGGAATAATAAATCATCATACTGAAAATGGCAAAAAAGTAGGCTACCAGGACAAGGGTGAACGGAATGGTATGCCTTTCCCTGTGATGCTGGTACAGCATGAAAATAATAATAAAAAGCAGAATGAAAAGTACGTAAAACATAGTGCCTTCCCCCCTATAAAGGCCGGTGAGATACCGGCTGTCTGCAGCGGCGTATCCGGATATTTCCGCATACCGGCCCTCCTGCCTGTTGGATGACAACATCCGGGTTCACCGGGTTTTGGCCCGCAGGCGCCTGCGGTAGGCAGTGGGCGTTTCGCCCGTCTGCTCCCGGAACAGACGGGTGAAATAGTTATAATCAGGGATCCCGACTTGGCCGGCCAGCGTACCGACCGGTAAATCGGTGCGTTCCAGAAGCTGCCGGGCTTTCTCCATGCGGGCTTCCCGGATCAGATCGCCTGCCGTACAGCCATATTGCTTTTTAACCTGGGAACAGAGCGTGGTTCTCCCCACACCCAGAGCGTCGCACATCCGTTCCAGGGAAAGCGGCTCCTCCAGGTGTGCCGCAATATACTGCCTGGCCCGGCGGGGAAGGCTTTCGCATTGCAGCCGGATACTGTCCTCCAGCCAGACGGAAACGGCGCAGGCCTGCAGCACCCGGGCGCAGGCCAGAATATGCGCTTCCTCCGCCAGAGGAAGGCAGTCATAAGCCGACTGAAGAATTTCCGGGCGGATTCCCTTCTCTGTGAGTGCGTGGATTACCTTGCGGCATGGCCCCTGGGGGACTGCCGTTCGGCGCATCTGCCCGAACATCAGGAAACCAAGGATTTCCCCGCCGTTGCAGATGGGGGCGGCGGCCTCCGTAAGGCCTGCGTGGCATGGATAGATATGGATTTCACCGGGATTCTTTTCCCTGGATTGTTCCAGTGCGGTGCGGTCACAGGCCAGGCAGCGTTCCAGTCCTTCCGGAAGGGAACGGATAAGCTTGCAGAAACCGCTGAGGTTAACCGGGTATGCGGCCACTTCTCTGCAGGCCAGATCAAACACTCCCACCCGCAGGCCGGTAATGGTGTGGAAATCCCGGAGAAGCGGGAGCAGGCGCTTTTTATCAAAGACAATTTCCATGATGCCCTCCCCATATATGGCGGTAAAATAGTCCGCTGTTGAACGATTATGCTAATAATAGCACAATTGCCTCTATTATGCAAAAAATGGCTCTGGTAGAATAAAAAAACACAGGCAAAAACACGGCATACAGAAGGGAGCAGCTATAACATGACACAAAGAGAATTAGTTATCGCAGCATTGAACCATGAAGAAACCACACCGGTTCCCTATCATATTGATTTTACAGGGCAGTCGCTGGAGCAGCTGATTGCTTATACGGGGAACCCGGATATTGAAGCGCAGCTGGGCGTGTGTATGAATTATATCCAGTATTGGGGCTGGCCTGCGGAGATCGACGGGCGTCCCGGCTATTTCCGGGATGAATTCGGCGTTGTGTGGAACCGGAACGGGGCCGATAAGGATATCGGCGTGGTGGAGAAGCCGCAGATAGAGGATCTGGAGGAATGTGATTATACCTTCCCTGTATGTGATGAGGCGAGGCTGCGGCGGGAATATGAGGAGCTTGTGGCGGGCAGGGGAGAGCGGTTTACGATGGCCGGCTTCGGGTTTTCCATGTTTGAGAGATCCTGGTCTCTGATGGGGATGGAAAATGTGCTTATGAGCATGATTACCTGCCCCAAGGAACTGGAAACGCTGTATGATCAAATCTGTGATTATTTTTGCCGCCTTGTGGATATTGCGCTGGAATACGATATCGACGGTGTATATTTCGGAGATGACTGGGGCCAGCAGAAGGGGCTTATCATGGGGCCGGCTCACTGGCGCCGTTTCATCAAGCCCAGAATGGCCCGTCTGTATGATCGTGTCAAAAAGAAGGGCAAGTATATTGTGCAGCATTCCTGCGGGGATTGTCATGAAATTTTTCCGGATTTAATCGAGATCGGACTGGACTGTTATCAGACGTTCCAGCCGGAAATTTATGATATTGGGAAAATGAAGGCCCTGTACGGCGGAAAGCTGGCCTTCTGGGGCGGTGTGTCCACCCAGCAGTGCCTTCCCTATGCGTCGCCGGAGGGTGTCAGGGCGGAGGCCGTGCGCATTATTAAGACGCTGCGAAGCAACGGCGGCCTGATTATTGCACCCACCCATGCGCTGCCTTTTGACGTACCTCCGGAAAATATTCTGGCTCTGCTGGATGTATTCCGGAATCAGGAACAGTATTTATAAAAAATGCAAACCTCGCATCCCAAAGCAGAAAAGGTCCCGGAAATTACATCCGGTACCTTTTTTTATTGTGCAATCCTCCTAAAAGTTTATGAAATTTCAACCTTTGCACTGGTTGAGTATACCTATATACTAAGACATGTCAGCGAAATCTACGACAAATAAATAGTAATAAGGGAGGAAAAAGTATGAAAAGCAAACGTGTATTGGCGATGGCTGTAACGGCGGTGATGACCTGCAGCCTTCTGGCAGGATGCGGCAGCAGCACAGCGGGGGCCGGAGGATCCGAACCTGCCGGGAATACCGGAGACGGCACCAAGCAGAGCGCGGCGGCAGATACCGGCAGCGGGGAAAAGATAAATCTGAAATTCTATATCTGGAGCGATGAGGAAAATTATATTTCCAAGGTGGTGGAGCAGTATAATGCGCAGAGTGACAGCGTACATGTGGAAATGCTCAGCATTGCTAACGACAGCTATGACGATAAGCTTAAGGTTATGATGGCGGCAGGGGATGAAGCGGATATCGTGGATATCAGGGGGCTTGCCCAGGTAACCCAGTACCGTGAAACCGGTTCGCTGCTCGATTTAACAGATTTGGTGAAAAACAGTGAGCTGGATATCAGCAAATACGGTGCTATGTGGGATTCCAGCTATCCGGACGGACAGATCTTCGCGCTGCCCACAAGAACCACCTGCTGGATGCTGTTCTATAATCCGGATCTGCTGGAAGAGGCAGGCGTTAAGATGCCGGAGCAGCTCACCTGGACCGAATATGCCCAAATGGCAAAGAAACTGACTAAAGGCGACGGCCCGGACAAGCAGTGGGGCGGCTATTGGGTGGACTGGCATACCCAGTTCATTGCCACACAGCAGGGAGTATATGTAAACGCGGATGATGTTTCCGCCGTACAGGAATCCCTGGAGATGCTGAACCAGCTGTATAATGTGGATAAAACCCACATGAGCCTTGGGGAGATGAAGGCCACCGATACCCAGTATCTGGCGGATTTTGAAAATAAAAGAGCGGCGCTGATGCCTCAGGGCGAATGGATGATCAATATGCTTTTAAACGATACCAGCGCAGGTAAAACAGATGTGAACTGGGAAATTGCGCCTATGCCTATTCCGGACGGCGTGGAACCCGGCACCACCTGGGGACAGTTCCAGTTTGCGGGCATCACTTCCACCACAAAGCATCCCGGGGAATCCTTCGACTTCCTGAAATATCTGTGCGGACCGGAAGGCGCGGCAATTTATGCGAGCACCGGCATGGTACATGCGTATACGGATGAAGGCGCGGAAGCGGCATATAAGGAAGCGGTGGGCAAAGATTCCGTATCCGTTATTTTTAATGCGAAGAAAGTGCAGGAATCCCCTGCATCCAGCAATTTTGACCAGATTCTGAACATCTACAAGGAAAATTCCGAGCTTTACCTGCTGGGGGAAAAGACCATCGAAGAGACCATGGACAATTTCCTGAAGCAAAGGGAAGAATTGATGAGGTAATAGTGTGACTGTTCAGCAGGTCTGTGCATTTACTGTACAGACCGTAAGGGAACCGGGAAGGAACATAACGGGTATCAATAAAGACGGATTAGGGAAAGGGAGCGGGAAACCGTATAGGCGGGAGACGCTCCCTTTTTCTGGAAAGGGTGAAAATATGGCAAAAAATGCGGCTTTGCCGAAACGTAAATTTAAAAAAGAATGGCTGAAGGGTTATCTTTTCATTCTGCCCAACTTTGCGGGTTTCCTCATTTTTATGGGGATCCCTATTATTATGGGGCTTGTCATTTCCTTTACCAATTATGACGGCTTCAAAACCTTTGATTTCGTGGGCTTGAGCAACTATATCAAGATGTTTAAGGATGAATATTTCCGGGTTTCCCTGGTTAATAACCTGATATATACCGGTGTTACGGTGCCGTGCACCATCGTGATCGCCCTGCTTCTGGCGGTGGCGCTGAATGTGGGGATCAAGGGAACGGGACTGTTTCGGACTTTTATTTTTTTCCCCAATATCAGCTCCATGGTTGCGGTGGGAATCGTATGGTCCATGATTTTCCATCCCACAAGGGGGCCTCTGAATCTGTTCCTTTCCCATATCGGCATGAGCAATCCTCCCCAGTGGCTGGTGTCCTCTAGCACAGCTCTTTTGTCGGTCATGATCGTCGCTGTCTGGAAGCAGGCGGGCTATTACATGGTAATCATTCTTGCCGGGCTGCAGTCCATTCCGAAGCAGCTGTATGAAGCGGCGGAAATCGACGGGGCGAACGGGCTGAAGCGGTTTTTCCATATAACCCTTCCCATGCTTTCCCCCACGATGTTTATGGTGACGATACTTTCCCTGATCAGTTCCTTCCAGGTGTTTGACCTGATATCCATCATGACGGAGGGCGGGCCGGGGCGCGCCACGAACGTGTTGGTTTACCGGATTTATCAGGAGGGCTTTAAATATCTGAACTTCGGGTACGCGTCGGCGATGGCTTATTTCCTGTTCCTTATCATCTTGATCATTACGCTGATCCAGTTCCGGGGGCAGAAGAAATGGGTTACCTATATGCAGTAAATGGGAGGAGCAAACAATGCTAACGAAATCATATAAAACAAAATTACGCATCCAGCATTCCGTTTTATTTGCGGTACTGCTGGTGATCGGCCTGACGATGCTGGTGCCGTTCTTCTGGACCCTGTCCTCATCCCTGAAATATGACAGGGAAATCTTTGAGTATCCCATCAAATGGATACCCGAGGTGCTCCGCTGGTCCAATTACGAGGAGGTATGGACCAGAGTGAATTTCCTCACCTATTATCTGAATACCATCAAGCTGTCGCTGATAGTTACCACAGGGCAGGTGGTTACCTGCTCCCTGGCCGCCTATTCCTTTGCCAAAATGGACTATCCGGGGAGGGATAAAATTTTCCTCTGTTATCTGGCTACCATGATGGTACCCTGGCATGCCATCATGATCCCCCAGTTTATCATCATTAAAAATCTGGGTTTCTATGACAGCCATTGGTCCATTATTTTAATGAACCTGTTCAGCGCCTTCGGCGTGTTCCTGCTGCGGCAGTTCATGCTGGGAATCCCCATGGAGCTGTCCGAAGCGGCGCGTATCGACGGCTGCGGGGAACTGAAAATTTATTCCCAAATCATACTCCCCATGTGCAAGCCCGGCCTGGCTACGCTGGTGGTATTTACCTTTAATTTCATGTGGAATGATTACATGGGGCCTATGATCTACCTGAATACGGATAAATTAAAAACAATCCAAATCGGGCTGGCCGCCTTCCGGACGGAATACGGAGCGGAATACGGGCTGATTATGGCTGGCACGGTCTGTTCGCTGCTGCCTATGGTACTGATTTACTGTGTGGCACAGAAATATCTGATAGAAGGAATTGCATTCTCCGGTTTGAAGGGGTAAATTTTCTCAAGGTGTCAATCTGCCCGAGATACCTTTGACCAGACTCACTTTGTTTCTTTGCCTGAAAAGTGATCGTATTTGCAGACTTATAATCTTTCTCAAAGAAGAATGTACTTTTGATAAAATGCTTTACAATATCAAAACCTTTCTCAAGAGGCCTGAACAATCGATCAACAATGTGTATCTTTTTGAAAATTGTTCATTACAAGGCTGATAAATTTAGAGTACTGTGGATAAAACTGCGGAAATTCAAGAAAACAGGTATGGATTGAATAAAAGTAAAAAATACGGTACAATATCCATATAAATGATAAGACAGGAGGAAAACAGCGTGGAGGATAACCGGGAAATGTTTGATAAGCTGGTGAAGGGCCTGCGGGATATTTATGGGGATATGCTGGTAAGCGTTCTGCTATATGGTTCATTTGCCCGTGGAACTAATACGCGGGAATCAGATATTGATATAGCAATCCTGGTGGACGGCAGGGAAACAGAGGAAATGCGTAATCAAATGGTTGAACTGGCGGTCGATATGGATTTGGAGTATGACCAAGTGTTTTCCGTGTTGAATATTGATTATAAAAATTTTCTGGAGTGGGCAGATATTCTGCCATTTTACAAAAACGTGAGAGAGGAAGGGGTGGTGCTATGGGCAGCGTAGAGACATTAGCAAAATACCGCTTCCATCATGCGGGAACAGTCGGATTATTCGGACTTCTTCATCGCCTCAAAGCAGGACGCAGAGGAACAGATCGAGAGGGCTAAGGAGTTTATTGAAGTGGTCGAGAAGTATTTGAAAGATAAAAAGGTTCTTTAAAAATCTTAAATATATAACAGGGGAAAAGCAGTTACCGGAAGTAACTGCTTTTCTCGTAGAATAAAGAGGGCATTTTCCTTTGGCCAGCGAGACGAAGGGATTGATTAATCAGGATACGATCGCAAAAGATATTCAAAAGCGGAAAGATAGCAGGGGCGGCCTCTGATGTATTTGAAACAGAACCGTCTTTGAAGCGGGAGCACCCGCTTTTAAACTGTCCGAACATGATCGTACTCCCCATATGGGTCAAACACCCGCGAACTTAAGTTCGTTGCGCTCGCTACGGGGTATTTGCCTCAGCCTCCCACCGGAAAAATTTGACCGCGATCACGCTGCAGCAAAGCAGCAGGATTCCGAGAATGCACACCGGCAGGAGGACATTTTCCAGGGGCAGCCCTAAAGATGCGGCCTTCAGCAGCTTAATCCCCTGGGTCAGCGGCATAATATCCGCTATACGACGCAGGGCATCCGGCAGGATCTCGTAGGGCAGCGTGGCCCCGGACAAAAGCAGCATGGGAAAATATAAAAGGCTTGCCGCAATGCCGGCCGTTTTCGTATCCCGTGCGATTCCGCCCACCATCATTCCTATGCTGAACATGGAAAGCATCACCAGAAAATAGCAGGGGAGAAAGACAGCCGGGCTGCCGGGCATGCGGCAGCCGAATACAAGGGTGGCACATGCATAGACCAGAATCAGGGAAACCAGGGCGTAAGCGGCGTAAATAGCTACATGCACGGCAAGGAGCATGACAGGGCTTACAGGCGTTACCTGGAAACGTTTCAGCACCTTTTTCTGCCGGTAGTCGGAGACTAGCAGGGGGAGTCCCATAACGCCGCCGGCACAGATGGCAATGGTGGTCAAAGCCCCAAAGGATTGCTCCAGAAAGGAATAGGAGGAACCGGGAAAAGCAGGTTCCCCTCCATAAATCATGCCAAGGATACATACCATGACCACCGGAAGGCAGACGGCAAAAATAAACATGTCCATTCCCCGCAGGGAAAGCTTTGCTTCTATTTTAAAAAGAGTTCCGAATGTTTTCATAATTATACTCCTTGTCCGCTTCAGCGGACTTTAATTCAATATTTGAAACGTACTTTGTTTCAAACTTCCTCCTGTTCCATAAACCAAAGATAAGCGTCCTCCAATGTATTGTGGGGACTGCGTTTTACAGCGCCTTCCACTGTGCCTTCAAAAATAATCCGGCCGTTTTTTAACATGGCGATTCTGTCGCAGAGAACCGAAACCTCATCCATAAAATGAGAGGTCAGCAGAATGGTGAGTCCCTTTTCCCTGAGATCCGACAGATGCTTCCAGACTGCCCTTCTTGCTTTGGCATCCAGCCCTGTGGTAAGTTCATCCAGAAAAACCACCTGAGGGCCGGGGATCAGGGCAAGCACAATAAAAAGGCGCTGTTTCTGCCCTCCGGACAGGGCGCTGACCATACTGTCTGCTTTATCCGCCAGTCCGAACTGTTCCAGAAGCTTTTCATAATTTTCCGCCTTTTGATACAAAGAAGCGGTTTCTTCACATAATTCGTTTACCCGTATCCGATCCGGATAATAGGGTTCCTGAAACTGTACGCCTGTTTTCTGAAAGAGTCTTTTGCGTTCCCGCAGCGGATTCATGCCGAGGATTTCCGCGCTGCCGGCATCCGGCCTGCGGGTTCCCAACAGACATTCAAGGATGGTGCTCTTTCCCGCGCCGTTTTCTCCCAACAGCCCATAAATCTCTCCGGACTTTACGGAAAACGAAATATCCCGGACGGCGGGTACTCCGTGGTAGGCCTTGCACAGCCCGTTTACGTTGATTGTTTTTTCCATTGTTCTCCTCCTGGTATGTTTTGAAACGTAACTTTGAAGATACGAAACGGTTACGTCAGAACAAAGAATAACACCAGCGCAAAGTCTGGTGTTAAAGTGGAGGGTAGGTTTTCTGTTCTTTTTCCAATTCTTTTAATTCCGCAAGAATCCGGCGGAAATTGGCAGCGGCATGGGACAGGGAGGAGAGCAGGCTGTCACAGGCGCTGAAAATATCTTCCTGTTCTTCCGGTGTATTGATGACGGCGCGGATATCTGCGGCAGGGTTGACGGTCAGGGCCTGGAGCATGCGCAGGATCGCGGCCAGGGAATAGTTTGCACAGCGCAGGGAGCGGATGATTTTCAGACGCCGGATATCATTTTCCGTATAGACGCGGTAACCGTTGCATTTCCTTTTTACCTGGAGAAGGCCGTTAAGCTCCCAATTGCGCAGGGTATCAATCGTTACCCCCAGACATTCCGCGGTTTCCTTTCGGGTGAGCGGACAGAAGCCGGAGGAAGGGGGAATCTCCTCCAGCAGATTCCGGGCGATGCGGACGGCCTCTTCCGCATGCTCCGTTTCCACGGCAGTCTGGCGCAGGTAGCTTTCCGTCAGCCGGACGGCTTCTGTAAAATCGCACTTCGCGGCTGTTTTGATGATATCCACCGCCTGCTTTCGCAAGCCGTTCTGAAGGACTTCAACCCGGAGGGCCAGCCGGGCGATACGGAACTGGCGGATATGGAGATCCGTAAAGATACGGTAACCGTTGGCTTTGCGTTCCGGCGGGGTGATGAGCTGCAGTTCTTCATATAACCGCACGGTATTGGGATGGATCCCGATTATTTGGGCAACCTGTGAGGTTGAGAAAGTTTGTTTCATTTTTTTATGTTACCTCCGTAAAATCAGATTATAGCATGGTTTTAAAGCCTGGTATATATTTCATTATTGACAAGCTTTCCATATAAGTATATATTGTGTATATGATGATATATACAATATATACTCCGGAGGTACCGTATTGAATATCACAATCAGCAATTCCAGCGGGAAGCCTATTTATGAACAGATAACTTCCCAGATAAAAAACGATATTATAACCGGTGAACTAAAGCCAGGGGACGCCCTGCCCAGTATGCGGCTGCTTGCAAAAGAACTGCGGATCAGCGTTATTACTACCAAACGTTCTTATAATGATTTGGAGCAGGAAGGCTTTATTGAGACTATCACAGGCAAAGGGAGCTTCGTGGCAGACCGGGATATCTCTATAATTAGAGAAGGGAGTTTGCGGATGGCGGAGGAATATCTTTCCAAAGCCGTGGAAATTGCCAGGGAAAATGGAATATCCCTGGAAGAATTGACGGAAGTTTTGAAGGTCCTGTATGAATAATGCCGCAGGCGCATTCCGTTTTTTCAGATTGCCCGCTTTGCCGGCAGAAAGGTATCAGATATGGAAATGGACAATGCACTGGTAATTGAGAATGTGACAAAAACCTATCCGGGTTTTGCTCTCAAGGATGTGTCTGTGACACTGCCCCGCGGGAGCATTATGGGATTTATCGGAGAGAACGGCGCCGGAAAGACGACTACAATCAAGCTGATCCTGAATATGCTTCACAGGGACAGCGGGCGTATCCTGGTCCTGGGAAAGGATAACCTGGAGGAAGAAAAAGCCGTTAAGGAACGTCTTGGGGTAGTGCTGGGAGACCTGAACCTGCCGGAAACCATGAACGGGCTTAAAATAAACTATATGATGTCAGGTATTTATCCCGGTTGGGACAAAGCGGCATATTTTAGCAATCTGGAACGGTTCGGTCTGCCAAAGGATCGGAAAATCAAGGAATATTCCCGTGGAATGAAAATGAAGCTATCTATTGCAATCGCCCTTTCCCATGGCGCCGAGCTTCTGATTTTGGATGAACCCACCAGCGGTTTGGATCCGATTATAAGGGATGAAATTCTGGATATTTTTATGGACTTTATCCAGGAGGAAACACGCAGCATTTTTGTTTCTACGCATATTGTGGAGGATTTGGAAAAAATTGCGGATTATATTACCTTCATCCATAAGGGAAGGATTCTTATTTCGGAGGAGAAGGATCATCTGCTGGAGCGTTTTGTGATTCTGAAAGGCCCCAGGGAGAGATTTGCGTTGTTTGCACCCTCGGAGCTCATCGGCTATAAGGAAAACCGTTTCGGGGCGGAGGCCATGACGGAAGCGGATACCTGGAGAAAAAAGAGGAAAAATGCGGAAGGCTTAACTGTCGAGCCGGTGCGGATTCAGGATATCATGCTTTATTATGTGAAGGGAGAACGGTTATGATTGGGTTGCTGAGAAAAGAATATTATCTTCTGGAAAACCAGATGAAGAGCTGGCTCATTGTCGCGGCCTTTCTGTTCATTTATGCCTGTATCATGAACGGCAACAGTTTTCTCTATATGCTTACCGCGCTGATTGGAATCATGAGTAGCATGACCGTATTCAGCCTGGATAATGCCTGCGGCTGGGATACCTATGCTAACAGCCTCCCTCTGACAAGAAAAGATATTGTAAAAGCCAGATATTTGTCTGTGTTCCTTATTGATGCGGGCGTTACTATTGGCTGCGGTGCACTCGTATTCCTGCGCTACCTGTTCATACAGGAGGGCAGCTTGGCGGATAGCATGCATTCCCTCTTTCAGATATTGTTGGTGACCGTCCTGATGCAGCTGTTGCTTCTTCCCGTAATCTATAAAGTGGGTGTGGAAAAAGCAAGAGTTGTCTATATGGCGGTGTTCCTGTGTCTGAGCATAGCTCTGATCGGTTTCAGCAGGTTGGAGGACAAAGGGGCCGTTCTGGACGGACTCCGGCTTACTTTGGAAAATATCGTTTCCATTGGAGAATGGGGCGTTCTCCTTTTAGATGCGGCGGGATGGTTTCTTTCCCTGAAGCTGTCCGTTCGGATTTACGAAAAGCACGAATTCTGATTCCCTAATCATCAGCCTTCCTGTCTGCTGCAGGTAAGTAAACCATCCTGGTTTTCGACGGTCAGGGTATAAATGCGCACGTTTGCGTCCCGTTTCAGGGTAAGGGAACCGGTGTCTGCGTCGATACGCCCTATGCGGGAGAGGAACACATGGCGTGTATTTGCCGCCTTCCAGCTGAGTGTGATTTCCTGGCCGGAAGCAGACGGCGTGAGGGAAAAGGACTCTATGGAAGCCGTGAGAGGTTCCAGAAAAATACTTTGGGATACCTGCCTGTTTCCACAGTATGCCGTCAGGGTATAAGCCGCCCTGGCGGTTATTGTTATCTGACAGCTCCCCGCTTTGTCCAGAGCAAGTCCGCCGGGCTGTAAAATCACTTTGTCTGCGCCGGTAACACACCATTCCAGGCGTACGGTGTCCCGAAAGCCGGTAACCACATCTTCTGCAGCCGGGGCAAAATGCCGGATGTTTAAAGGAACTCTTTTTTTGTAAAGGGTAAAGGTTCCTTCCTGAATTGACCCTTCCGCAACATTTACATATTTTATGCAGCAGGAGGTGGAAGTATCTTTCGGCAGAGAGGTACAGAGCCGATCCAAAAGGAATTCAATGCAGGAAGAAGGTTCCAGGGAAATGGTCCGGGAGGGATACAGGATTATGGTATTTAAGTCTTTTTTGCAGAAATACCAGTCATCCGGGCATGCAAAAAGTGTATTGGCAAAGGATTCTTCATCCGTCAGACAGCCGGGTGAGGTGCCCAGGTCAAAACGCAGATAAATGCAGGTCAGCCCTTCCATGACGCTTGCATTGTCATAGGAAGGCAGGTCGGTGTATTCTGTTTGTGCGTCATTTTTCAGAGTGACGGATTCCTCAAGAAAGGGATTGTGCAGTGCAATAACCATTTTATTCCGTATGGGGATATTTGCAGGCTCTCCGTTTTGGGTAAAGAGATAAGCGGGGGTCAGTTCCAGATACAAACCGGACATTTTCATTCTCCTATAGTCTGAAATCCAGGGCTTGCGGGGTTCCCGGATCAACAATAAGTTCCGCGGTGACATTTATTCCGGGGGCATATGGGTATTCCCATATGCCGTCCGGGAGACAGGATACGGTATAACAGGAGGTATCCCAGATTTTAACCACAGCCGTCCGGCCTTTAGGAAGCTTCCATCTGACGGCTATCACCTTGTGCGCTAAATAGCTGTGGATATACTTTATGAAAAGGATATTGGATCCCGGAAGCACGAGGCGTTTTTCTTCCTCTGATACCGGATCACCCGTACACCGGATCGCTATGGTCAGGGTATCCTCCTGCAGCGTGCGGCTGTCCGCTGCCTTTTCCTGCGTGTAGACTCCGTTTTCTGCCAGTTCATATCGGGCGGCATAATGGCATTCCCAGGACGCCCTGCGTCCTTCCAGTAAAAGGCTGATGACGGGGACCGGGGTGAAAACCTGTACTTCACGGTAAACGCTCTGTTGGCTGCCCGACGCATACAAAAAGAAACTGGTGCTTCCGGAGGGCATGGGAACCTGACAGGAGGAGGAGCTTTGAGTGCCTTCTGCAAAAATATCGTAGCCTCCGGGAAGAATATAACCGGCATTCACATTATTTACCTTCCATTCCAGGGTGATCGTCTCACCCGGACAGGCGCTTGCTGGGGATGCCCTGAAATAGCAGATTTCTGTGGAAGCCAGGCTTTTGTAAAAATAATAGGTGAATTTCCCGTCCATTCCTTTCCCGAAACCGCTTACTTCCACGATGACGGTGCAAATCCCTTCCGACGCGGTGGTGACGATACCGCTCCATTCTAAAGTAAGGGCCGTGAGATCCCGCAGCGCCGCGGCCTCATCGGTATAGGTCAGGGTGTGGGAAAGCAGGTTTCCATTCCGGCTGATGCCCCGGTAATCAAAGCAGGGGCAGGACATCTTTCCGTATTCCGTATCGGCGGATGCAAACATATGGCTGGAGGCTTCGCCTGCGGAAGCGGTAATTTTGAGTTTGGGCCTGGCATCCTCTGCCGGTTCGGGGGCCTGAAAGGAATAATATAAGGTGTTGTCTGTATAGAGAGAAACTTTCCCTTCCGGATCATTTACCGTAAGGTGCGTATCAAAAAAGGCGCCGCCGAAATCTTGGTTAGGTACGATCATTCCTTTTCCTCCTTATTTTTTTGTATCTGCATATACCCCTCCAAAGCCTTCACCGGGTAGGGGACAGAGAAGGCCTGCCCGTCCGTCTGCCCAAGTTCGGTGATTTTCCAGGCGGGGGCGGGGGAAGCATCGGCAAAGATTCCGCCCGGGAATTCTTTCCCGGCCTGTAAGAAGAAGTATTTTCTGTCGTTCTGATAGGCAGCAGGGATGGAAAGCGGAGCTTCGCTGCTCAATAGGGGGCCTGCATAATATGTGGTGCGTATCGTGTCGAGTGCGGTATCCACCAGATCCGGAGGTAAAGAGAAAGAACTGACCGGTAAAATGGCGGGTTTTATGGTCAGACGGCTATATGGTTCCATAAGAACGCACAGCTCATCTGCGGGAAGGCTGGGGTCAAGGGCCGAGGGAACCCGGTTATCCTCCCGTAAATAGGAGGTCTGTGTCCCGCTGCCCGGATAAATATACAGGTGGTCAAAGTCCCCGTTCAGATAGAATCCGGCCAGCCCATCACGGTAGTCCTGTGGTTCCCCGATTTGCAGGGGAAATACAGCATTTGTGACATTGACGGACTGGGTCGGGTCGGGAACGGAACCGGGCAGGTGACGGTAGGTTTCAGGTTCTCCTGCCTGTTCCAGTTTCAGGCGCAGCCTGCACAGCACCAGCGGATGGCCGATGAACTCAACATCTGCGGGTCCATGAGGGACAGGGATGTTCTGACTGCCCAGTTGGTTAATATAGGATAGAAGGGCAATGAGATTTTCCTTTGGCCCGAATTGCAGGGAATGTAACAGGCTGTACATCTGGGAGTTAATATCCTCCGGGATACTGTGGGATATCTCAGCTCCGGGCGGGCTTTTGAAGGCTATGCCGGTGCCGGTCCGGGTGAGAACAAGGCTTCCTATGGGCAGACCTCCTGCAGTATAGGCCATAAGGCTGTTATCCAGCCCGTTCGGCAGCAGAAAGCCGCACAAAGGAGAGGCCGTGGGTACGAAGGAGGCTTCCGCCCCGTCGATAGAGCCCCCGGCTGTTGCACAAATCCACGCGGCATCCAGCCTTGTGTATTGCCCCAGCCGGGGCTGGAGCATGGCTTCATGCGGTTTTGCCGGAGCACTTGACGAACGCATTTCTTCACTGCAATAAAGATCCGGTGACATAATATCCTGGAATCTGCCCAGCCTGTCCAGGATCCGTATTTGGCTGAAAGCCAGGAAACCCGCCCGTATGGGGGAAAAGAGCTGGTCATATACGGCAGCGGTTCCAAATACATCGCAGGACAGTTGTCCGAGAAGCTCCAGGGAAGCCTTTACCAGTTTGTCGGTGGAAAACTGGGGCAGCAGCTTTTTTTGATCCCGCATGAGCAGCGTATCATTGAAACCGCTCAGAGATTGGGATAACAGGGTTCTGGTGCGGGGATCGTTCGGGAAAAGGACACGATCCTTCAGGTAGCCCTGTATGCTGTTTTCCAGCTGTCTTGCCGCGTTGTCGGAGAGCAGCAGCCTGCCGGAAACCGCATGCCGGTTTTTGGGATCCAGAATCGAACGTTCCCCGCAGTAGTCATACCGCCCATCCTCCAGGCTCCAGTTTTTCAGATCAGGATGCGCCTGCAAAAGCGCCGTATCGGGATAGTAGAAGCACTGCCATTCCAGATACAGAGGGTACCATTGGGGTTTGTAAACCGTGACCGCCCTGTTCTCAGGCAGTTTTCTGTCAAAGGTGATGGAAGGCAGCTGAAGGAACTGCTGCTGCACCTGCTTAAGCCGGGCGGCGAGTTCTTCTGTCCGGGTGGGATCCGGCGGAAAAAAGCCTGCCTTTCCCAGGGCTTTTTCGGCTATCAGGGAGGCAAAACCGGTGGATAATAAGGCGGCTTCCCCAATCAGCGGGGAAAGTTCTGCCGGCAGGCCGCGGGGGGCCTCTGTGTTTTCCAACAATTCCTCCGCATACACGGTTACTTCCGAAGCGCATAACCCGGTGAAACGGACGGCGCCGTTTGTTTCGCCACTACGGCGGCAGGCTGTGAGATTACCGGTCACTTTTCCCTCCGTGTCGGCCAGCTGTCTGATTAAAAGCACCGGATCGGCGGGCTGGTAAAAGGGAGGGGCAGGTTCTGTTTTCAGCTCGTACCCCGGACCGGGATCCAAACTCTTTATATCCATATCGATTTGCGCGGCTGTGTCCGATAAGGCTTTTTGTTCTTTTTGTATTTCCCGGACGGATTCCTGCAGGGAGGCATACAGGATATCCGGATCCCCCTGACCGGTAAACAGAAGCTGCCAGGTCTCATAAGCGGCGCGGTGCCTTTGTTTATGCCGCATTTGGTCCGCATAAAGCTGTCTTTGCCTGGAACGAAGATCGGCGATTTTTTTCATCACCGCTTCGGAAGGCGGTTGTTTATGATCGGCTCCCTGTACGGGAGAGAGACATAGGAGATCGGGGGGCTGGAGGGTGGAGAAGCCGGAGGCGTGCAGTTCCTTTTCCACTTCCGCCGTTCCCTGCTGACCCAGAAGATCCGGGCAGAGGTTTCTCAGAAAACATTGGAACAGGCGGGGGGATATGCCGCTGTCCGCCCCCGCCAGGGCGGCTGCCGCCTCATCGGAAGTATTCCCTATAGCCAGATCCGGGATATCCTCCACTTCGCCGGGCTGCGGATTGTCCGGAACACCGGTGGGGTAAGGAAAGCCGGCCCCCTTCCATTCGATGCCGCATAACAGGCCGTGGCAGAGGCTCGTGCGGGGCAGTCCGGTCCCTTTTACATCCATGAGAAGCTGTTCTTTCAGCTGCTCTGTGTCTGTAAGAAGGGAAAGCGGCTCAGGGCCTGCCGCATCCTGATACCAGCCGCACACCAGGTAACTCACACAGGCCTGCTTGATTCCATCCCCCGCGAGATCGTCATAAAAACCGAATACATTACGGCAATGGGGATAATAGGCGGAAAAAAAAGGATTGACTGGGGAAACGGCAGTGAGGGCGATGCGTTCCACATCCTGCGGGACGGACGGCGCCCGGGAAAGGGCATAGCTTCTGCCCAGATACCGGTAAGGCCTTTCCGGTGTCCGGGGCCAAGGCCAGGAACTGCTTCCCGAATTATAATAGCCTGCCCCGCGTTTCTTTTGCAGAGCGTCGCTTTCCAGGAGAAAAAGCTTCTGCTTCAGCCTGCTATCCCCTTCCTCCAGCCACATCCGGACCACAGCCCAGCGGTTGGGGACTAAAGGATAGGATAGCGAAGCCGGCGCGCCGTCCTTCCCTTCTTCCTGTATCCCGCGGGTAAAGCCCTCCGGAAGGCTGAAGGAGAGGTGCACTCCCGGCTCCGGCGTATTTCCGGGAACGAACAGGCCGTTGTCGATGGGAATATCGGGATCGTCCAGATCCGTGAAAGATAACTGAAAGCCCGCATATATTTTTTTGGCGGGGGCACGCCCGCAAAGACATGCCCGCACGGTAATGGGGATGAGTAAGGTTTGTTCCTCCTGCATATTAACAACTCCTGCTGTCAAAGCTGAAAGACAGAGCCAGCATCAAGCCGGTACGGTGATGGTAAACGATCCCTGTCCCCTTCCACATGACAGCTGAAAAACCGGAGGCCATACTGCCGGTCAGCGCATCCATGTGGAATTCCATCCGGTTAGCGCTCATAAGCATTTGATAATCCGGCGATTTTGGCCCATCCTTCGTAAGACAGGTAAGATCGACGGAATCCTCATAAAAGCGCAGCAGAGTGAATTCTTCCTTCAGCTTTACCTGTACCAGAATCCTGGCCTGCGGTGCCGGGCTTTTGGCGGATTCCAGACGGCAGCAGGACTGCGTATGTTCCAGCCGTATGCTTTCCAGACATTCCGTGAGGCCAAACAGGTGAAGTTCTTCGGTCCGGTTGTCCACAATAATGGGAGCGGGGGACTTAAGGACGTCATCCTGCCCTTTTCCGGCAGATGCCGGTTCGGGAGGATCTGGCAATATACATACGTGTGCATTTACGGTGAGAGTTACCCCTTTTAGGTTGTACAGCCTGTAATCGAAGCTTACTTCTGTTTCCCCTCTGCCGTTTTCCAGGATAACATCCTTCATGAGGATGGGATTTTTCTCTCTTTGTTTTGACAGGGTCAGGTTCAGACGATATGTTTTATCCGTTTCACAGGCGATAATTGTTTCAGCCCGGACAACCAGGTTTTGCTTGTCATCCAACCGGTATTGCAGAGTAATTGCCATGTTTATTCCTCCTTCCAAAGGTGCTGCAGATTATAAAGAATCTCTGTATAGGAAAAAAAGTTATGATACTGTTCTTCTGTGGTTACCTTTGCTGTATCAGCTCCGGTAATCTTCCTGAAAACATCCTCCGCGGTATAACGGAAATCCATACACGACTGTCCGCTTTGCCATATTTTACAAAGAGATTCAAATTCATTGGCAGGAGATAAGAAATTCTTGTGGATCCGTGTAAACTGCGGACTTGTCTGCCAGGATGGATCGGCGGGCAGCCCCCGGCAGTTTCTTAAAAAATCGTTAACCAGGGAAAGATCACAGGCATAGGCCCAGGCGTTGGGCTGGGCGTAATTATCCCACAGATCATAGAGCGACTGGTTCCCGAGGGCATCTGTAATGATGGGATACTGATAGGACAGGTTCAAAAAGGGTTCGTTTACCGTCCACCCTATTTTTTCCAGGCCCGCAGGATAGACGGCTGACTCGTCATAAGCCGCGTCATCATCGAATATGTCCTGATAGGGCGGATAATCCTTATCCGCATTTTTGCCTTCCGGTGTAAAAACACCTTCCCGGTAAGCCATATTGATCCATGAACGGCGGGCACCGAAATTCTGATGCAGGATGGTATCGGTGAGGATATGCAGATAGATACCCAATTTCATCAGGAGTTCTTCCGGCAGCCCGGACAGATCCTTCTTATAAAGAGCGACGTCCTCCGAAAGATTTTTGAGAAGCCCTTCTAACCGGGCAGGACAGGGGATTACCCGATCCGCCAGTTCCTTTTCCGCTCCTTCCGCTTTTTCGGGGATTTCTTCTCCCGGAAAGAAGTGGAAAGGACGCAGGAGTTCTTCACAGACATGGAAAACGCTGCTGCCGCTTTCTGCGGGATACCATGGCTTTGGTTTGTCCAGTTCCTCCGTGTCATACCATTTGGCCATAGCGGTGGGAATGACGGGTACCTCAAACTGGTTTTCTGCCAGGCGGAAAAAGGATGAGGTATTCACCCATTCCGGGATCCAGTCCAGCAGCAGGCTTGCCGTTGTGGCATTGTCCGCCATAAACTGGCAGTATTCGGCAATGGACTGAGCTTGTTCCATGGGGAAGTTATTATAAAGCAGCAAATACTTGATCGCAAAATAATGCATGGCATAGCTCTCCGGCTTGTCCGAGGGCCGGAAGACGGGTTCTGCAACCTTTTTGGGAGGAAAGCAGGCTCCCAATACCGAAAGCTGCTCCAGCATGGCTGTGGCTTCCGGTGAAAGGCGTCGCATTTCCATGGAAGCCCTGCCCGGGAAGTAATGGCCCTGCATGGCCTGATCCCCGATGAGCAGCCCGTTTCCGATGAGCCACGTCTCTTCGTCAAACCAGAAATTATAAACCATATCCTCATAGGGAACGGCGGTGATGCTGAGGATCTCTTCCGGAACCGGACGGCCTTCCCCGGTACTCCATGCATAAATCCGCTCTCCGCTCCGCGCGTCACAGGCCGGAACCGGACGGAAGGAACCGTTATCCCCTTCCAGGCACAGGGTATGGGTGTCGGAGACCCACAGGGTATTTTGATATGTTTTTATGCAGAGAAGTGTGTTTTCCATACCGGTGATGATATCCCGCACCGGCATGGACCTGCCGTCAGGAGTGAGAAGCACGTCGCCGATTTTCACATCCTGTGCCGCAAGCAGGCCCATAGGTGTAAGGAGGAGGGTATCCCGGGCAACACATCCCCACTGGTAAAACAGCCGCTCCACCTTCACCTGCGCAGGATCCGTACTCTGGTACTCATATTGGGCTATGATACTGACATAACCGTCTTTGTATGTGCTCCCTGATGGATGCTTTATGTTCAGGAGAAAATTGCCGTACAGTTCGGCTTCTGTGGTACGGTCCATCACGGAAGCGGAAGTCAGGTCGGAATTCCAGTCTTCGGGGAAGGTAATCTTCAGCTTGTTCGGCTGCTCTGTTATAATGTCGTCGGACTCTGTTTTGTTGTATTCCAATATCTCCACATTTTTGTCGGAGATCTGTGACCAGGGCTGGATCATGCGGGCACAGCCGGGCATTTCTTTTTCATCGTTCAGGATACGGTAAAGACTGATTCTGGGCTGGTATTTTTCATAAAAATAACCGGTCTTTGCCATCTTATAAAAATAAGCCTGGTTTTTCAGGGATATGGTTATGGTAAATGGCAGATAAACCGGCATCTCCTGAATCTCGGGGTCCAGCTGCGTTTCCTTATGATAATCCGGATCCGACATCTGGGATTTCCGGTCATAGCTGATGCAGACCATATCGGGGTGATAGGTCCGATTCGGATGCTTGATTACCGGATCGCTCAGCTCCACCGTGCACACATCCTCCTGGAAGGACTGGATGATCGCTGTGGAAGAGCAGACCTTCCCGCGCAGATAGGGTTTACCGTCACCGGATTGATCCACCGTGGAGTATATGCTGTCAATACGGATAAGACGTTCGGTCAGGCCTGCGGTAAGGCTCTCACAGGATACCGGGGAAACAAAGCGGTTGGTTTCCCCGGATACGGTCTGGTCGATTTGCTTTATAATGTCTTTTGTCCTGGCATCCCGGAAGTAATGGCACACATTGAGCTGCGGAATCAGGCTGGCGCTGCATAAGGATAATTCTGTTTTCGCCGAAAGCCGGAAGGTCAGTCCATTGGTTTCGCCCCGCAGGTTAGGGGCTACCTTTAGATCATGGACCAGATAACCGTCCGTAAGATTCAAATCGTTCCTTGGTTCGGCACGCAGGACACCGTTTCTTTGCGTACGAAGGCTGGAAAGCATTTCCGGCGCGGTACGTTTCAGACGTTCTTCACCGCCCAGGTGCTCCAGGAAAAAGGCGTAGTGTGCTTCCCGGGTAAAATCAAGCTCCAGGATTCCCCCCGCTTCCCTGGCTTCTTCGATCACATTGTCCAGTAAAGTATATGATTTCATAGATACCTCCTCTCTGAGATACTTAATGTAAACGTATCACAAAAGAAATTGTCAGACAATATAAAATATATACAAAATATATTCTGTAAATTTGTATGTTAATTTACTAATTATTGGTTGACTTATAGATCGGGAAAACGGTATGATTAACATATATGGGCGCACTAGTTATCTGTTTTTTGCAAGAAAATTATAGAAACCGTTACACATTTTGAAAAGGAGGATGAATATGGAGAATGAACTGGCAACAAAGGTTGGAGGGGAAAATGATCTGACTTTCAACGTGCAGGCATCCCTGGATTTCACACTGATCGGCACCAAACTGAAAATGGCATTTTCCAAAATCGGGAAAGAAAATGCCTTTGTGATTCTTCCGGGCGAACTGCAGTCCGCAGAGGGAATGACTATAAAAGAGATGGTAGAAGCGATTAACCAGTTCGGCAAAGATTATGACCCTTCCATGACCTCAGATCTGACACAGGATAAGGTAGAAGGGGCGGTGACAGATGTAAGCAGCGCGGCCGCCAAAAAGACGGGGAACGAAGCGGATATCCGGGCAGTGGAAAACGGCCTGGATTTCAATAAAATCAAAATCCGGCTGAATCAGGCGTTTTTACTGCTCATGACAGGGCACCAGCTGGAGTATGCGCTGGAAATCGATGTTATGCTGGACGGTGTATTTCCCAGCCAGGCTTTTATCGATGTGGAAAGGCTTTCCCTCATGGTGTGGAATACCAGGCGTGCCAAAATACTGAGTACAATGAATATCGTGGATGTGGAAAAGATGCTGGAGGATACTGAGTGAGAGAACTGCCCGACGGCCGGCCTTCCAATGGAGGGTCCAGCCCTCTTACCAACCACATACGGCTGGAAGCGGATGCATCGATAGGAAAACTGCATTTCCTGGTTTCTTATACTGCCGGGAAAGAATGCAAGGAGCTTGCCGGGGCCTGGATCCGAAAAAGCGGGGAGGACTGCGGCCTGGCTCTGCTTTCGGAGGAGCTTGCCGGCACGCCCCTTTCCTTTCAGGTACCGGAAATCATCACGGAGTATGGCCTTTTCCTGAAAGAACTGCGATTTGCTTACGCCTTTGAGGCGGAGGAATTTTCCCTGCGTCTGGCGACCACGGAATATGGCGCTCTTTCCATCCGCACGGGAAAAGCCGGCGGCCTTCGGGAATTTGTTTTTACGCTGGAGCTTGGGATGAAGCTGTCCCTTTCCGCCATGCCTCTGCTAGGGGATTGCATCGGCGACGAGTGGACGGTTGAACTGGATTGGCTGTCCCTTAAGCTGGGCGGCAGCCAAAGGGCGGCTCTTTCCGCCTGCCTTGCCGTGGCCTTCGGAAACACCCGGCTGCCCCTTACCCTGGGAGAAGAGAATGGCGGAGTGGAAGAGACTCGCGTGGGCACAGGGGTGACGGAGCATGGGGAGCAGACGGAGGCCGGTGATATAAAATGGGTGGATATAAAAAAGAATCTGGGGCCGGTCCGGCTGTCCCGCCTGGGTTTTGTACTGGGAGAAGGCAGTATCACAGTCTATGTGGACGCGGGACTCTCTTTGTCTGTCCTGCTGTTTGAAGTGCTGGGGCTTTATGTCACGGTTCCCATGAAAAAGGGGAAAGCGGCGGCATTCGGAATGCAGGGACTGACGGTGAGCATACGCAAGGATCCCCTGATCCTTTCCGGGGGCCTGTACATTACCAGGGAACAGGGGGTGGAGCTTTATACAGGGGAACTGTCCGTGCGTGTAAAGAATTTTCAGCTCATGGTTTTGGGATCTTACGGGAAGCTGCCCGGCGGAGAGGCTTCTTTTTTTGCCTGGCTGATGCTGTGTTACCCCCTGGGAGGGCCTCCGGTTTTCTATATAACGGGGATAGCAGGAGGCTTTGGTTATAACCGGACGCTGCTGCTGCCATCCGGGGCGGAAGCGGTCAAAAGCTTTCCTTTTGTGGAGGCGGTCATGGGAGGAGGGCAGCTGACGGAAGAGATGACGCCTGCACAGGTGCTGAAAGCAATGAATACCTATATAGTACCCTGTAAAGGCCAGTTTTTCGCCGCTGCAGGCATCCGTTTTACCTCCTTCGGGCTGCTGGACAGTTTTCTGCTTTTAAACGTGGTATGGGGGAACCGGCTGAAGCTTGCGCTTATGGGGGTATCCACCCTGTCCCTTCCCCCGGGAAACCCGAAGCCCTTTGTTTACGCGGAGCTTTCCCTGCTCGCAGTGGTATCTCCTTCGGAAGGCGTGGTTAGCATCCTGGGAGCTTTAAGCAGCCAGTCTTTTCTTTTGGATCGAAACTGCAGGCTGCAGGGAGGCTTTGCTTTTGCCGCCTGGTTTGGGGAGAACGAACACAGCGGTGATTTTGTCCTGACAATGGGCGGTTATAAAGAAGGGTTTGTCGTAGCCCATTACCCCAAAGTGGATCGGATTGGGATACATTGGAACATAGACAAGGATCTGGTGTTAAGCGCTTCTTTTTATTTTGCGCTGACACCCAGCTGTGTCATGCTCGGCGGCAATGCCTCCATTACCTACGAGCGGGGCCGGCTGCGGGCCTGGTTCCGGGCAGGTCTGGAATTTTACATGAAGTGGAAGCCCTTTGCCTATGAATTTTATGTGGGAATCAGCCTGGGAGCCAGCTTCCGCTGGGATTTCTTTCCTTTTTACAGGACCTTTACCCTGGAAGTGGGAGCGAGCCTTACTTGTTATGGGCCGCCTTTCGGAGGAAAGCTGCATATATCCTGGTTTATTATATCCTTCACCATTTCTTTCGGCTCAGAGAAGCCCGAAGAGAAAGCGCTTGCCTGGGGGGAGTTTGCGGAGGCCTTTCTGACAGGGCAGGACGCCAACGGCGGAAAGAAGATTCTATCGGTACAGGCCGCGGGAAGCAGTGCGGGAAAGGGAGAGGACGGGCTTTCCTGGTACAGCACGGACCGGCTTGTCCTGGAAGTAAAAAGCCTGCTGCCCTCCACCGCCATAAGCGTACAGGGAAAAGAAAAAGAGCTTGCCCCGGAGCCTGTAAACAGGGAACCTATAGGGGTGGTGCCCATGAAGCTGGAAACGTTTGCAAGTACCCTGAAGGCAGTCGTCACGGATAAGACCGGACAGGCACAGGATGTAAGGGCGGAGTGGATTTACGGAAATGTACCGAAAGCGCTGTGGGATACACACAAACCGGATCCCTACGGAACGGAAGGGCTGAAAAAAAACCAGCTTTTAGGGATCAGGCTGAAAGCCCCTGAACCGATACCTGAGAACAGGCTCCCCCAAAAGGGCTATTATTCCATGAAGGTACTGTGCGAAAATGAAAAGCTTGGCCCCCTCTGTTTTGTATGGCCCCAAACGGATCCCATACAACCGAAGGAATACCCGGGGGATGTTCTGGAACAGATTGAAAAATCAATTGTGGGGAATGTAAAAAGAAGCAGTGTTCTGAATTGTCTGGCGGAAAACTATAGCACCGCAGCAGCGGCCGATATGGTGGGCTGGGGCAGCAACCTGGAAGAAATCCTTCTGGGTGAGCCGGTCCTTTCGCCTATGGGAATGGGAGAGTAAGATGGAACAGGAAAGAATCGGTTTGGCATCCCAATTGAAACCCGGACTTACCGCAGGAGTCTATACCCTGGAGGCAAGACAGGAGAGCACGATACCTGGAAGCACGGTTGAACCGGCGTTTTTTTCCTTCCGCTGCGGAGCGGATCCCTTATGTATGCCGCAAAGTGATGTTTATTCCGTCTACCCTCCCAGGGATGCCTTCGGTAACTTTGAGAGAGTGCTTCCAAACCTTGTATTTACAAACAAGACGCTGCCCTGGGAACGGGACGTGGCAAAAGCGGAGAAATTGCCCTGGCTCGCTTTGCTTTTATTTGATGAAACAGAGGATGCTGCGGTGAGATCCCTTCCAGCAAAGGAAGCGTTTACGCCGGAGACAGGCAGGTACTGCCCTGTGGTATATGATTCCTCCATGGCGGCAGACTGCATGGTACTGGATGTGGCGGCAGGGCTGTTTGCGGGTGTCTGTCCGGACGCAGGGGATCTTTCTCTGTGTGCCCATGCCCGCTGTGTATGCAGGGATAATAAGGTGACGGAAGAAAATCCGCCTGAGGAATGGCTTTCCGTATTGCTGTCCACCAGATATCCGGCAGCGGTTCCAGGCGGAAAAGGGATTAAAAACAGCTGCTATGTGGTATCCGTGGAGCAGTTCGGGGAATTTTTGACGGACCCTTCCCTGCGGGCGGAAATCGCAGGGGAGCAGATGTATACAACCGTCAGGGTGCCGTTATTGTACAGCTGGAGTTTTTATTGTGCAACCGAAGAATTTGACTTTAAAACAGTCTTTGAAGGCCTGGATACAAGTGCATTCCAGCTGCCCGAGATAAGGAAGAACAGCCTGCCGGAGGAACTGCGTAATCTTTTGAAGATGGGCTATGCGCCTGTAGACCATCAGCTGCGGGATGCAAGCTCCACAGTCTCTTTTTACCGCGGCCCTTTTGCGGCGTACCGGGAAAGAGACAGCGGCATGAAGCCCAAGATGAACGGGGACGCCTGGCTGCATTACGATCCGGATATGGGGATGTTTGACATCAGCTATAGCGCCGCTTATTGTCTGGGCCGGCAGCTGGCCTTGCAGAATGGAAGCTACTCTGCGGCCCTTCATACCTGGCGCAGCACGGATAAGGCACTTGCAGCAGGAATCCGCCAGCGGTACAGGCTGGCCTGCGGTCTGGGGGCCGAACGGGATATCCGCAGCAGATGCCTTGCTCTCATGGAACAAGAGAGGGAAGGCGCCGGTGAAGGCAGGGATCCGGCCGGTATTGAGGGGACCGGACAGTTTGCCGCCGTGCTGGAGGCGTATATCAAAGAGATGCTGGCTCAGGCCGCAAATGGGCTGGTGTCGGCCTGTTTGCTGCCGGAAGAAAGGAAGTTATAAAGATGGAGCAAAGCTGGCTTGCAGGAGAGAAGGATCAAACTAATCTCTTCGATTATTTTAACTGGACAGGTGTGCCGGAGGTACCGGAGGAAATCCTCCGTTCCCTGGCACAGTGGGCACTGCTCTACGATGTACCCTTTCCCTATATGACGGTGAGAGAAGAGATGCTTCCGCCGGAAAGCCTCCGTTTTTTCTTTCTGGATAAAAGCTATATCGCAGCGCTGCTGGACGGAGCCATGAGTCCCGGACGCAGCTTTGCGATCGATTACCAGCATGACGCGAAGGTGATTGAAACGGTAATGGAAAGGGCATTCTGTGAAAGTACCCGTATCAGGCCAAGGCTGCAGAAAAAGGAAGCAAAAGCCCCTGAGGACGGAAGCAATGCCATGTCGGGAGTGGTGACCGGTTTCCTTCTGCGCTCCGTTATGGTGAGCGGCTGGCGGGGGCTGGAATTTCAGGCTTTTGCGGAAGGAAACGACAGGGATCCTCTGCGTGCGCTGCGGCTGGAAACCCTGGGCGCACAAGTGCTGCTTGGACTATATATGGGTGAAATAAAAAGACTGGTAATCGCGCAGCCTCCGGAGGGAATGCATTTCGGGTTTTCCTGTAAAAAAGGAAAGAGTGCGGACACGGATGGGCGGGGGGCCATATTTGAAAAACGTGTCCGCAGCTTAACGGATGGAAGGCTGCTGGAGGGGGAAGGCGCACTCGCCGATGTAGTTCTGAAGGACGGCGGATACCGGGTGGTAAACCTTTCCGCGACCATGGCTAATATTCAGGGTGCATTGGGAGAGGGAACGGTTAACTCGGCTCTCACAGCATTGGAAATGATACAAAACCCATATACAGGGGAAGTGGTAAGAAACCGGTAAGCTTCCCTGTATTCTGTATGGCTCCCGGTTTCCTGGTTAATAAAAATAATTGAAAAAAAAACAAAATTCCAGGTTCCTATCCTTTTTGCATACTTTCTGTAAAAATCCAGATAATAACAGCAGACCATACAGAAAGGAATGCACAAAAATGAATAAAAACCAAAGTACGGCACAGGAATCCCCGATCTTGGGAAAGCAGAGCGTAAACCTGAAAAAGCCGGTATACATCATAGACAGCGCCTCCATTGTGGGGAAAAAAGAAGGAGAAGGCCCGCTGGGAGAGCTGTTTGACCTGGTGGGAGAGGACGATATGTTCGGCAGCCAGTCCTGGGAGGAGGCGGAAAGCACCCTGCAGAAGGAGGCCCTGGGTACGGCGCTGAGAAAAGCCGGCTGGAAGCAGGAGGATGTGCGTTTCCTCTTTGCAGGCGATCTCCTGGGGCAGGAAATCGCCACCAGCTTCGGGCTGATGGACTTTGAACTTCCGCTGTTCGGCCTGTATGGAGCGTGTTCCACCTGCGGACTTTCCATCACCCTGGCCTCCCTTGTCATCAGCGGCGGTTTTGCCGAAAAAGCAGCCTGTGTTACCAGCAGCCATTTCGCCAGCGCCGAAAAAGAATTCCGTTTTCCCCTGGGCTACGGCAACCAGCGCCCCTTATCCGCCACCTGGACGGTGACCGGAAGCGGTGCCTTTGTACTTGCTGCGGACAAAGGCGGGAAAGCCAGGGCAAAAATTACCGGGCTGACCCCGGGAAAAATTGTGGATTACGGCCTGAAGGACAGCATGAACATGGGGGCCTGCATGGCTCCGGCAGCGGCATCCACGATTGAACAGCACCTGAAGGATTTCGGCAGAAAGCCGGATTATTATGATAAGATCATAACAGGGGATTTGGGAACGGTGGGACAGACCGTACTCATTGACCTGCTTACTAAAAAAGGAATTGACATCTCCGGCCAGCATATGGACTGCGGTATAGAAATTTTTGACGCCAAGGAGCAGGATACCCATGCAGGAGGTTCCGGCTGCGGCTGTTCCGCGGTAACCCTTTCCGCTTATATCCTTAAAATGCTGGAAGAAGGGGTATGGAAACATGTGCTCTTTGCTCCCACCGGAGCGCTCTTAAGCAAGACCAGCTTCAACGAAGGGCAGAATGTACCGGGCATAGCTCATGCGGTAGTGCTGGAAAGCCCGGAGTAAAGTAAATTTAATCCGCCAATCGTAACCGTACCGCCGCCCCGGGGAAAAGCAGGGGAGGGGCATGCCGCAGGGCACACAGGGCCGGCTGGATGCCGCTGCAAAAACGTATCATGTCAATAACGTATCATTGCCAAGCGCCGGCCGAAAAGGTATAATAACGGTTATGGAATCGTATCCTGGGAATACCAGGTGTGATAAAAATGCCGGCAGACAGAAGGTCCTGTCGGCACAAGACAGGAAAGCAGGCGGAAAAATGCGTACTATGGAATTCAAAATGGAGCGCCCGGGGCTTCTGAAGGAGGGCGATCATGTGACGGTCACGGAGGGTGTCCTTCCCAGCAACTATTATTACACCATCGATCCTTCCCTTGCCATGTCCGGCAACTATCCTTTCCGGGAAAAGCTGTCGGCCAGAGAAGGGGATGTGACGGCAGTCATTGAAAATGAAAGAGGTTTTTATGTGACGGTGGCTTTTGACGAATGAGTCCTCACAGGAAAGACAACGGGCTGCGGAGATTACGCCGGTAATTTCCCCAGCCCGTTTTGCGCATCCGGGGCGTTATAACCGGCATATTTCACCTTGCCCGCCGGGAAAAATAATGGTATTATGAAAACCGTGGCAACTGTGACGGGACTGTGCAGTTACGAGTTGTATAATTAGAAACAGAGGTAATGGAGGATTTATTATGTTCAAAAAAATAGCAACAGACAAGGCGCCTGCAGCAATCGGACCTTACTCCCAGGCTATTGCAGCCGGTGATTTTTTATTTGCTTCCGGGCAGATACCCATTAATCCGGAGAACGGGAACATTGAGGCGGAAGGGATTGAAGCCCAGGCGGAGCAGGTTATGAAAAATATCGGGGCAATTCTGGAAGCTGCCGGCACCGGCTATGCCAATGTGGTGAAAACAAGCTGTTTCCTTGCCGATATGGCGGATTTTGCGGCGTTCAATGCCGTTTATGAAAAATATTTTACCGAAAAACCCGCAAGAAGCTGTGTGGCGGTAAAGCAGCTGCCCAAAAGCGTTCTCTGTGAAGTCGAAGTGATCGCTTATCTGGGATAACCGTATGGGCACGAAAGATAATATTGTATTAATCGGTATGCCGGGCGCGGGAAAAAGCACGGTCGGCGTGGTTCTGGCGAAGGTTCTGGGCTGCCGGTTCCTGGATTCGGATCTGGTTATCCAGGAGGAGACGGGACGGCTTCTTCACGAAATCATTTCCGGCGACGGGCTTGCGGGCTTTTTGGAGATTGAAAACGATGTGAACAGCCGGATAGAAGCACAGAACAGTATCATTGCCACCGGAGGAAGCGTGGTTTACGGAGAACAGGCCATGCGTCATCTGAAGGAAATCGGAACAGTGGTTTATCTGGAGCTTTCCTGTGAAGAGATAGAAACCAGGCTGGGTGACCTGCGAAAAAGGGGCGTGGCCCTGAAGGACGGACAGACTCTGGAAGAGCTGTATGCGGAGAGAGTCCCTCTGTATGAAAAATATGCGGATGTCACTGTCCGCTGTACAGGAAAACGGATCCGCCGGATTATAGCGGAGCTGACCGACCTTTTTTTGCCCGATAAGGAATAGAAAGTTGGGATATTTATGAAACAGAACAGTCAGAACAACGCAGGCGGGCAATACCGCAGCAGCCTGCTTCTTTTTCTTGCCGCATCCATCTGGGGTGTGGCTTTTGTGGCCCAGAGCGTGGGAATGGATTATATGGGGCCTTTTACCTTTAATGGGGCCAGGAGCCTTATCGGCGGAATCGTCCTTCTTCCGTTAATTGCCGTCCGGGAAAGAAGCAGGAAAAAGAACGGCGGAGAAGCCGAAACGCCGGAAAAAAAGAAGGCCCGCCGTAAAGTAACCCTGCTGGGAGGCTGCTGCTGTGGTCTGGCCATCTGCACCGCCAGCATGTTCCAGCAGTATGGGATCCAATATACCACCGTTGGCAAGGCGGGGTTCATAACCACCCTTTATATTATTATCGTCCCTATTATGGGGCTGTTTTTCGGGAAAAAGGTGAGAAGGATTGTCTGGGCCGGAGCGGCCCTGGCGGCGGCAGGGATGTATCTGCTGTGCGTCAATGAGACGTTAAGCCTGAACAAGGGAGATCTGCTGGTATTTTTGTGCGCCGTGATCTTTTCCGTACATATCCTGGTAATTGATTATTTTTCCCCCAAAGCGGACGGCGTGAAGCTGTCCTGCATCCAGTTTTTTGTGGCGGGGATCCTCTGTACCATCGGGGCGTTCCTGCTGGAAACCCCTTCCTGGGATGCGCTGGTAAGCGGAGCCGTCCCGGTGCTTTATGCCGGTGTCATGTCCTGCGGCGTTGCGTATACCCTCCAGATAATCGGGCAGAGAAATCTGGATCCTACGGTAGCCTCCCTGATATTGAGCCTGGAATCGGTGGTTTCCGTCCTTGCGGGCTGGGTGATTCTGGATCAGACCATGAACGGCAAGGAAATTTTCGGCTGCGTACTCGTATTTGCCGCCGTAATCCTGGTGCAGCTTCCGGGCAAGAAACCGCAGCCTGTGGCGGAACCGGAAATCTGACTAGTGCCGGGCGGCACTAGGCGGATACGATTCCTTTATAAAACAACAAAATAAGCACAACAATAATGATGGGGCGGACTGTTTTCGCCCCATTTTTTACGACCATGCCGGAACCGATAAAGTTTCCGAGAATGGAGAAAAAAGCGGCGGCAAGCCCTAACAGTAGGTAAACCTGTCCGTTTACAAGAAAAGTAACCAGGGCCGCCGGATGGGAAGCCAGGTTAATGCATTTCGTATTCCCGGCAGAGTTTAGCCCCTGCATTTACGGCATTTCAGGACAGCTGCCCCGCGGCCGTCCCCTCCCGTTAACTTTCCTTTACCGAAATGTAAATAGATTGTGAATTCTTTCTAGCATTTCTGTGATTCTATTGTTTTGGCAGGAGGCGGCGGGTATAGTATAAATAGGGGATATTACAGTCTGTCCCGCCGTAATAAAAGCGGCGGAAAGGGCAGAGAGCGGGGGATGGTTTTTTTGAAAAAAAAGATTTGGTTTGCCTTATTTGCAGCGGCGGTAGTAACCAATATAGTGGCGTGGAACAGCACGGCATTTTGCGACTGGCACATCCGGTTTGTGTTTCCGGTTTCCGTTAATACTTACGGCAGGATGATGTCCGTCTTTCCTTTTTCCGTGGGGGAATGGATGATTGCCTTCGGCATCCTGCTGCTGGCGGAAGCGCTGCTTCTGGGGCTGGTGAGGGTTTTTGTCAGAAAAGACTGGGTAAAGAAACTATGCAGGGGGTTTTATAAGGGCTTCGCCTGGATTCTGCTGGCGGTGTTCTGGATCATGACCTGCAACTGTTTCCTTTTATATCATGCGTCTCCGATTGATGAGAAATATATGCCGGAGAAAACAGAACGCGGCTATACGGACAAGGAACTGGCGGCGGTGCGGGATTATATCGTCACACAGCTGAACGGGCTGACGGAGCAGATGGAACGGGATGAAAAGGGGTATCTGGTCTATGAGGATGAAATCAATGCAGGTGCGATAAAAGCCATGCAGAGCCTGGGAAACGAGTACGGGCAGCTTTCCGGTTATTATCCCAATGCCAAGACCATTCATTCCTCCGATTTCCTGAGCCAGGAACATATGATGGGATATTACTTCCCTTTTTCCATGGAAGCGAATTATAACAAAACCATGTATGTGGTGAACAAGCCCGCCACCATCTGCCACGAGCTGGCGCATCTGAAGGGGTTTATTTACGAGGATGAGGCTAATTTCATCGGCTTCCTGGCCTGTATCGGTTCGGATGACCTTTTCTTCCGGTACAGCGGTTATATGAGCGTGTTAAGCTATGTGGAAAAGGAATTCCGGGACTCCGTAAACCATAACGCATCCCAATATTTTGAACACCCGGAAATCGCCCGGAGTGTTTACGACGATGACCTGTTCCTGACGGCGGAGGCGTGGGAAAAGGTGGAAGAGAAAGCGGTGATCCAGACGGCGGCGGTCAAGAAAGCATCCAACCAGTTCACGGAAGCGACGCTGAAGCTGAACGGGGTGGAGGATGGCATGAAGAGCTACAGCAGGGTGGTGCAGCTGCTGCTGAAATATTATGATGGAATTTTGTACTGACCCTATGGCGGCGTCCAGGGAGGGCAGGGCAAATTGTTCAAAACGGTCTGAACGATTACGCCGGTGGAGTTTTGCAGCCGTTGTTAAGTAAAGCTATGGATAATTCGGCAAAATGTATGGAGAAAACAGTCCTTTTTACGGATGGACTGTTTTCTCCATATTTTTTTGCCCCAAATTGGGATTCTCTCCATGTCAAAATCAATGGGCGGTTGCTAATATAATCATAGAAATACCCGATACAGGAAACGGGTATTTAAAGCGGGAAGCAGCCGTCGGATGCGGGTACAGGCAATGGTGTCCGACAGCTGTCCTGCGGGAAAGGAATCCAGGAGGAAGAGATATGAGCCGTATGAAACGCAAATCCATCCGGGCGGAGCAGGAAAAGAAAAAGAGTATATGGAGGAACTGGCAGCTGTATGTGATGTGCCTGCCCGCCGTTGTTTATTTTCTTATCTTCGCTTATAAACCGATGTATGGAATCATCATCGCCTTTAAAAATTATAGTATGCGAAAAGGGATTATGGGAAGCCCATGGATCGGCCTGGATAATTTTGAACGGTTGTTTTCTTCCTACTGGTTTCCCATCATCTTAAAAAATACACTGACTCTGAGCGGGCTGACCCTGCTGCTGGGTTTCCCCGTTCCTATCATTCTTGCGCTGGTCCTCAACGAAGTGCAGAACAGCCGTTTCCGGAAAGGGTTCCAGACGATATCCTATGCCCCCCATTTCATATCGACGGTGGTTCTGTGCGGGATGCTCACGCTGTTTCTCAGCCCCTCCTCCGGCGTCATCAATAAGTTCATCGCCATGGTCGGCGGGGACAGCATTAATTTCCTCCAGGAACCGTCCATGTTCAAATGGGTTTACGTGTTGAGCGGCGTCTGGCAGGAAATGGGATGGGGAAGCATCATTTATTTTGCAACCTTATCGGGGGTGGACAAAGCGCTGATTGAGGCGGCTGAAATCGACGGCGCTTCCAGGCTGCAGAAAATCTGGTATATTAATCTGCCGGTCCTGGTGCCTACCATTCTCATTCTTCTGATATTAAACTGTGGTTCCCTGCTGAGCGTGGGGTACGAGAAGGTATTTTTATTGCAGAATCCCACGAACCTGAGCGCTTCGGAGGTGATTTCCACGTTTGTCTATAAATCCGGTCTGGAAAAGTCGGACTTTTCCTTTGGAGCCGCTGCGGATCTGTTTAATTCGGTGGTAAATACCATTGTCCTGGTGCTGGCGAATACGATTTCCAAACGCACCACGAAAACAAGTCTGTTCTGAGAAAGGAGTAAGAAGGGATGCCAATTAAAATGCCTGGTAAGACGAAGATTAACAACGGTATTTTCAATATCGTGATATATGTCCTGCTGCTGTTCCTTGCGGTTATCATGCTCTATCCGCTGCTGTTTGTCCTGAGCGCTTCCTTCAGCGATCCCAAGGCCGTTGCGGGCGGGGAGATGCTGCTGCTTCCGGTCAGGCCTTCGCTGGAGGGGTACCGGTACCTGCTGCAGTATAAAGAAATCTGGGCCGGCTATCTGAACACCGTTTTCTATATGTTCCTGGGAACCCTGCTGAATCTGGCGGCTACACTTCCCTGTGCCTATGCCATGTCCAGAAAGGATCTGAAAGGGCAGAAATATCTGATGATTTTCTTCATGATTACCATGTATTTCAGCGGAGGCATGATTCCGGGTTATCTAAATATTAAAAGCCTCGGACTGCTGGATACCCGCAGTATCATTCTGATAAACGGCCTGGTATCCACATTTAACCTGATCGTGGCACGCACCTATTTCCTGACGGCTATCCCGTGGGAAATCCAGGAAGCGGCTGTTATTGACGGCTGCAATGACTTCCAGATTTTCGGTAAAATCGTTTTCCCGTTATCCAAAGCGATCACGGTGGTAATGACACTCTATTATGGGGTGGGCCGCTGGAATTCTTATTTTACCGAAATGATCTATCTCAAGGACAGGGGAAAATTCCCTTTGCAGCTGTTTCTGAGGGAGATACTGACGAAAAGTACGTTTGCCAAAACCGCCATGGCGGATGGCATGAGCTTTTCGGCGGAACAGATGATGGCCCTTATCAAACAGGCGGACACCGCGAATATGATCAAATATGGCGTCATTGTGATTTCCGCGCTGCCTATGCTGATCATTTATCCGTTCCTCCAGAAGTATTTTGAGCAGGGCGTAATGATAGGATCCGTAAAGGGCTGACAGGAAAATTATATATCGTAATGATATGTAACTCAAACTTCGCGGGTGCCAAATGGCCCTCCGCCCGCTGTCTGCGGGGCGCTGC
>NZ_QUES01000025.1:39400-93143 GCF_003478085.1 Eisenbergiella sp. OF01-20 | reverse complement strand
TATGTTGGCTCCCTGCCCTGCCGGCTCCGATCCGCCCCGGGGCTATGATGTCCCGCAGATACTTTCTATACCATGAAGAGGAGACCAATCAAAATCGGCAGCCCATCTGCCGATTTTGATGCTTTGGGCTCATCGGAATGCCCGGTATAGCAGTATCTGCCGGACATCATAGCCCCGGGGCGGATCGGAGCCGGCAGGGCAGGGAGCCAACATACGGGGGAGCCGGAGGCGCAGGGACATGGGGCCGGGCGGCAGGCAATGGCCTTGGCAGGACGAACCAATAGGCGGACGGCGCCCTCACGCCAAAAAAACAGAGGAGAATCTCTTCTCCCCCGTTTCCCAAGTACGATATAAATATTCTAATGGCCGAACCCAAAATGCGATGGTACTACGGACGACAGAATACTTCTTCTTCTGCTTATGCTGCGCAGACGTTAACCGCTCTCAGTTTTCTGCTGTCTCTGGGATCACTTTCCATATCGAAAGTAACCTTCTGGCCTTCGTTCAGGCTCTTATAGCCTTCAGAAACGATGGAAGAATAGTGTACGAACACATCCTCACCGCTTGCGTCATTGGTAATAAATCCATATCCTTTTTCTGCGTTGAACCATTTCACTGTACCGTTATTCATTTTCAGTACCTCCATTATAATATTTATATCAATTTAAACCGGCGGGAAGAATTCCTGATGCCTGTTTTTCACGTATCCCTGCAGAATTTTCCTTACAAAAAAGCTGGCCTGCGTATCAGTCATTAAGAAAAAAGGAATGACTCATAACGAAGGCCAGCTCTAAATTCAAATTGATTACTGTCTGACTATAACATACATTTGAAAAATTGTCAAACATTTTTTATTTTTATGATATATTTACTCTGTAGTATCGTTTTGCTATCTTTTTAAACTCCTGTCTCCGGCGGTCACGCATCCATTTCCTTGTCAAAAACCGCCTCAAAAACAGAGCTTCTTGCCTTCTCCACCGTGATGTTGAAAACAACGGCAAATTCGGAAATAAGCATCTTTTCCGCTCTCTGCAGATTCTTTTCATCGGAACAATTCAGCTTTTTGCCGTTTTTCTTTTTCCGGTCCTGTTCCAGAAGAATTGCTTTCATCAGCTTCAGATACTGGCTGACTTCGCAGGATTTCAGAATCTGCCTGCTCAGCCGTTCCCGTTCCTTGTTATTGGCTTCGTACTCAGCCGTCATTTCCGGAAGCTGTTCCAGATATTCCTTCGCTTCCTTCCGGGACATGACCGGCCGCATGTATACCTTGTCATTATTCAGCTTCACATATATCGTACTTTCCTCATTCCCTACGGAACGCAAAGTATAATACGTCTCCGGCCCGTTAACAAAATCAGGCTTTCCAATCGCTGCAACTCTGTACACACCACCGTTTTCATGCACTACCACATCATTCACATTATACATTTTACACCTATTCCTTTACAACTAAAAAAACTGCAACGAAAACACAGGTCAGTTACCGATGCAGCAGTTATAAAGGTATTATAACACACTTTCCGGGAAAAAGCACCTTATTCTCAAAATCCGGTAAAATACGCGTAACAGGCATTACTGTTTACGACCCACCGGGCAGCGGCACAGGGGGCCGTAAACAGTAACTAACAGGCTCTTATACCGTTTCATCCCTCACCGCATCGGCAATCGGTTCCTTCCGTATACTCAGGAAAGCCAGCAGATAGGCAATTCCGACAGCGGCCATCACCAGCCCCATATTGCCAAGCACCTTACTCCATGGGAATACCGGAAACAGGGTTCCCGGGGATATTCCCGTAACCTGCATCAAATAGATACAGAGGAGGAGGAGAATGGGGATCCCGGTAAGGATAGGGGCGGCTGCCATACGCAGCCCTTCCAGGAAAAGCATTTTTTTAAGCTGCCCTTCATCCATTCCGACGGAACGCAGTACCGCAAATTCCCTTCTGCGCATGCGCAGCGAACCTGCCGCGGCGGAAACCGCATTGGAGATACCTATCAGGGAAAGCAGTCCGCCTATGAGATTTATCACCGCTTCCATGGCTCTTCCTGCCACTTCCCCGTCCCGCTCTTCTTCCATACGGCTGCGTATGATAAAATCCTCCTCCGCCAGATATCTGCCGCTGATTTCCCGGATTTTTTCCGCTGTTTGCAAATCCTCTTCGGGGGAGGTACGTGCGACACCTCTGACCTGGTAATATTGGGCAGCCTGTTCCGGCCGGAACCGGGATACTATCTTGAGATATTCTTCCATAGGCACATAAAGCTGGATGCTGTAATCGCTTGTATACTCGTCCAAGACAGGCCTTTGCTCCGTTTTAGCCCCTATCGCAACATCAAACCGGTAATCCGTATCATCGGAATCCCGGAGTTTTTCTTCCAGGGAAAGGATCGCGCCGGCCTGCGTGCGCAGCATCTGGTATTCCTGGCTGTGTTTTTGCATATTGTTTTTGACATTGGGGTAATAAGAAATATTACTTACCATAATAGCCCGTGGGAGATCCTGTCCGTAATAATCTTGCGGATCCTCTCCCAGGGAACGGCAGTATGAATCAAAGAAATCTTTTTCCAGCCCCAGTATGTCCGCTCTTATCCGATAGCTGCCTTCCCGTTCCAGCACGCTGAACTGGTTTGGGTTCACCGCCCCAAAGCCTCCGCGGGCCGCAAATTCATCTGATTCCGCAGTCTTGTCAACCCAGAGGGAAACACGGGTACGGTAATACCAGGTGCCCTCCTTCATGGCAGGAATACGGAAAATCTCATCCGTCATTTCTTTTTCCGGCCTTGCCGTCAGGCTGTATCTCATCTGGATATTATAATAATTTACGCCTTCATTCCGTTCGGTCACCAGAGTATTCAGGGTAAGCGTACAGTAAAAACCGGTAACCATCACAAAACACATGGCAAGCGCCGCAAGCCCTGCCCGAAAGGCTTTTTTATGAGCCTTTTGGGAGGCTGCCCCCAGAATCCCCTCTATTCCCAGGAGGGCGCCTGCCGTACGGCGTCGTTCTTTTTTCCCGGACAGACAGCTTCTGTTCTTCCTTTTCTTATTTCCTCCTGTACCTGACTGCATCCGTATGGCATCCACCGGGGTGAGTCCCGCCATCCTTGAAGCCGGTATCGCCGCGGATACCAGTACGGTTGCCAGGGATATAACCACAGCTCCCAGGGCTATCCGGGGCGGAAAACGCAGCTGGATCGGATAATAGATGAGATCCCCCAGAATTTCCGTATATACCTGTACCGCCAGTGCAGTAAAAAGCTGTCCCAGGGCAATGCCCGCAGCGATGGGAAGCAGGGATACCGCAAGCCCCTCAAACAAAACAGCAGCTCTTATCTGGCCGGGTGTGGCTCCTGCGGACCGGAACAGGCCAAGCTGTTTGATCCGGGTTTCCGCCGACATGGCAAAGGCGCTGTGTATAATCAGGACAAAAGCCAGTGCCGCAAGCACCACCATGCTTCCATATATGAACAGGGTTACATAACGATCCCATATTTCCGACAGAGATGCGTCCATAGGAGGGAATACACCATACAGGGCCAGCAGCCGCCCATGATAGCGGAAATGGTTTTCATAACTGCCGTATTCATTTGTCTGAAAGCCCAGCTGTTCCATAAGCTTTGGCATCACCCGGTAGGTGTCTTTTACCCGGTTCAGCTGCACATAAACCACCAGCTCTTCCGAAGGCTCCAGCGCATCCCGATCCAGATACCCCATGGCATAATAGCCGGGTGTCGTGGTGGGTGTGGTCATATCCATTTTTCCGACTATGGTCAGGGTTCTTTCCCCGGTTTTCTCAAACACTTCGCCTTCCTGCCGGATTCCCGTATCCTGTATTTCTCCTTGTATCATCCGATGCCCTGCCGGGAGAGTTACCGTGTCTCCCAGACGGAACCCGGGATTATCATCAAAAAAGGATTTGGATACCGCTATCTCTCCCTGTTTGGAAGGGATATGTCCCTCAATAATCAGATTTTTTTCCCCCATGCCGTCCCAGTAGCCTTCATCCGCATCCCGGAGCAGCAGATAGGGGAGTCCGCTCCCCTCCGGCAGTTTAACGGAAAGAAACGGCCCCTTTACCATTGTCTGCCGAATGTTCAGGTTATTGTCTATCTGTTCCAGATCCTTTTTGGTAAGCAGGCCGCCCACCTCCGCATGCCAGTCCCCGCTGTCATGGATTTCGATATCGGTCTGCCAGGCATTCTGGTTATAAAAAGCACTGCAAAGGGAATACAGAAGTGTGGAGGCAATAAGAACCGCTATCATGGAAGCCAGCGTGGTCCGCCGGTTATTTATTATGCTTCGGAGCGTATATGATATCAGAACCTTCATTGCACCCTCCCCTTCCCGCCGTCCGCTTTGCTGTCCCGCAGCACACGTCCGTCCTCTATGGTGATGATGCGACCCGCTTCCAGCGCGATCTTTTCATCATGGGTAATGAGCACTACCGTCTGATGGTAGCGTTTATTGGAAAGCTTCAGCAGTGCCAGAATCTCCTCTGAGTTCCTGCGATCCAGGTTTCCGGTAGGCTCGTCGGCCAGAAGCACGGCGGGACGGTAAATAAGCGCCCTCCCAATGGCCGCCCGCTGCTGCTGTCCGCCGGAAAGCTGGGACGGCAGATGGGAAAGCCGGTCGCCCAGCCCCAGGGTATCCACCAGCTCCCGGAAGCTTTCCTCTTCCGGCTTCCGTCCGTCCAGCAGCAGAGGCAGAAGAATATTCTGCCGCACATCCAGAGTGGGGATCAGATTATAGAACTGATAAATCAATCCCACCTTGCGCCTTCTGAAAATAGAAAGCTGCTTTTCGGACAACGTGGAAATATCCGTTTCTTCAATCCATATTTTCCCCGAAGTAGGCCGGTCCACCCCTCCCAGCATATGGAGCAAAGTCGATTTCCCGGAACCGGAAGCCCCTACAATCGCAGTAAATTCTCCTTTTTCCACCGTCAGATCCACCCCGTCCAGAGCTGTTACCGTCCCCTGTCCCAGTTCATAGGTCTTTGTCACTTTTTCACATCGCAGAATGTTCATAAAATCCTCCTTTTCTGTCAGCGCCCTGCTGCTCATTCACTCCGCATTGTAAAAGGCCTGTGTGACAATCCGGTGACAAACAACGTTTGCCGCGCTCCGCGAGCCGTCCTTATGCCTTGAAAAATATGATTACTGGTAAAAGGTCATAAGGAACCGCGCCCCGCCTTCCTTTCGGTTTTCAGCCCGCAGCTCCCCGTTCTGGCTCTCTGTCAGAGATTTTGCCAAAGCCAGACCCACCCCCGCGCTGTCTCTGTCTCCGCCCGTTCCTTTGTAAAAGCGTTCAAATATCCGTCTGCATTCCTCGGAAGTAAGCCCTGGCCCTTCATCATCGATCAGGATACGGGTATATATGGTATTCTGAGTCACATGGATACGGATACATCCGCCTTCCGGCGTATGCTCGCTGCAGTTTTTCAGAATATTGGCCACAGCCTCCCCCGTCCAGCCCAAATCACAGCACAGGAGTTTCCCTTCCCCGCCCGTGATACGCACCTCCTGTTTTTTATCTTCCGTCAGGGAACGGACCGTTTCCGCCGCAAAGGAGAGGACTTCCTGCAAATCCTCCTCCTTTTTGACCAGAGGGAGGACTCCCGCATCCAGCCTGGACAAAGTCAGAAGGGCCGCCGTAAGACTGCGGATATGGCCGGTCTGCTGTTCCATCCTGGCAAGCAGCTGTCTCCCCTCCTCTCCTTTTACCTGCTCTTCCAACAGCTCCTGGAGCAGCGAAAGGGATGTGAGGGGTGTTTTCAGCTGATGGGATATATCCGTCAGACTCACCGCCAGATTCTCCCTTCCTTTATGGGCTTCCTCCCGGCTCTCCCGGATATTTACCACTGTTTTATAGATTTCGTCCTGAAGCCGGGAATATTCATCTTCCCGGTTACCGATACCCGTATCGTATTCTCCGTTATTGATTCGTACCAGATATTCTTCCAGTTCAAGGATCCGCCTTCTCCGCCGTATTGCTCCCATGGTGTACCAAAGCATTCCGCCTCCTGCCGCCAGACAGTAAAAAAGGAGCAGCCACCCTGTCAGGCCGCCGAAAGCCTCACGGGTGAATCCCCCTTCTTCATAGCCGAACCGCTTCAGCAGGATTTCCCCTGCGGCCTCTTCTGCCGGCTCTTCCCGCTTCAGGGATCGCATCATTTCCCCTGCCCTTTCCGGCGCCCCGGCTGCCATGAGCGCCGCCTTTTTATAAAAAAAGGCCTCGCTGCGCCGGACAGCCAGCAATGCTGTCCCGAAGCCCGCCAGCAAACAGACACCAAGCCACAGAAAAAGAAAAACCGTCTTTTTTCCGCTATATTTCATCCCCATCCTCCGCTTTATAGCCAATCCCTCTCACCGTTTTAATAATTCTCTGGGGATCCCCGCCCAGCTTCTCCCGCAGCCGTTTTATCAGTACGGTGAGGGTATTGCTGTTCACAAAATTGCCGTCGATATCCCAAAGCTGTTCCAGAAGAAGGGTGCGGGTTAAAGTACGTTTCTTATTCTCCAGAAGGATTTCCAGAAGCCGGTATTCTCCTGCAGTCAGCAGGACTTCCTTTCCGCCCGCACATACCCGGGTTTCTATTTTATCCAGAACCACATCCCCGCATACCAGCCGCTGCCCCGCGCTATCCTCCCCGCTATCCGGCCGGGAACGGCGCAGGGCCGCACGAATCCGAGACAGGAGGATTCCCAGCTTAAATGGTTTGGTGACATAATCATCCGCTCCCATATCCAGCCCGCGGATGATATCCGCTTCCTCATCTCTTGCGGTAAGGATAATCACAGGAGGCCCGTCCATTTTTCTGCATCTCTTCAGGAATTCCAGCCCTTCCCCGTCAGGCAGCCCCAAATCCAGCACGATAAGATCGGGGTTTTCTTCTGCCAGGATCCCCGCTTCCGCCAGGCTGCCTGCTGTGAGAATATCATAGCCTTCCCGAAAAAGACCTGCGCGCAGGGCAAATAGAATCGTCTCTTCATCCTCTACAAGTAATATGCGGCACATTTTCTTATTTCTCCTTCTTTTTTTCCTATGCGGTCAGCCCGTCCTCATCCGCCGGCAAGCTTCTCCGCCAGCTGTTCCAATTCCGGCAGATGATCCGCCAGGTTCTCTTCGCCGATATAATAAGCCATAATCACCTGATTTCCTTTCCGGGCAAACAGATAATGCAGCCCTCTGTCATGGATAACCAGTTCATCAAAATAACTGCTTTCCACCCTTTCGGGCACCCAGCCTTTATTCCACTTCATATAATACCGTCCCAGCTCCCGCATCAGAGGCGCGGCCAGCTTTGGGGAAGCCAGACGGTAATACTCCAGTTTCAGGGTACTCTCCCGGGCAGCCCCCTGCGGCTCCCACACGCCATACTGCATCGTCTCCGCCTGCACCGGCGCTAAAAGGAAGCGGTTGACGCAAGAGTAGCTTTCCAGCTCCTCCCCTTTATAATCCCGGGTCTGGTATTCCATGTCCGGTTCCCCCTCCAGCAGGGAAAGCGGCAGCAGCATTGGTGACAGTTCCTTCCAGGATGGATTCTTTTTCAGAAAGGACTGCGTCCGGGGGGTGTCTTCCTCCCATGCGCTCTCCGATACCCTGCCGGTATAAACGGTTTTCATCCGGCCGCCCCAGTAATGGATACCTCCTGCAATCCCAAGCACCAGACTGAAGGAAAAGACTGTCAGAAGGACTTTGTATACCGTCCTGCCCGATTCCGCTCCGGTACCGGACCGGCCGCGGATCCCTTCCAGAAGCTGTTCTGCTATCCGGGCTTCCTCTCCGCTTTGCAGCTGCAGAAGGCCGCATAGACCCATTGCCAGAAAAATCACCCAGGCTGCCCCTTTTACAAAGAGCAGAAGGAACCCATATCCCTGGATATAATACGAAAACAGGAACCAGACAAGCCAGAACAGGAAGGGCGAAAAAGCTCCCCATACCCTGCCGCGCTGCCTCTTTTTCAGTTTCCGGAACATCGTTTCCCCTGCAAACAGCTGCACCCGCTCGCACGTTCCCGGCACGCCCCGCAGCACCAGCACCATACGTCCGAGCTGTGTCACGTATTCCCAGCCGAATTCTTTATATTCTTCGCCCTGATCTGCAGGTGCCTTTACGCCGTCTGGATCCATAGGGACCAGCATATATGATGTTTTTACCGGTTTTTCTTTTATAAAAACCGCTTTTTTTCCCCATATACGCATAAGCAGATATCCCCGGGCCGCATTTTCTTCCAGCCAGCGTTCCGCATGGTCCGGATCTGAAAACGAATCGGGTATTTTCTTAATGCTCTTTTCCTTTCTCACCTTTAGAACCTCCCGGATATGTCATTTCTTTTATTATACTATTTCCTTCTATGGGGGAACAGGGGAGAGGCGGAAAGGATTTCTTATTTTTTCTTTAAGACAAAATCCCTTTCCTTCCTTGACAAAACCAGGAAAAGTTTCAATAATGAATTATAATGGTGGAAATAATGAGAGGATGTAACAATGGACAAAAGAAAAGCTTTCGGTAATAAGTTGGGCTTTACCCTGGTGGAAATGATTGTGGTGATTGTAATCCTTGGAATTCTGCTGGCAATCATAGTTCCCCAGGTGACGAAATATATTTATAAAGCCAAGGCAGTCCAGTGCCGGGTGGATGTAAGCTATATTATGAAGGAATACCAGATAGAAGCGATGGAAAAGGAACCCGGTCATGCGGAGGAAGCCCGTGAGCTTCTGGAGGCTATTATCAAGGAACATAATGGAACTCTGGATAAACAGGCCGATATTTTTAACGGCGGCGTTTATTCCGGTGTGTGCACCTCTAAAGGGTTTTATACCTGTACCTTTGATCAAAATTATAAAACCGTTACCGTAACCTGCAGCGAACATGACGAAGAACAGATAGAGGTGAAGAAGCTTGCGGATGTTTTGGGCAATCTCTCCTTTGATGATATCAGCGGCTGCAACTATAAAAGTCTCGACGAGTATTTTAACGGCAGCAGAACCTCCATTAATTCGGAAGCGATTTCAACAGGGGGCTATGGTGAGTATAGTTCCTTTGCCAAAGTGATCGAAGGAAAGCTGAAAGAACAGGGCATCAATATGACGGGCCGCAGCTGGAGACTTGACAAAAAAGGCGGCACCTACAATCTTTTCCTTACCGATTCCACAAAAATTACAGAATCCATGAAAGGACAGGAAATTGGCTGCACCTTATACGATATCACAAACAACAAGGTTATCCACGGTACCATAAAAGTAGCAACAGAAAGCCAGGGTACGCCTTATCCCGTACTGAATGGAGGATCCTTCGTCCCGGATAAAGAGTAAATCCCGTAAAAAAACTGCGGTTCCCGCCATGTAAGGCGCAGCCGCAGTTTTTATTCTTCTTCCTATTCCGTCCTGATGCTTATTCCGCCGCAGTGCCGCTTTCCGTCTCTGTAGTCTGCGTGCTTTCTTCTGCCGCGGCACCCGTTTCATCACCGGCTTGTTCCGTACCCTCTGCCGTCTCGGTGCTGGTTTCCGGTATCGTCAGATATTTCAGGTCCCCTGCCACATCCGTCACTTCGTATTTCTCCGTCAGCCCGTTCATATATTCACCGGCCTTCTCGTTGGCAAGCGTACTGGAAATGGAGCTGTTGGTAGCCGCTTCATCGTTGCTTCTTTTGATGAATTCCACCACATAATAATTGGTATTGGCTTCATCCGGAAGAATTGTGGTATCCCCTTCCTTACGCGCTTCCTCAAACAGCCAGTCTGCAATAGCCGCCGGCGCTGCGGAGTAGGATCCGCCCTCCGTCAGGCTTCCTTCCCCGTCCTCTCCGCCATAGAGCGCTTTCTGATCTTCGATAGCATTTTCCACACAGAGGGCTTCAAAATCATCACCGGCCTTTACCGCCTTTTCCATAGCTTCGGCTTTCCCCTTCAGCTCGTCCATAACCTTGGCGATATCTTCTTCCGAAGCATCCTCCGCTGCTTCCCCTCTGAACGGGAAGCTTCTGTAGTCCACTTTATCATAGCTGTTCTTATTCGCTTCGTAATATTCCTGCACTTCATCATCCCCGGGCTTGTTGATTTCCGTCAGATGTTCAAAGTAAGCGGTGGCAAGCATATTTTCCTCTGCAAAAGGCCGGATTCTTTCTTCCGTAGCGTACTGGCCGTAAAGAGTGGTATAAACCTCTCCCTGGCTAATGGATTCGGTTTCCGCCTGCGCCGCGATCTGGGTATCAAATGCTGACATATCTTTCGCCGCATCATAGGTAAAGCCCTGCGCCGCCGCATCATCCACAAGCGCCTTAACCTGGGTTATCTGGCTGACCGCCATTTGATCAAAATAATCCTTCCAGGTCATATTATCCGTATACTGCTGCTTGGAAAAATCAGAGGTGGTATCCAGCCCCATATAGGACAGCAGGGAACCATACATGGAAACGTAACTGTTTACCGAATTATTGTAATAATAATCATATTCCACCCTGGTAATCTCATGATCGCCTATTTTAATATAAGCATTGTGCAGGGCACTGTACTTATTATAGGCGGATAAACCGATGGAGATTACAATCGCCGCAGCGATTGCCGCGAGAATCGCAATACTCCCTATCTTCAAACGCTTCTGCGCTTTTCGCTCCTTTTCCTCCTCGATTCTCCTCTTTTCCATTTTACGGTCATATTTGGTCATGACCTTTTCGTTCTTTTCTTCTGTCTGCTTGTTGTTAGACATGATAAGAATTCCTCCTTTTATCTCTGTCAGGTATTATACCTGATAAATGTGAAACAAACGTGAACTCATGCATATAATTTTCTGTATTATGTGAAACACCGGTTTCAATTCGTTCCCCACGGATGCCGCCCGGCAAGTGCCCGGTCCGGACAGCGCTATTCACAGTATAATACACTCTCCTCCCGGCTTCAACAAAAATCCGCATATAAATTGTTTTTGGTATGATTTAATGTAACGGTTCAGACGCCCCTTCCAGGAATCCTTGCAGCACCGCCGCCCCAGGGAATAGGAGGGGGGGGATGCCGCAGGACACAAAGGGCCGTCTGAACCGTTACGATTTAATTACTGATCACGGAGTGAACCGAAACTTGATTTATGCAGCAGGCACTCCTTCAGCCCTTCTTGTGTATCCTCAAACCGGATACCGTAGGACAGCAGCTTATCCTGGCTCAGGCGCAGATCCCTGGGTTTGTCTGCGAAGGCCTCCTGATTGGGTGCCAGCAGATCTGCATCATATCCCAGCAGCCGGAGAAGCTCCTCCGCCACTTCATAGGTACTTTTTTCATTCGGGCTTCCGAAATTATAAATACCGCCCGGAAGATGGATCGCTTTTTCCAGATGGCGGATCATTTCCCCCACGTAGGTAATGCTTCGGAAATCATAAACAGGATACTGTAGGCGGCTTCCCTCCCGCAGCGCCTGTCTGACGCTGGTTACCAGAGTATCGTGCTCCCCGGGACGGTTCTTATCATAATCAAACATCCAGCTCATCCTGAGTATCACCACATCCGGGAGCACCTTCCGGCACCTTTCCTCTGCCTCCAGTTTCTGCTTTCCATACAGTCGCCGGGGTGACAGAGGCTCCTCCTCACGGTGCGGCCCCTGTTCCCCGCCTCCGAAATATACCTGATCGGTGCTGAAAAGCACCATACGGCTGCCCGATTCCCGGCAGGCTGCCGCCACATTCTCCGCACCCTCCACATTCACCTTCCGGGAACTTTCAGGCTCCCTGTCGCAGACCGCCAAATCGGAGACCGCTCCGCAGTGGATCACAAGTTCCGGCGATAGTCCCCTTATCTTCCGGCACGTCCCGTCCCCATCGGTAAAATCCAGCATGCTGCGTGTCGTGCCCGTAATTTCATGCCTGTCCTGCCATGCCCTTATCATTCTCGATGCGGCAAAGCCATCCGCCCCCGTAATCATTATTTTCACAACAGTTCCCGCCTTTCCGTTCCAGGCGGGAACTTGTACCATCCAGCCTGAAAGCCAAAACATTTACGAAATAACACAAATAACTTCAGTGAAGCGGCATATCTGCCGCCTTACCGAAGTATTATCCTTTTCCTGTGTTCCTGTACAACTGGGTATAGAAAAAAGTCGGTGCCGCTATGGTTTCCCCCGGCTGCTTATCCCTTCAGTTTGGAAAAAGCGAGTATAATAAAAAGTACGCCGCTCAGCCAGGATAAATCCCACCGCAGACGTGAAACAACCTTCCGCCCGAACATCTGTCCCACCGACATGGCGCACATGCCTATGAGAAAGACGGACAGCATTGTGAGCAGAATATTGAGCCGCAGAAATGCGGCGAAGGTTCCTGCCACCAGGCTGTCAATCGACATGGCAAACGCCAGAAAAACCGTTTCCCTCATGGAAAGCGTATGGGAATGATCGCTGTCTGCCGCCGTGGGGTTCCCATAAATGCTAATAATGAATTTTAACTGTGAAAAAGAAAAATGAATATCCTTACGCACTTCACAGTGATGATTGATATAATTTTTAATTAAAGAATCCGCAAGCCGGATTGCCCCCAGAATAAAAAGGCTGGTGAAGCATACTGCTTTCGTCAGCTCCTCAGGCACCATGGCCTGAAGGACGGTTCCAAAACACAAGGCAGCGCCCAGGCAGGCGCTGCATATCCCGTTAAGACATCCGTTTTCCTTCCAGTTGATGCTTATACCGCCCGCTCCATAGGCAATACTGGCCACAAACTCATCCATGCAGAGAGCCAGACATAATACTAAAATCTGAAGCATAGTGATTTCTCTTTTTATTTTAGTATATTCCCGTCTCCGAAATTTGACATACATTCCCGTCAGGGCGCATAAACTGGATAAATACGTCTGTTTCCGGTTACACTGCTTCCTTCTGTTTTTTAAGGCAGAATATGTCCTCCTGCCAGATAGAGCCGATACCATTCCTCCCTGGTGAGCACGATCTCGGAGGCCTGGCATATTTCCAGAAGCCGGGAGGTCTTCATAGTCCCGGCCACAAGCTGCATACCTGCCGGATGACGCATAATCCAGGCAGCTGCGACAGCCGTATCTGTCGTATTATATTTTTCAGCCAGCTCCGTCAGGATCTTATTCAGCTCCGGATATTTTTCACTTCCCAGAAATACACCTTCAAAAAATCCATACTGGAACGGAGACCAGGTCTGGATGGTAATGTCATTCAGGCGGCAGTAATCCAGCACACTTCCGTCCCGGTCCACAGCCCCTTCCGAAAGCATGTTTACTTCCAATCCATTTGCCACCATATTGGAATTGGGGATGCTGAACTGAAGCTGATCCACCGCAATCTCCTGTTTTACATATTTTTTCAGAAGCCGGATCTGGGAAGGCTTATGGTTGGAGACGCCAAAATAGCGGACTTTCCCTGACTTCTCCAATGTATCAAAAGCCTCAGCCACCTCTTCCGGCTCCACAATCGCATCCGGCCGGTGCAGAAGGAGCACATCCAGATAATCGGTCTGCAGGCGTTTCAGAATACCGTCCGCCGCCTCCAGGATATGTTTTTTGGAACAATCAAACATCACGCCGGGAATAATGCTGCATTTGGACTGCAAAAAAAGCTTATCCCTCTTGCCCGGATTCCCATGCAGGAATTTCCCGAACATTTCCTCACATTTACCTGCCCCATAGATATCTGCATGGTCGAAAAAAACAGCATCCATATCTATAGCCGCCGCAAGGAATCTGTCCGCTTCCGCCTGCTCCAAATCCCCCAGCCTCATACATCCTACCGCCACCGCCGGTACCTGTAAACCGGTCTGTCCCAAATTGATCCTTTTCATAATATACCTCCCGTTTGTTTTCCTGCAACTGATCCATATCTTTACAGTTAGTAACAGTTCAGACAAGTCTGAACTGTTACCGCATCCGGCCAATGAAATCGCTTCGCGATGAGCCGGATGCCTGCTTCCACCACGTTTTCTCACGGTCTGCGCAGTAAAGGCGCAGACCTGCCAGAACTGTTACACAGTTACGTCTTTCTTTCCATTTTACTTTACTCCTTCTGAAAAAGAAAGAACATTTCCTTGTTTTCCGGGATTTTCTTTTTTGTTCCGTAACCCAAACTTTGCAGGTGCCAAATGGCCCGCTGTCCGTGCGGCGCTCCCGGGGCTGAAAAGGATTTTCGCAGATCCATCAGACTGGGCATTCCGATGAGCCCAAAGACGTCAAGTGTGTCAGATGAGGCTGACGCACTTGACTGGTCTCATCTCCATAATCTGAAAGGTATCTGCGAAAATCCTTTTCAGCCCCGGGAGCGCCGCACGGACAGCGGGCCATTTGGCACCTGCAAAGTTTGGATTACGGAATAGATCAGACGGCAAACAGCCTGGATACCAATTCCACCAGCATAGGTACGATAATGGGCAGAAGCCATACGAGATTTCTTACCAGCCAGTTTCCGTTTCCCTGCTTCAGCTGCTTTCCTTCCTTAACATAATACTCTTTTTTCTTATCATCATCAAAATAGATATCATATGCCGGGTACTCAAACAGCGCGGCAAATATGGCCGATGCAAAAATACCGAAAGCAATCAGGATCTGTTTTTCCCACCCGGCCTTCAGGGAAACGGCATACAGGCACGGCCAGAACAGATACCACAGCGACTGCAGCCAAATCTTACGGATGATTTTTTTATCCGCTTTGATTTCTTCCGGCCGGGGCAGGTCCACCGGTTTTTGGCAGTCCTCATAAAGCCTTCTGCATTCCGGGCAGTTTTCCAGATGATCCCTGATTATGGCCGCCGTTTCCGGCGAGATAAGGCCTTCTGCATAATTAGGCAGTAAATCTTGTATTACACTGCATGTAATTTCACTCATACGTTCCCGTTCTCCTTTCCCTGACTCCTGTTTTCCATTTCCTCCAGATACCGAATTAACCTGCATTTATCACGCATAAAGGTTACTCTGGCCCAGTTTTCTGTTTTTTCCAGCATCATCCCGATTTCCCGGAAGGAAAATTCATTCACAAGCCGCAGTATCAGCAGGGAACGGTGCGGTTCTTCCAGAGAATCAATATAACTGAAAATAGCCGCCGCCTGTTCCCTGTTCTCGCATTGTTCCGGAATATCCCCGTTGCCGGCCGCTGTTTCCGTCAGCTCCTCCGTAGGCGGATTCGCCCGCAGCCAGTGATAATACTCATGCCGGGCAATGGTAAAAATCCATGTCTTAACGGAGCAGCTTCCGCGGAAGCCCCGGATTCCCGATATCACCTTGAGAAAGGTATTCTGGCTGAGATCCTCCGCCGCATGGCAATTACGGCACAAGGACAGCAGATACCGGTAAACGTCTCCGTAATATTTCCGGTACAGACCTTCTATCTCATTTTGTTCCTGCATATCCGGTACCTCCTTTCTACTTATTAGAGCCTGCAGAAAAAATTTCGTTACACAAAATAAAAATTTTTTTCAGCAAAACAAAGGCGGATTTTTTCCGTCAGGGGGACAAGAGAACCTCCGGTTCTCTGCAAGTGTCTCCGTTTGGCTCGTGGCCCGCGGGAATAAAGAACCCGGGACAGCGGGTATTCCCCCATTTGGGAGTACACCGGCCGTTCCGGGCTGTGTCTTATATCCATTCTTTTTCCAGAAATTCCACCATATCCACCGCTTTCGGCGGACATCCCTTCAGGGATTTTGCGAAACAGGCGGTACACCGGCCAACGCCGATTTCCCCCTTTTTCCCTTTATGTCCCTGTCCGATAGCAAGCGGAGGCAGGCCTTTTTTCAGTTCTCCCCGCTCCTGAAGGCGGTCCAGCGCATAGATCAGGGAACCAAAGCAGGCGCTGCAGGCATCCCTGCTGTCCGTATAGGAGGCGAGTTTTTTCACCCTGCCGGTCATATGGAACCTGGACTTGTCCGATAAATCCTCATTCAGATACACCACATTGGCCGAGGCTGTATCCGTACTGCCCACACCCAGCTGTCCGGCCCGCATGATATATTCCACCTCTTCCGGGGAATACCCCATGCTTTCGCATACAAAGGAATCACAGAGCACCGGATCTCGGAAGGCCAGGATGCGGTTCATCACCACCGGGTTCCCTCCTTCTTCAAAATCCAGATCCCCGCAGATATTATCCGCCAGAATAAAATCATTTCTGGCGATGGTATTCAGATGGGCGATAGGCTTATGCAGTCCCATGGTATGAAAATGCCGCTTTTCCGAATTGGGAATTATCCCCTTGTTGTTCTTCAGCGCACAGGTCACCGTAGTCTGGCAATGGCCCTTCAGTACCGGCATATTGATCATATAATCAACCTCCATGGCACTGTCGCAGATCCGGATGTCCATGCCGGCGGCGTTGTAGGTTTTCCAGGTATCCGTCTGCAGATCTTTGAACGCAACCCCATACGTTTGGGAAATACGGTCATAGCCTGCCGCCCGGAAGGCGGCGGGCGTACTGTCTCCCACCCAGGAACCTTCCATTATGGTTATATTCCGGAAGCCGTTATCGTGCAGATAACAAATGACGCCCTCCAGAAGCTCCGCGTGTGTTGTTGCCCCCCGGGAGGGCTCTTTTGCCACCACCAGATTGGGTTTCATACCAATTTTTTTATTTCTGTCCCCGATGAGTTCCGCCAGCCCTGCCTGTTCCAGCAGACGTATCGTCATGTTCTTATAGTCCGTACCATGAATGATAAGGATATCATTGCGCTTCATACACATGCAGCTTTCTCCGTTTTTTCTTATCAATAATCAGGTAAATGGTCGGCATCAGCAGCAGCGTAAGCAGCGTGGACGCCACCAGTCCGCCGATAATAACCAGAGCCATACCCTGCATCATTTCCCCGTTGCTTCCGATTCCCATTCCCATAGGCACCATGGAAAGAATGGTGGTGAGCGTGGTCATAAGGATAGGGCGGATCCGGATGGCACCGGCGTCAACCAGGGCGTCCTCCAATGGGATTTCCTGCCGCAGCTGGTTTACCGTATCCACATAAAGAATACCGTTATTTACCACAATTCCCACAAGCATCAGGAATCCCATTAATGATACCATACTTATGGTGGCTCCCACAATAAAAAGCAGGAAAATAGAGCCTACCAGGCTGAAAGGAATGCACATCATGACCATGAAGGAAAACCGGGGAGATTCAAACTGCATAGCCATGACAAGAAATACAAGGAATACGGCTATCAGAATGGAACGGTACAAAACCCCGAACTCTTCATTCATGATTTCCGTCACCATATCCTGGGCAACCTCCACGCCTCCGGGAAGTGCAAGGGATCTCACCGTTTCATTCAGCTTATCCTGCGCCGTAAACCTGGCCTCCTGGGTGGTGGCGGCTGTAAGGCTGATCTGGTAAAGTCCGTCCACCTTCATGATTGTCTGGGGCGCATCCGTATATACCGCCCGGGCGATTTCCCGGACGGGAACCTGGATTCCCTGGCTGTTCGTGAGTGTGGCATCCATAAGGCTGTTCATACTGTCATAGAGACCTTCCGGATATTCCAGTCTGACCTCATATTCCGTACTGTCCTTTGTAACCGTAAGGACATCCGTCCCGCTGAGGATATTACGGATGCTGCCTGCCACCTGCACCGGAGTCATTCCGTAATGCATAGCCATCATGGGATCGATTTCCAGCTTTGCCGCGGTGCTGGTGTCCTGGGCGGAGGAGGTAACCTTGATAACCCCGTCCACCTGCTCCATCGCCGCCTGGGCCTGTAAGGCCGCCGCCTTCAGCACCTGCATATCCGCCCCGCGCAGATCGATTTCTGTGGTGGAGGACGACATCATACCGCTTCCCATACTGCTTCCGCCGGAGGCAATTTCCAGTTCCATATCCGTATAATCCCTGGTATCCCGGTTCCATTTCTCTATCACATCAGCCGTGGTAAGTTCCCTGTCACTTTTCAGATAAGCCCGCATGCTGGCGGTGGATCCGCTCTCTATCGTGACGCTGTAGGAACGCACATCAGGCTCTGCCTTGGCCAGCGCTTCCAGCATCTCCATTGCGGACTCTTTGGATTCCAACGTGGTACCCGGGCGGAAGGACGCAGCCACCTCCACGATCCCTTCATCGGATGCCGGCATCAATTCCATATTAACCTGGGTCATCATAAGTCCTGCCGCGGCTACCAGAACAGCGGTCACTCCCAGGACAAGCCATTTTTTATGGAGAAGCTTCCGCAGAAAGCCCTTATAAAACTGTGTGAATTTCTCCAGGATACGGTTTGCCGGAATGTCCTTCTTTTCCCTGGGCTTAAACAGGAGGTAAAACAAAGGAACCAGGGTCATAGCGGATATCAGGGATGACACCATGGCAAATACTATCGTAAATCCCAGCTGGCCGAATAGCTGCCCGGCCAGGTCGTCCACCGTTGCAAGGGGCAGGTAAACCACGATGGTCGTGATAGTGGAGGCAATGATGGACATAGTTACCGTTTTGGTTCCCTTCAGTGCCGCTTCCCAATAGCTTTCCTCACTGTCCTTCCTGCGGAAACAGCTCTCGATAACAACAATGGAATTATCCACAATCATACCAATAGCGATAACAAGAGATCCCATGGTAACGATGTTCATGGAATATCCCATCATACTCATCAGGATTAACGTCGCCAGAATGGATACCGGCATGGAGCTTCCCACAATAAGGCTGGCCTTGAAATCCCCGAAAAAGAGGAAAAGAACCGCCATGGAAATCAGCACGCCCGCTATCAGCGTCTTTCCCACGGACCAGAGAGAGGACGTAATGATATCGCTGGAATTGTATTCAATCCCTATCTCAATGCCGGGATTTTTTTCCATATAGGAAGCCACCAGCGTTTCAATCTTCCGCGTCACCTGCACCACGCTGGCGCTCTGCTTTTTCTGGATGGAAATACTGATATTTTCCATTCCGTCGCTTTTGCTGACAGTATCCGCCTTTTCCTTTGCCATGGATACTTCCGCGATATCAGACAAATGGACAACGCTGCCGGAAGCCGTGATAACCGGGACCTGTTCCAGCTTCTGTACCGTATTAAATTCCATGGCCGCACTGACGGATATGTCCTGGCTGCCCTGCTTCACGCTGCCCGCAGGGACGGTAAAATCAACGGCCCCCAGATAATTGGCTACCGCCGCCATATTCAGCCCATACTGCTTAAGCATATCCTCCCGGAGAAGAACCCGGATATAATCCTGGGTCCCGCCGGAAACATCCACCTGCGCCACATCCGTTATGGATTCTATATCGGGAACCAGCGTTTCCTCCAGCGTCTTTTTCAGATCCAGATTCCCATCCGCCCGGACATTCAGAATCATATCCGCGGACTGGGACATATTCAGCTCGATCACTACCGGAGAGGAGGCATCGTCGGGAAGCTGCAGGCTGGCCGTATCCAGGGCAGTCCGCAGATCCGCATAGCAGTCGTCAATGTCCACGCCGTATTCATAGCTGAACATTACCATGGATACATTCTCCGCGGACTGGGAGGTCACGGAATCAATCCCATTCAGGGTGGAACCGGAATCCTCCACCACCTTGGTCACCAGCTCATCCACACTTTCCGGATCCGCGCCGGGATAGGTGGTCATAACGATGAGCATGGGCATATCCATATCCGGTGTCAGCTGCATCTTGAAGCCCGGGATAGATCCCAGCCCGAAAACCGCCAGGGACAAAATGATGAGGATAACGGAAACCGGCCGCTTCAGTGCTAATTTAGTCAGGTTCATTTTCCGGCCTCCCCTTCTACCAGACGTACTTTCGCGCCATCCGTCAGCTGGGAGGACCAGGTATGTATCACGATGCTGTCAGAGGACAGACCGTTCAGGATTTCTATTTTATCTTCATTGTAAAGTCCGGTTTCCACCGGTGTTTTTCTTGCGGTCCCGTCTTCCACACAAAATACATAGGCCTGCTCCCCTTCATAATAAACCGCATCGTAGGGAAGCAGCATAGCCGAAGAGGTTCGGTAGGTATCCGCGGTGATTTTCACCGTTACTCCATTGGAAAGAGCCGTATTTTCTGTTGCCGCCTTGATTTCAAACAAGCCGGTTCTGGAGTCCACAGACTGCCCCACTTGGGTAATCACAGCTTCAAAGGTTTCCCCGTTTCTCTCCAGGGTAATTTTTTCCCCGGTAACAAACTGGTTCTTAACCGCCTCGCTCACATAAAAGGTAACCGTCATGGAATCCTTGTTGGAAATGACATAGACCGGATTCCCCGCACTTACCATACCGAAGTCATCCACATTTTTCTGTTCAATCACGCCGGATATGGGGGCGGTGAGCGTGTAATTCTCCAGCTGCATCTGGGCACTCTTAATCCCCACATCGGAGGATGCGATCTGGTTCTGCAGAGCCGCCGCCGTATCCTGATAGGCCTGTCCATTCTGGATGCCATACTGCACCTGGGCATCCTTCAGGTTTTCCTCATAGAAGTCAATCGTATCGCCTGTTGTGGAACGCGAGGTTTCCGCGGAATCAATGCTGCTGTCTATGGATGACATATTTCCCTCCAGCGTGGATGCCTGGGATTTCATGGATGCAATCTGGGATGCATACGTGGCAAGGCTGCTGTCAAGCCTGCCCTCTCCCACATCCGCCGCCGTATAGCCGGCGGATTTGAATTGGGAAACCACCGCCAGATTCCTCTGGTATTTTTCTTTTGCTTTCAGATAATCTTCATAGCTGCCTTTGTGGGGCTTTCCGCTGTCCGTTCCTGCCGTTACCAGGATTACCCGGTATTCCCCCGCCCTGCCTGTGCCTGCAACAGCCGGCATAAACTCCGGTTCCTCCCCCCGCGCTTCCTGCCTTCCACCTTTCCCTAGAGAAGCTGCCTTTCCTGTATAAAAAGCCACGCCCCTGGCTTTCGGGCCTTCCCCGGAGGCGCCTTCCGGAAGAGAGGGGCTTTCGGAAACCGACGGGATTTCGGAAACCGACAAGTTTTCTTGTACTGCCGTGCTCTCCGCCGTCCCGTTTTCCTGTTTGCCCGCATGGCTTCCATTATCTCCGGATCCGGCGGTTCCGCTTCCTGTTTCACCGCTTCCGGTCTCTCCTGTACTATCGGTATTGCCGTCACCTGTACTGCCTGCTTCTTCCCGTTCCTCCTCTTCCGGCTTCTCTTCCCCCGGATTCTGCGTGGAAGAATCGGCACCGCCGTTATCAGAAGAGGCCGATCCCTGCCCATTCAGACCGCCGTTGGTCCCTGCGGCTCCTGTTCCGCTTCCGTCCGACGAACTGTCCGCAGGCGTACTTCCCTGGGATGTGTCCCCTGTGGATGGGCTTTGCGTGGACGGCTCCGTCTCATATTCTTCTCCCCAGTTGGGTTCCGGCTCCGTTATCCATCTCCAGACACCGTTTCCATCCTGATAGACATACTGCTTGGCGGTAACAGCCATACTCTTCATGCTGTTATAATTGGATTCCATATCATCGATGCTGTCGTTGATTTTATCCAGGGCGCTTTTCATATCTTCTTTTTTCTGCCGGGTGTCGTCTATCGACGTACCTGCCGTATCATATTGTTTTTTTGCCATATCAATCTGATACTGTATGTTCTTAATATTGCTTTCCATGGACAGATTGCTCATAACCTGGCTGGACCCCAGGGTCCTCTGGGCGGAAAGCTCCGCACCCTCCTTGGTAAGCCTGGCTGATTCCAGCTGCAGCCGGGCCGCTTCGTCATCGATCTGAAGCAGCACATCCCCGGCCCGGACCTGATCCCCCACCTCAAAATGGACGGCCGACACCTCCCCTGAAACAAGGGGAATGATGCTGACCTGTTCCTGGGGGCTTACCGTACCGATAAATGTACTGGATACCGCAAGATCACCCACCTCCACAGCTGCAGCCTCCACAGCAAGGGATGTATCCGCAGCTTCTGTTTCCTCCGTATCCGCGCTGCTCTGGCAGCCGCCCAAAACCAGGGCTGCCGTAAGCAGAACCGCCAGACTTCTCATCCGGTAATTTCTTTTCATAACTGTACCTCTTTATCCTGATTACTTAGCCTTGCTAACTATTTGCTTTCTCATTCTAGCTTTCTCACTGAGAGAAGTCAATTAAAAAACTATAAAATCAGCGGTAAACGTGCTATACTTGTTACAGTTTACATGCCGTCAGCCCGCAGTGTTTTCAAGGCCTGCCGGTTCCCTGTTGAAAAGAGGAAACTATGTCCGAATCGAAAAGAATACCCTTTGAATTAATCTGCAAATTCCATCGTTTTAAGCTGAGCGCCCTTCCCATGCCCCTGCCGGAGAGCGAGTTGATTACGCTGTCCACCATTTACGAATCCAACCGCTGGGAAGGCGTGGAAAATACCCTGATTTCCGGCCTGGCGGAAAAACTCCATGTATCCGTGCCCACTATGTCCAGATGTCTGCGCAAGCTGGAAGAAAAGGGACTGATACAAAAAAACAGCCAGACAAACGACCGCCGCAATACGTACGTCTGCCTGACTCCCGGAGGAACCGAAATATATGAAGAAGCCTTCCACACACTCAGCGCTTTTGTGGAACGTGCCTTATCCCGTATTGCGGATGACGAGCTGGAACAGTTTTTTGCCACCTTTGACAAAATATATGATGCCCTTGCCATCGAATATAATGCTCTGGAGACAGACGCACAGCGTTCCATGGAAACGAAGTGTTCCATGGAAACAAGAAGTTCCGTGGAAAAACCGGAGCTTCCCGTCTCTTCTCACGGAACTTCTTCCCGTCTTACATAAATCCGGAAGCAGTTCCCGTTCTCCCCGTAATTGCTTACGGATACATAGCCTCCCTGATCCGTAATGATTTTCCTCGTAAGAAAAAGTCCCAGGCCGACGCCTTCCTGAAGCATGGCTGCCTGTTTTCCTCTGTAGAATCTCTGGAATACCGCATTTCTTTCTTCCTCGGGAATCCGGCTGCCTTCACTGCACACCTCTATACAGGCATACAAATCATAAACGCTCATGCGAACCAGGATTTCCCTGCCCTCCTCCCCGTACTTTATGGCATTGTCCAGCAGGTTAAACACGGCCTCCAGCGTCCATTTCCCATCCACCCTGGCCCGGATATCCCGCTCTCCCTCCAGACGGATTTCCTTCCCCCTCCGTTCCGCTTTGGGTGCCGCCTGTCCTATCGCTTCCAGGAGAATCGGAAAAAGCGGCTGGTTTCTGGGCTGAACCGTTATCATATCCGTCTCCAGCCGGGCTGCCTTTTCAAAGCCTTCCCCAAACCATCCCAGTTTTTCCGCCTGCTTGGCTATATTGTCAAGAAACCGCTTCCTGTTGTATTCCTCCAGATCCGGCATCAGCAGAAAATCACAATACATCCGGATATTGGTAAGAGGCGTATTCATCTGATGCACCAAATCCGCCACCAGGCCGCTTAACTTCATTTTAAGCTCCTGCTCCTGTTCCTCATGGCTTTTCATGATTTCATACAGCTTATATATCTGGTTTTGCAGCTTTCCGGTCAGGGTATCCTCCCGGGGATCAAAAAAAAGCCGGACGTTCCCTTCTTCCCAATGCCCGTCAATTAATTCCTGTACACAATCATTCGCCAGGCACAGGCTTTTGTTCACATAACCGGACAGCCACAAAAAGCCCCGGAATACAAGAATGCATTCCAGGACGGCGTATCCGCCTGCCAGCCACCATACACCTGCCGGAAACAGGGAAAGAAGAAACAGGAACAGCGCAGATATCAGTACCTGTCCGGCCAGGATCAGCCGGATGACCGTATCAATCCCCTCTGTCCTTATGCCCTCCTCCGGCCCGTTTTTCCCTCCTGTTCTGCTTCCTCCCCACAGCCGTTTTCCGTCTGCCCTTTTATTCATAACTCCTCCCATTTATAGCCGATTCCGAATACCGTCCTGATCCGGGACGGATTTCCCGGATCCTCTTCTATTTTTTCCCGAAGTCGCCGGATGTTTACCGCCAGCGCTTTTTCGTCCACATAACTTTCCCTGTCATCCCATACACGGGCCAGAAGCATTTCCCGGGTCAGGACCTGTCTGCGGTTATTCAGGAAAACCTCCAGCAGCCGTATTTCCGTAGGAGTGAGTAAAATCTGTTTTTCCCCTATAACCAGTTCCTTTGCGGCAAAATCGTAGCGCAGCTCACCGCTGTAATACATACAGCTGTTCTGCCGCAGGCTTCTGTTCAGTACGGCCTGTATTCTGCGCAGAAGGAGGGGGACGGAGAAAGGCTTTGTTATATAATCGTCCGCTCCGGCATCGAAGCCCGCAATCATATCTTTTTCCGTATTCCTTGCTGTCAAAAAGATAACCGGCACTCCGTTCCCTTTCCGAAAACCGGGCAGAAAATCCCTGCTGTCCCCGTCGGGCAGGCTCACATCCAGAATTACCAGCTCCACCGGTTCCGCCAGCTTTTCCATCATTCCGGCAAGGCTTTCCGCCGCTCTGACCTGATGGCCTTCTCTGGTAAGGGCAAACACAATACCGTCCCGTAAGACAGCATCATCCTCCACAACAAGTATCCGGGCCATACATAATCCCTCCTTATTCTGCCTCCCGCAGCCTTTCCACCACCGGCCTGCGTGTGAGGAATCGGGTGAGCAGCACCGCCACCGCAAGGGAAACCAGGCACATGACCGCCAGAAGTATCATACAGCCGGCGGCAAAAATCCCCTTTGAGAAACCGGAAACAAACAGGATAGCTTTTCCCAGCACCGAACAGAAAAAAGCCCCCAGCGGTATGGCCGCAAGCACACTGGCCCCGCTCAGCAGCAGCCCTTCCCTGCACAGCATCCACCTCATCTGCTTCCTGGTCATTCCCACAGACTGCATGGCGGCAAATTCAATTTTACGCGACAGCACGCCGGTTACCAGGGTATTAACCACGTTGCAGATCCCGATCATGCCGAACACACCGGATAAAAACAGTCCCAGAAGGATCATGGAAGCCTTTTCCGACTTTGTCTCTTCTCTTCTTATGACCTTGGATTCTATCGTCAGCTGATAATTAAAGCTGCCCTGCACCGCTTCCTCCACCTGCTTATATTCTGCTTTTGTCAGCTCCTGTATCCCGTTTGCTTCAAGAACACTCACCATATCCGGATATCCGGAATATATTTCTTTAAATACCATGTCCGGAAAAGACAGCGCAGCGCTTGCCAGCAGACCCGTAGGAAACGGATTAACCCGCTCCACCACCGCCAGGACTTCGGCTTCTTTATCCACATACTGCTCCATGTCCGGATCATATACAGATAAATGCAGCACCTGCCCTGCATGAATCATCCCTTGTTCTCTCCGGTTCTGGTTTGTTCCCTGGTTATATATCACATATCTTCCGGTGGCAAATTTCTCCTCATCCAGGCTGCCTTCCAGGATACGGATATTTTCCTCCTCCAGATGAAGCTTATCCGCAGGAAATCCCCAGATGGAAAGTCGGATATCACCATTTTCGGCTTCACTCATCCAGCCGTTCCCCAAATCTTGACATCGAATAAACTCCCCGCGCAGTTCATCCGTCATTTTTATCTGCCCATACCCGGCACTGCAGCCGCCCTGTTCGTTGATATCCCAGTCCCTGGCCCGATAATACAGCGCCGTTTCTTTAATAAACGGCAGGCTTTGCAGCTCCTCTATCATTTCCTGCTTCACAGGCTGATAAGGCTCTTCACTGCCCCAGATCATGGCGTCCTGCCGTACCCGGATGTCGGCGGTGTGGTAACGCTTCACCATATTTTCCACATTGTAGCCCATAGGGAGGGTAAAAGCAACCAGGAAAATAATCCCGCTTAAGGCAAAGGAAACGGCGGACCACAGCTTTTTCCTTCCCGCTCTTTTTTCCCGGTACTTAGCCGCCTCCACCGGCGAAATCCGCATGGCAAGGCGGTATGCTTTCCTCCCGCTGATGTACACGGTAAGCAGGGAGAAAAAGGCTGCGGAAACAAAAAACATAGGATTTGCCGTATTCTGATAAAAATCTCTGTAATTCGTACCGGCAAGAACCGCCGGCGCAGCCAGCAGCCCCACCAGATAACCTAAAATAAGCCCTGCCGATATTCCCGCTGCTGTCAGCTGCGCCACCTGCCAGGTGAGAAGGGAACGGATTTGCTTTCCGGTGGTGCCGATTGTCTTTAACATCCCGAAAAAGCGGATGTCATTTACCACTGAAATATAGAATATATTATAAATAAGCAAATAGCCGCAGAACATGATCATAATGACAAACAACAGCACCACCAGAAGATACAGTGTGGTAAAACCATTATCCATCCGATACTGCACGCCCGAAGCACCCACTTTTTCTGCAATATCATATAATTCCCCGGGAACGGTGTCCCTGATTTCCCCCTCTTTGAACTTCACATAGATACCGGCCGGCTCCTGCAGCATCTGGGGCGCATACGCTGCGGGAAAAGCCTCAGAAGTATATATTTCTTCATATGTGTGGGCCAGCCCCCTGATGGGAGAGGTTACAATTCCTGTAATAGTCACCGGAATTTCCTTTTCTACCTGCTCCCCGTCCTCCCGAATGACGGGATGAAGCACCAGACTGTCCCCGGTATGCACAGCCTGGCCCAGCCGTTCTGCCAAGGTATCGGATATCACGATTTCATCCGCTTCCTGCGGAAAGCGGCCTTCCAGAAGCTCCACTTTATTTCTTTCATAATATTCCTGCTGGGGTGCCAGAAGGGCTGTCTTGATACCGGCCATTTCCCGGTTATGCAGACTTCCCACATTACAATAAATCACATATGCCGCCCAATCCACCTGAGGCATATCCCTGATTTCCCCATATTTATCCAGATCCACTTTGATTTCCCCGTCGGCAAGGGGGCCGGGGGTAATATCTGTGCCCCTGTCTATCGTATCGTAAAAACTGATTCCCACCGTACATACCATAGTAATCAGAAGCGTGGTGAGCATGATGCCCAAAACGGCTGTCAGGTTCCTGAGCTTATGGGCCTTCATACTCTCCCTGGCAATTTCCTTTACGACTTCCTTGTTGGAATTTTTAAACATTGGCCGTCCCTCCCACAATTCTGCCGTCTTCCATATGGATGGTCCTGTCCGCCAGCTGGGCCACCGTTTCATTATGGGTAATCATAAGGATCGTCTGATGGAATTTGGTGCTTGTCATTTTCAGAAGTCCCATAACCTCCGCGCTGGTACGGGAATCCAGGTTGCCGGTAGGTTCATCGGCCAGAATCACGGACGGCTTGCTGGCAATCGCCCTGGCTATGGCAACCCGCTGCTGCTGTCCTCCGGACAGCTGGTTAGGGAATACCTTTCTTTTGTCCGCAATTCCCAGAGCCGAGGTAATCCCCCTGATATATTCCTCATCCACACGGTTTCCGTCCAGCCGTATGGGGAGAGTAATGTTTTTTTCCACATTCAGTACCGTCACCAGATTATAATTCTGGAAAACAAAACCGATATTCCTTCTGCGGAATATTGTCAGTTCTTCATCCTTCATGCGGGTAATATCCTGCCCGTCCACAATGACCGTCCCCTCATCGGCGTAATCCAAGCCGCCAAGCAGGTTGAGAAGTGTGGTTTTGCCGGAACCGGAGGTCCCCACCACCGCTACAAACTCTCCCTTATTTACCGAGAGCTCAACATGATCCACCGCTTTTACCAGATTGTCACCGCTGCCGTAGTATTTTACCAGATTTTCCGCTCTTACGATTTCCATTTGTCCTGTATCCTTTCTTTTCGGCTTCCCCGCCGCAGCTGAAACCAGATAATGGCAGAGTAGTAGCCTTACTCAGATATACCTTAGCATATGCTTCTTACAATCCGGTAACAAACAGGAAAGGATGAGTTGCTTTCCTGCATAATACCTAAATGGGTGCAGATAAGAAGAGTGGTGCCGCCAGGGCAAAGGTTCCCACCCTGGCAGCACCCACTCTTTTATCTGCATCCTTCTAAACTACATTGCACGTAACTGTTTCCCCCAAAGAGGAGTCTGGCAGTACCGCCTCTTTAAACTCCGTCCAGCTATCTATTTTACTGCATACCTGGCTGCAGTTTTATCCGTGTATAATATTCTTTGTCATTTATATGGTGGATATATGCCCCGTTGTTTTCCGCAACCACCAGCGCTTCTGCCCGTTCATATCCGCGGTCTGCGCCTATATATGGAACCATTTCCACAAACTTCAGGTTTCCTCTTCCTTCAGCCATATCAATGATATCCTTTCTTTTTTATTCCTGGATCATTTATAACCAGACCGCTTCACTTAGCACACTTTGTGCCTGTAAATCTTCTACACATACCATTTTTACCAACATCCACGCACGTTCCTCTCTGCTTAATTCGTCAAGCTTGGTTACCGGCCGGGAAGCGGACATACGGGTAATAATGGTATCGATGGCACTGATTTTATTTTCAGCAGAAAAAACGATATTCTGCCATGACATTTTTTTATGGACAAGAGCTTCCATAAATTTTTCATTCTCCATACCGCCATCCAATAACCTTTTAATCTCTGCCAATGAAAACCCAAGTTGCTTGAGTTCAAGAACTGCATCTAATTGCTGTACCTGATCGGCAGAATAATAACGGTATTTTGTCTTTGGATCAACTTTTACAGGCTTGATAATTCCCATTTTTTCATAAATGCGTATAGCCTTCACCGACACATTAAAAAATCCCGCAATTTCACCAATACGCAATAAATTGTCATCCATCTGAATCCTCCGTTTTTTCGTACATTGTTTGATTGATACGGTGTATACCCACCATGCTTGTCTGTATGGAAATCAGACAATTTATCAGCATATTAGCCCCTGTTATGACACCGAGACGATATTGAAAAGCGGCAGTCAAATCACCAAATGTCAAATGTCCTGCCGCAATCTTGCTGCCGCTGACCAGGAGCAAGACTAAATACCCGCTCAGCCCGAAAGGCAGAATAGCAAGGGCGGCATTCAAAGCGTGCCGTTTCCATAATTTCATTTTTGTACGCAGCAATTCCAGGCTGCTTTTTTCAAATCTTTTCATCAGGTAATCCTGTCCGTCATAAATAAGGGCAATAGCATTGCAGGTAATCAGGGCAGACAGTTCCTCTGTGTTCCGGGCAGCAGCCTCCAGAGCCTTTTTGTTAAGTCCCGTCATAGCACTTCCAACAAAAAGCTGGCTGATATAAACGTGAGGAACTGCAAATACCAGGACCCATCCGAACACGCAGGGATTGATAATCCACAGAATAACAGCCGATACCAATATCCGCAAAATCGCGTTGACTGCATGAGGCAGATGAATCGGTTGGGAAAATGGCATTTGCACATCAGTGTTCAGCCGTGTCAGCCACTCCCCCTGCGTTTCCTCTTCCATACGCTCATACGGAAGATTGGTAATTTTCTGAAATAACTTAACTCTTAACCGGCTTTCCATCCGTACAACAAAAGACGAATAAATACCCCAGACAATTCCATTGTACAGAAAAATACAAAGACCGGCGGCCATAAAAGTAAGGCATACAACATGCAATCGCCCTGCGTCGTTTTGTTCAACCGCATTGAATGCATTCTGCAAATAAGCCGCCTGTATCACGGTCATACATAAATCAACCGGTGAACGCAGGATAAGCAGGATGGCAAACCTTTTACCGCCGCCAGTGATTTTCAGCAGCTTTTTCAGTTCATACCACATGCAGATGCCCTCCTTCAAGCCGCAGAATACGGCTGCAATCGGAAAGCCTCTCCATTTGGTGGGAAACGTGCAGAACGGTTCTGCCCTTTGTTAAGCCGGTTAATGCATTCATCACGGCTGTGCCCGTGCCCCCGTCAAGTGCGGAGGTAGGTTCATCCAGCAGAACTACAGGCGCATTTTTGGCAATGGCCCGGGCAATGGCAATACGCTGTGCCTGACCGCCGGATACCTGACTTCCCCGTTCACCCACCGATGTATCAAGCCCATCCGGCAAACCCGAAATCCAGCCGGAGAGCTGCGCCAACTCGCAGGCATGATATAATACGGCATCCTCCATCGCATGGCCGCATGAGATATTATCCCGGATACTGGCCGGAAAAAGCATTGCATTCTGCATTACCATGGCAACATTTCTACGCCGCCCGGCCGAGGATTGTGAGCCGCCGATGTCAATACTGCCATTTTGTACTTCATACAGTCCGCTTATTAGTTTTAACAAAGTGCTTTTGCCGCCTCCGCTCACGCCGACAATACCCACGGTTTCCCCGGATTTTATTGTCAGGTTTATGTTGTCAAGCACTCGTTTCCTACCATATGAAAACTTTAGATTATCGATAACTATTTTCATGGCGCCCTCCCCTCCCGTCCAGAAGAATTTTCGGGGATAAGAGTTTCATATGAACCGAAAATTGCCGGAATGATGCAATAATCCCCGGCATATTCATCATCACGCCCGACACGTTCCCTGACAGGTTCAGGAAAACATACAATGTACCAAGGGCCAATGTGCCTTCCATCACCATACCGCCCCCGATAAATAACATGAGCATAAGCGGTATGCTGCTTAACAGGCCGGATAATGACATAAGACGCGCCCGTAATTTTTCAACTTTTACCGTCTGCTGTTCCCATTTCAGGACTTCCCTGTTGTATTTTACAAGCATCATATCCGCTGCGTCATAGAGACGTATTATGGGAAACAACGTTAATAAGGTATCCGCGTATTTATTCATCCTCCCTTTGGCCTGTTGGCTGCGCAAGGCAGCATTGCTGATAATCCTGCTTGTATAAAAAACATAAATCATAATGGCAATGACCGGCAGATTTACCGCCAATGTCAGTCTTACGTTTAGGATTAACAGCCACGCGAACGAGAAAAGGAAAGTTATGCCATCGTTTACCAACTGAAATAAATTACCGCTTATATATCCCGAAACGTCAGAAATCTCATTTTGCAGTTTTGATAGCTGCTCCCCTGTGTTCAGGCGCTCCATTTGAGACAAAGGCAGTGATGAAAAGTACCTGGCATAACCCATCCGCAAATCATGGATCAGAATTTCACAAGTTAATCCGGTAACATATGTTTTTATATAATTAGCAGCACACAGTACAAGCATAATAACAACTGCACCTACAATAACATCCGGCGATACGTTCTTCCCTTTGCTTATTATGTTTATAATATCACCCAGCAGTAAATTCCATCCTAATGTAACAGCCGCAGCGAATCCGCTTACGGCGAGCGCAGTAAGTGTCAGAAGATCATGCTTTTTTAACAATTGTGCGAGTATATGCATTGGCTCATCTCCCTTTGAAAATAGTATAAACTATGTCCCAAAGGCAGAGTCAACAGGTATTCCGAAAGAAGGAATATCCATTTTATCAATGATACCATAGATCAACTTCTCTGTATCATAAAAGTTCCCCATACCGTCTCACATAGAATTTCTTGGCCGCCGTTGCCAGGAGCATATAGCATATCACAATCGCTCCCAGCAAGACGAAATACACGGCAGGCAGGGCCGCCAGCCCAATAGCTTTTCCGAACGGTGTGAACGGAATCGCCGTAAGCCCTGCGATACCCGCAAAAGTGAGAAGCGTAACCGGCAGGGATGCCCGGCTCTGGAGGAACGGAATTTTCTGCGTCCGTATCATATGAATCACAAGCGTCTGGCTCCACATGGATTCCACGAACCAGCCCGCCTGGAATACGGCGGTAAACAGCATCCGTGCGGCGGGATCCGTAATCTGATGATAATACAGCCCGCCGCTCACCGCCGGGCAGATAACAAAATACATCAGCAGGAAAGTCAGGATATCAAAGACGGAACTCACCGGCCCTATGATCAGCATGAACCTCCCCAGGTCAGAAGCATCCCAGGCGCGGGGTCTTTTCAGGAATTCCTCATCCACGTTGTCCCAAGGGATAGCCGTACAGGAGATATCATAGATCAGGTTCAGCAGAATCAGCTGGATGGAAGCCATGGGAAGGAACGGAAGAAACGCACTGGCCGCCAAAACGGAAAACATATTTCCAAAATTGGAAGATGCCGTCATCTTGATATACTTAATCATATTTCCATAGATTTTTCTGCCTTCCCGGATGCCGTCCTCCAGAACCAGCAAATCTTTATTCAAAAGCACCACATCGGCGCTTTCCCTGGCAATATCCACCGCCGTATCCACGGATATCCCGGCATCCGACACTTTCATAGCAGCCGCGTCGTTGATCCCGTCTCCCATATATCCCACCACGTGGCCGTTTCCCCGGAGTACCTTCACGACCCTCGCCTTCTGCTCCGGAGACAGCTTTGCAAATACCGCTGTTTTTTCAGCTTCCCCGCCCAGCTGCTCATCCGTCATGGCCTCCAAATCCGTACCGGTGAGAATATGTGCCGTATCCATCCCCACCTGGGCGCATACCGAACAGGTTACCCTCTCGTTATCCCCTGTCAGGATTTTTACCCCCACGCCGCGATCACGCAGCGCCTTCAGCGCGGCAGCCGTTGTTTCCTTGGGCGGATCCAGAAACGCCAGATATCCCATCAACACCATATCCGCTTCATCCTGCACGGAAAAAGCCCCTGCAGGTGCCGGATTCGTTTTCTGTGCCACAGCAATCACCCGGAGTCCCTTGGCATTGTACTCCGCGGCCTGCCGTAAGATCCCGGCCTTTCTCTGCGCCGTCAAAGGAAGGATTTCCCCCCGGTAATCCACATAAGCAGAGATTTCCAGCATTTCTTCCACCGCCCCTTTGGTTATCATCTGGGTTTTCCCCTTTTTATCCGTGACTACCACGCTCATCCTGCGGCGTTCAAAATCAAAAGGAATCTCATCCGTTTTGGTATACTCTTTTTCCAATTCTTCCGGTGAGCCGTTTCCTCCGGCCAGCTCCCCGGCTTTTTCCATAATTGCGATATCCATCAGGTTTTTTAAGCCCGTCTGGTAATAGCTGTTCAAAAAGGCATGACGCAGTACTCTTTCGTCCTCCTGCCCCGCAAGGTTCCGGTGATATTCCAGCACCACCTTATCCCGGGTCAACGTACCGGTTTTATCCGTGCAGAGTATATCCATGGCTCCCATATTCTGAATGGCGTTCAAATTACGGATGACCACTTTTTTGGACGACATAGCCGCCGCACCCTTGGCAAGACAGGTGGTCACTATCATGGGGAGCATTTCCGGGGTAAGCCCAACGGCGATGGAAATGGCGAATAACGCCGCATTCATCCAGTTCCCTTTAGTAAACCCATTCAGGAAAAGCACAACAGGAACCATACATAACATAAAACGGATTAAAATCAGGGATACCGAATTCACCCCTTTTTCAAACGAAGTTTTTCCGCTTTGTTCCGTCAGCGCACCTGCCATACTTCCCAGCAGGGTACCGTCCCCTGTTGCGGCAACAATCCCTCTGCCGCTTCCGCTGATTACATTACTCCCCATAAAAGCCAGATTTGCATATTCCGTCAAAGCCCGTTCCTTCCGGTCCGCTCCTGCCCGTTTTTCCACCGGCTCGCTCTCTCCGGTAAGCGCGGACTGGCTGATAAATAAGTCCTTGGCGGCAAGCAATACGATGTCAGCAGGAAGCATATCCCCCGCCGAAACCTGTACCACATCCCCTACTACCAGTTCCTCCATGGGGATTTCCTCCGTAATAGGCCTCCCCTTTTCCCCGATACGTGTAACGGCGGCAGTGGAACGTATCATTTCCGATAACTTTTCCGCAGCATTACCGCTTTTTGTTTCCTGTGCAAAACGGAGCAGTCCGGAAATCAATACCATCGCCGCGATAATGCCTACCGTAACCCCATTCTTTTCCCCCTGCTGCGCCAGAATAATATCCGTATATGCGGATACCCCCGCAAGGACAAGAAGAATGGCAGTAAACGGATTTATAAAAGCATGGAAAATACGGTGTGCCAGTGAATTTTCCGTTCCCCCGGACACCACATTCCGGCCATATTTCCTGCGGGAATTTTCCACCCTGCCGGTTTCCATCCCCTCTACCGAGCTTTCCAGAAAGGAGCATATCTCCTCCTGCGTATGGCCGTCGCCATACAGCAGCCTCGCTGCGGATTGTTCTCTTACACTTCTTCTGCTATCCTCCTTTTCTCCGATGATACGGAAAAAAACAAATTTTCTGATACTTCTCATTGGCCTGTACCTCCATTTCTATAATGTCCGGATGCCTGTAGCTGCACCCAACTGTTACTGGAAGTAAGACACAAACCGAAAGACGTTGTTTAGACGCCTGTTCAAATATTTCTATCATGCGGCCTCCCGCAAGACAGCCTGTGCCCCGCCGGGTTTCCGCGGGATAAACCGCTTTTAAACGGGTAAAAAAAACAGAACCCGTCCATAAGCCTTTTCCCTTTTTCGTTTCGGTTTTATGCCCTTACTACCTCCGGGTTCCATTTTTCTCACCTCTTTCCTGTCGCTAATTTTGTCTTAAGGCTAAAAAATCCCCATCCAATCACGGATATCCACCTGCAAGGTGATAAAGCAATCCGGTGATCGGATGAGGACATTTTGTTCCCAAATAACCGCCTGAGCTTTAGCTTTACAGGGCGATGTAACTGCGTTATGTCATACCTTGTGTTCGATATGACCTGTTCAAACCAACTCATTGTGTCTCCACAATTTCGCGGCAGCAGTCCGTATCCCTGTAGTAGCCTCACCTATCGGGTAGCAGCCTTATTTATTTGTGCCACTTCATTGTACACTTCTTTCTTGATTTGTCAACCCCATTTTGGTTTTCAGAAAATGTGTTTTCGGTTTTCAGATAATGTGTTACGCCTCCATAACAGTACAGACCTGTCTGAACTGTTACACTACTCCGTAATTTCACGCACCTCATCAACAGGAATCCCGCAGATTCCCGCTATTTCCTCCGCACTCCTGCCTTCCTGGGCATAACGGATTACTTTTTTCGCCAGAAGGATCCCCTGCTGGACGCCTTCCTGCTTTGCCATCTCTGCAATCTCTTCCAGTGCTTTACACATATCCACTTCCCCTTTCCCGTTTTCCTGATCCGCTTTCCGCCACTTATCAACGTGCAGAAGCTCTCTCAGGCAATCATATGTTTCATACGGGATATGCCCGAACTCTTCCGGGCGCTCCCGGATATATTTTTTCATTTTCTTCCCATCTCCCGCCATCGACAGAAGGGTGAAAATAATTTTCAAATCCGTCCTGAAATTTTCCGGATCCACATTGGATGCCTGTACCAGATTCACCTTGTAATTTGTCATGAACGGCTTCATATCCTCATATTCTTCCGGAATATTCAGCATATTAAAAAGATCCAGAGGCCCCTCCCATTCCTTCGTCCCGTAATAAAGACAAATGGTAATAACCGGCATCAGTCTGTCTTCCCGCAGCAGGCCGGACAGGAATTCCGCACTGTCCCGGTAATCCCTTTCCCTGCGGTGCCTCTCTGAAAGCTCTTTTACCTGTCCTGCATAATTCATGGCATCATAAAGCATCTCCCGCACCGGCATGGCATAATGGGTTTCCCCCTGCCCTTCCACCGCAAAAACAGCATAGGCGGTGTCGCCGGATGCTTTACGAATCACATCCCGGTATCTTCTGACCGATACCTTTTTTCCCTTCTTATCCGTAAAAGAAAGGGCGGACTCTCCCGGCAGGTTTTCAAGCCTGTCCGCTTTTATTACCTGCTTCCCCTGAAAAAGGGAACCATTAAACAAATCACTGAAATTCTCCGGTCTTTCCAGAAATTTCGTTACTGCCAGATCCTTTTCGTTTGACATATAAGCACATGTCCTCCTTTTGGTATGTTGTTAAATCCAAAAGATATGTGCTTTATATAGAACATTATAGAGATATCCCGATTAAAAAGCAATTCTTTTGGATATAAAAAAAGAAAATGGTTGGCTGATACAGCCTGAATTAAAAAAAGAAATCTGATTCAGAACCTCAGGCAATTCCACTCATTCCGAATCTGTAAAAAGTTCGAGTAACAGATTCCTTCCAAAAAGTGTTCTTCCATGTTCTGATAATAAGAATATAATTATGATACTTTATCAATGCCAAACTGTCAATCCTTTTTTGCAGGCATCCATAAGCATTCCTCTCCGCAAAGGTAAATGGACGGGCAGGCATAACCACCGGACAGCAGGCACAAGGCCGTGAACAATAACCCCGCTGGAATAAAAACAACTGAAAAGAGCATCCGCCAAACGAAGAGTAAAAACCCTTTTCCTTGACGAATGCTCCTTTGTTTCTATTCCGTCTCATTCCTTCCGGTACTCTTGCAGCCCGGATACATACCGCTCCCATCGATACGCCCGTATGAAAGCAAAAAGGAATAACCCTGACATAAGCAGACGGTAGCTTCTTTTCATTATCTTACGCACATTATTTTACCCTTACGCGGTGCTTCAGCATAAAGTTCTCGTCAGAGGAGCAAAGATAAATAATCCCCTCAATAAAACCAACAATAGCAGGAATATAGGTCCAGCAGAAGCACAAATACAGGATCCCCATTCCTACCTTGCCCAGATAAAACTTATGTATTCCGATTCCTCCCAGAAAAAGCCCGAGAAGTCCCGCACATACCTTACTCTTTACCGGCCAGGACGGATCGATGGCCGGATTGTTGTAATAGCCCGGCATAGGCTGCTGATAGCCCTGGGACTGGGGCGGTACCTGGTAAACCTGAGGCTGCCCCTGATAGGAATTCGGCTGTGGTCCTCCCTGGAAAGTATCTCCATACGCCGGTCCCTGCTGGTAACCATCGCCATAGGCGGGGCCTGCCTGGTAATTTTCCTGCTGCGCCCCGAAATCAGGCTGTTCCGACTGTTGCATGGAAAGCCTTTCTCCGCAGTATCTGCATTCTGTTGCGCCCGGATCTACGGGTGCCCCGCATTGGGGACATTTTAACTCATTCATAATAAAATCCTCCGTTCTTCTTATTTTACTACGCTTTATCCTGTTTTCCCATTCCAATTACAGGAATTATTTACTGTATTTTCCTTCCGCATTCATTGCAGAATTTCGCTCCCGGAGGAAGCTTTGCCCCGCATTCACAGATACGTTCCTGCAGGCTGAAGCCGCACTCATCACAGAACTTGGCATCTCCGTCATTTTCTTTCCCGCAGCTGGGGCAGCGCTTTTTTTCCACCTGAAGCGGCGCTCCGCAGCTATTGCAGAACTTGCTCCCCAGTACAGATTTATCTCCGCATTTCGGACAGATCATCATCTGCCCCGCATTCATGGCAGGAGCCATGCCGCCTGCTGCCTGGGCCACATTCATTCCTACCCCTGCGCCGATTCCTCCGGCCGCAAACGCACCCGCCACCCCGTTATTGTTATTGGCAGCGCCTTCATATACATCGAAGCTTCTCTTGGTCACATAACGGCCGTCCCCCATAATTTCAAAGGCTGCCTTGTCCTCTAAGATCTTATTGATTGTGGCAAAATCATCGTCCGGGAAATTAATGGACTGCACGAAAAAGTTAACCACATTAAACCCATATTTCAGGAATTCTTCGGAAATCTCTTCCTTGCATTTATCGGAAATATCATCCAGGTGGGCGGATATCTCCAAAGCGGATATTTTCTCAGCCAGAATCATCTCCGAAATAATGGATTTCACTTTGGTTACCACCATACCCCGGTAAAACAGCTTGATTTTATCAAAACTGACGATATCATTCTGGTTCATGGAACCGATCAGCTCCCGGAAAAACACACTGTAATCCATAAGCTTCAGTCCCATCTGCCCAAAGGCCCGGATCCGCAGCTTCACAAAATATTTCGGATCAATCAGCTGGATCGGGTCGGATGTCCCCCAGGCGATATCCAGCTTGGTTTTGGTATTGATAAAATAAACCTCTGCCGTAAAAGGTGTTTCCCCTCCATAGGGAAGATTAAAAATATGATATAAAACAGGAAGATTTTCCGTATCCAGAATATAGGAACCCGGATAGAACAAATCACAGACCTGGCCGCCCTTTACGAACACGGCAACCTGCCCTTCATTAACAATCAGCCTGGTGCCAAAAACCAACGAATCGGACGGAAACTTGTAAACAAGCCAGTCTCTCGAACGCAGACCATCGAATTTTACGACATCAATAATAGCCATTATGCTTACCTCCCATATGCTGCGTGGCAAAACTACTTCTCGTTATATTTTAACATATATGGAGTAAAGAACAAGGCTTTTTTAGCGTTCTTACCGATCTTGAAAGATCTTCCCGAGAATCTTCGCGGTGTCCGGTATGCCAAATTCTCCCTTCCCGCCGCACCAGCATGTGTTTAAAAATCACTTTCCGCGCGAAGCGGGACACACCGATTGCGGGAATAAATGTTCAAATACCCTCTACAGCGTTCCCAACATCTGGGCCGCATTTTCACCGGCCTTAACCTTCGTAAAAGCTTCCCTGATAATCCCCTGTTCATCAATCAGATACGTGGTACGCACCACCCCCATGACCTTCTTACCGTACATATTCTTTTCCTGCCATACGTCGTATTTCTGTATGACCTCCAGTTCCGGATCCGAAAGAAGCGTAAAGGGAAGACTGTATTTTAACGCAAATTTTTTATGGGATGCCACACTGTCCTTACTGACTCCAAGCACCACCGCACCTTTTTCCTGTATCTGGGGATACATATCCCCGAACGAGCAGGCCTGGGTGGTACAGCCCGGGGTGTTATCCTTCGGATAAAAATAGAGAATCACCTTTTTCCCCAGGAAATCCTTCAGGGACACATCCTCCCCCTCCTGATTCTTCAACGTGAACTCCGGCGCCTTCTTTCCTGTTTCCAGCATAATACATACCTCCTGTCCATTTTCTTTTCCTAACATAACACACCTCTTTGTCATTATGCAATACACTTTTGCGGAAGCTTTTCTGCTGTAAGGGGAACCTTTACCGGCCGCGGAGTGAACAGTAAAGGTTCAGACAGATTTGGATTGTTACAAAACAGGCCCCCGGACGGATATCCTTTTGTCCGCCTGAAAGCCTGTTTCCTTTCCCCTTATTCTGTTACTCCTCCCTGTCTGATATAAACAGTCCATAGGAGTTGCTCTGCCATGAAGTAACCTCTGCAATGCTGTCTTTGTATTCCCGCAGACAGCCCAGCATTTTTTTCCGCATCCTGCGCAGCACATGGACAAACCCCTGCAATTCTGCCAGATTTTGCAGTTCTCCCGGATCGCTTTCCATATCATAAAGCTCATCCTGTCCGAAGGGATTATACACATACTTCCACTTTCTGGTACGTACCATTCTGCTTGTGAGGAGGGTGGATTCATAGCCGTTGAACTCACTGAAGGACTCCTGTCTCCAGCCCTGGGGTACCCTTCCTTCCAGCAAAGGCATCAGTGATTTTCCCTGCACTCCGCTTGGTATCTCACACCCCGCCGCATCCAGGAACGTAGGCATCAAATCCACCGTATTCACAAAAGGATCCATGGAAATCCCTTCCGCCTTTCCCGGACAGGAAATGATCAGCGGAATGTGATGATCCTCTTCATACATATTAAATCCTTTATTAAACAACCGGTGGGATCCCAGCATATCCCCGTGATCGGTGGAAAAAACAACCATAGTGTTCTCCGTCAGTCCCAGTTCCTCCAGTTTTCCCAGTATCTGTCCCGTCAGGCTGTCCAGATAGCTGCAATAGCCCCAATAGGCAGCAATAACCTTCTGCCAGTCCTTCCACGTCAGCTGGGCCGTATTCCACCGCATCAGCTCTTTCTGCTGGACAACAGGCTTATCCTGGAAAGTCTCTCCAAAATTGACCCATTTGGGCACATCCTCCGGCCTATACATGCCGCAGAAGGGTTCGGGAACTGCATAAGGGAAGTGCGGCCCATGAAACGCAGCGCACAGCATAAAAGGCTCCTGCTCCCCGGCAAAGGTTTCCAGCATCCGGCAGGCTCTCTCCGCCACCCAGCCGTCGTGATGATCCTGTGCACCGAGCACCGAGGGCCCGCAGAAAGGCGCTTCCTCTCCCCATTCCAGATGCTGCACCTCACTGACTCCCATATCGTAAGAAATTCCTTTCTCTTGCAGGTACTGATCATAATCCCTCTCCGTATCCCAGGCATCAAAGCTCCATATTTCCTTATTTCCTTCCTCCGGCAGATGCCACTTACCAATGTATCCGGTTTGATATCCTCTCCTTTTCAGATAACAGGAATATCCCTTCCAGTTCAATACCTGACGGTCAAACACACCGTTAAAATTCCCCATATTAGCCAGCTGGCCGTGCATATGTGGATATACCCCTGTCAGGATACTGGCCCTTGCCGGCGTGCAGAGTGCATTTGCAGAATAGGCACTGGTAAAATTCGTCCCTCTCTCCGCCAGCCCGTCAATTGCCGGTGTTCTGCATACAGGCGCCCCATTGCAGGACAATGCATCATACCGCAGTTGATCTGTGAGTAAATATAAAATGTTCATTGTTTTTCCCTTCTGTTATTCTCAATTTCACGCCGTTATTCCCTAAGCATACGGGGTAAAACATGGTGTATGCACATGGTGCATGCACATGTCCGCCCGCCACACCTAGCCCTTTACGGCCCCTGCCGACAAACCGGCCACTATATTCTTTTGTATCAAGACATAAAGCACCAATATTGGAAGCATTGTCATTACGAATGAGGCAAAAGCAAGGTTATAATCAAAGGAATACTGTGACTTAAAATTATACTGAAACAGCTGCAGCGTCCAGCTTTTGGTGCTTCCGTTCAGAATAATTAACGGAAGCTGGAAATCATTCCATATGAACAGGGAATCCTTAATCAGCAAGGTGGATAAAATAGGTTTCAAAAGAGGGAAAACCACACGGAAATAGGTCGCCCCATAACTGCTTCCATCCATATATGCCGCCTCTTCAATTTCGGCAGGTACCGACTTAAGATAGCCTGTTATCAGAAACACCCCCGGAGGTGTGGTAGCTGCCAGATATAAAAAGACCATTCCCAGCTTTGACATCAGATGAAGCTGGCTCATCATTTGAACCAGGGATACCATCCGGACCTGAAAAGGAACAAAAAGCCCGCATACAATAAAGGTATATAAAAAACGGTAATACTTTCTGTTATTCCGCTGTATGCTGTAGGCTGCCATAGGAACAATCAATAATTCAACAGTTACTGAACAGACCAATATGACTGCCGTATTCCATATGTACCGGAAATAATAGCTTTTGTTCAGTACCGATACAAAATTCCCCCAATACCATGCAGAGGGCAGGGCAAAGAAGCTGCTCCCAGATTCCTGAGGCGTCTTTAAAGCCGTAACCACTGTAATATACATTGGAAAAATAATAAGTAAAATACCCGGAAGCAAAGCCAGCAGGATCAGCAGATTTTTCCCTGCTTTATTTCTATTGCTCTTCATAATAATCCTTCCCTTTCCGCCTCTGTCATGATTCCTTTGCCTCTACAAAGCCCATAACCCGTATCTGCAGAAAACCAAACAGGGCTATCAGGATAAACAGTACTACTGAATTTGCTACAGCATAGCTGTAATTAAAGCTCTCAAATGCGGTCTGATAAATAAAGGTACCGATGGAATTTGTCGAGCCCGCCGGCCCGCCTCCGGTTATAGCCAGAATATAATCAAATACAAGAAAGCCATCTTTTACTGCAAGAACCAGGACTATGGTAAGCGTAGGTGCCAGGAACGGCAGGGTTATACTTAAAAACCGTCTCCCCCATCCTGCCCCGTCAATTGCCGCCACCTCATACAGTTCCTGGGAAATGGACTGAAGCCCCGCGATTATTATAACAGTAGGGATCGCCACTGCCTGCCATATATTGGCTATCAGAATTGCCCATATTGCCGTTTTGGTATCCGAAACAAGGCTTTTACTTAATATACCGATACCTGCCGCCTTTCCCAGTGCCGGCAGTGCCCTGTAATAAATCTCATTGAATATCAGTCCTATGATGATTGGACTCATTACCGCAGGAAAAAAATACACCGTTTTTATAAATTTTATTCCCTTTACCTTTTGATTCAGCAGCAGTCCCAAAACCAAAGAAATCAGCAATATCAAAGCACTTAGCAAAACCGCATACTTTATCGTAAACAAAATGGAAGAATAGGATTTCCTGTCCGTCAGTATCTTCCAATAATTTTCCATGCCGATAAACTGAAAGCCCCTGTCAATACCGTTCCAGTCTGTAAGGCTGTAATAAAGTCCCAGAATCAGCGGTAATATGAAAAAGACTCCATAGCATAATACAGCCGGAAGGGAAAACAAAAAGAAAGTGGCTTCTTTTTCTCTTTTTCGCATAATAATTCTCCTTAGCCTCGGGATAATCCCACAAAAACTTGTGATTATCCCATTTTCTATTCCATGAGGAATACTATGTAATATTACTGATAGAAATCGGGTGTTATCATATCCACATCCTTTAAATAACCTTCCAGGTCCCGGTTCAAAAGCATGGCTGAGATATAATCCATCAATGTTGTATTATAGTTGACAGGCCACATATTAGACATCATTTCGTACACGTCCCCCTGATCAATCATTCGGTAGGCATCCGTAAACTCCGCAATATTATTTTTGACCCCTGTAATACAGGACATGGAGCCGTCTGCATCATTGAATACCTGGGCATTTTCCGGCGTGGATATGAACGCAAGAAATTTCTTGGCTCCATCTATGTTTTTACTCCCCTCCGGTATACAAAGGCCAATATCAATATTCATGGAAAGATAAGCCTTCTGGCCCTCTTCCGCCGGTAACGGAACGAATATAAAATCCAGATCCGGATTCACCTTTTTGATATTCGGGTAGGCCCAGGTACCCTGGAAAAACGCAATCCCCCTTCCATTGGCAAAGTCATCGCACATCTGAGGGAAACTGGTACCGAAAGGATCCTCCTGGGAAAAAGAAAACAACTCCAGCATCTGCTGTGCGGCTCTGACTATTTCCGGAATATCCTCCGCTTTCTTGTCTCCTCTTCCTATTGCAGCAAAATCTGCGGCAAAATCGTTTCCTGAATTCATATACAGCTGTCCCAGCAGACGATCCATCATCTGCCACAGAGTCCATGTATCTTTACATGCAAACAGGAACCTGCCGTTTTCTTTATCTGCTGCCGTTTCCAGCATTGCAATCAGTTCCTCATAGGTCGAAGGTACGGAGAGGCCGTATGCATCCAGTAATTCCTTGTTTATGTAAAGTCCCATAGTATTGATGGTTAACGGAAGGGCATATACCTTTCCCTCTTCCGTTTTTGACATTTCAAGAATACTCGGATTCACATGCTTCAAATATCCGTCTCCTGTAAGTTCCAGCACCTGTCCGCTTTGTGCGAGCACCTCAAAATCAGGCCGGAGCGGAAAATGATTGAACAAATCCGGATATTCTTCACTGCTAAGACGGGTGGTCAATACCGTATAAGTATCCGGCAGGTTGACCTGCTCCACATCAATTTCATCGTTTTCCTGTTCAAACAGACGGATTACTTCCTCATAGGCATCCACGCTTTCCGGTTTTCCCTGCAGGAATTCCACCTGCACCTTTCCCGTCCCGCTCCCGCCGTTTGCCGTTTCCGAAGCCATGGCACCGCTGCTCCCTGCCGGATCCGCCGTTGCATTTCCACATCCCAGAAGTCCTGCCGTTAACAAAATCACCGTTATGATCCCTGCTTTTTTCATAAAGATTTCCTTTCTCCCATTGTAAATAGCCTCCACATCGCTACACAAAACAAATGCTGCGCGCAATCGTAACCGTTCAGACAAGCCTGAACCGTTGTGCAAAATCAACATATTTATCCACCTGGCCAGATAAAATCCATTGACATATTTTCATGCAATACATACAATAGATATGTGACAGTTGCTGCAGTTTTCTATAAAATATTTTATATGCTATCTACAATATAATAGATTAAGAAGAAAAAACAAACGAATAAATTCCTATAATAGGTGGATTTTTCCGAGGTATATTATGTTTTTAGAATTGAATGGCATCCCGCAATTTACAGACTGCGGAAAATTGGTATCAACCCTTCCTTTTCTGCATGCCAACCGTACAAATGAGGAATATCTCCTTCTGATTGGAATGGAGGGTTCCCTTCATATCAGGGTGGGGGAAGCAGCATGTACCATAAAGCCCAGGGATACCATGCTCATTCTTCCCGGTGTCCCCATATCCGGGCTTATCCCTTCCAGGAATCTGACGTACTTCTGGTGCCATTTTGACATGACTGGTGCCTGCAGGCTGCTTTCGCAGCCCGAAGCTCTCAGCCGTTATCAGCTGATGCTTCAGCCGGGGACAGAGACAGACACACTGCTTATCCCACAGGCTTTCCATCTTGTGAATTCCTCCAGGGCCATTATTTTCAGCCAGCAGCTTCTCAACTACCGATGCTGCCCGGAATACCCCAAAGCGATCCTGCATAACCTGATGGGCTGCCTTTTGCTTGAACTGTCCACCCAGGCCGCAGATAATTTTTCCTCCTATTCTGCGGGGAAAAACCACCAGCGCCTTCAGGAAATCCTCCAGTGGATCCGGGTAAATGCCTGCATGAAAATAACAGTATCAGAAATTGCAGACCGTTTTAACTATAATCCGGATTATCTTTCCCATCTCTTCCACGAAAAGCTGGGTATCTCCCTGAAGCACTATATTATTCAGGTTAAATTGGAAATTGTAAAAGAAGTTCTTGTATCGTCAGATAAATCAATTAAAGAAATTGCCCGGTACGTTTCCTTTGATGACGAAAAGTACCTGATGAGGCTGTTTAAACAAAATGAGGGGATAACACCAAGCGAATACCGCAACGCCTGTTCCCGGACAAAGTTCAATACCAATCTCCGGGTGTCCAAACGCATCGATACACGCTGGGTATCCTTTCTTGAAGAATAAATTCCGTTCCTGTAACCGTTCTGACGAGTCTGAACCGTTACCCGCTCTTTCACTCAAACCAGTCATTTATAAGAGGGATTATATGTATAACAGGTTCCTCATAAGGATGGATGGATCGGATAATTTTCAACGCCCCGGGGACGAGTGCAATCGGGCAGAGTGCTTCCAGTTTCACTTCTTCCCCGGTACAGATACGGCCTTTTTCTCCCTGAAACGGATTGCTGTCCTCTAACGGCCTCCAGCAGCCCTTTGTTTCCTGCCAGGATATCACGTGATCATAGCTGCCGATTTTACAAGCACCCAGTGCCGTAAGGGAATCCCTCAGCTCTCCTATATATTCTGCAGGTGTATATATTTCCAGCTTTACCTGTTTGATATGATTCACATCCATACCCTGATTCCTTTCTGTCCTTTTGTTTCCGCCTTATCTGAATTCAAAAACAACAAAATGCTTTGTTACGCTGTCAAAACGCATATTATCAGTATACATAAATAAATCCCAAGCCCCATCAAACGCACGCTGAATGCCGCATAGCCGCAGCCGTTTATTTTATCGTTGACAGAACTGGCCGGCTCTGCTGCTCCTGCTTACGCTATTTGTCCATGATGCGAGGTTGTTTACCTATTAAAAAACTCGTCCTGTATTTTAATGGCTTCTTTTACTTCTTCTATGTTTTCGGCTTTAAATGTAGGAATTGGAACTACTCCAAAACCGCACAGAAAGCCTTGTGCACCACTTTGCGTGATACATTTATAGCCATGCGTACCATCACATTTGCCGCACCCAAAGCATTTAGCCTCATATCCCAACTTGTTCCAATAGCTAAGTCTTTCATCAATGGCATCTTGAAAAATGCCCTTATATTCCGAAAGAGCATAAAACTTTATTGCTATCCAACGGTAATCCGGGTTTGTGTTTATTTTTAATATTGTTCTTTTTAACTTAGAGTTAATAAAATCCGCGTAATCCCTGCGGCTACCTTTAAGAACAGGCATATAACCTAATGAAATAGCATACTCAGCAATCTCCTGATAACTTTCTCGGCAATCTTCCGGCAAAGCCGTTAGAATGGTATTTAATGCATTTTGTTGTTTTTCGGTCATGTGAATGATCCTCCGATTTTATAAATTAGGTTCCTGTCATAACTAACAACAATCGTATCTGAACAAATTTATTTTACCACATACTTGCAAACTTGACTGCACATTCGAATGGGTACCCATTTGGGAAACAGCTTACTGCATCTTACTAAATTAATGGGTTAATTCTATTTATTGGTCTTCCGCCTTTCGGTCTCTCGATAATTCCCAATTCTCTTGATGATAAAGCCCCTTTTATTACTGCATTCCGTGCATTTATAACAGAAAACATTTATGACAATCACCAGACAACTCTCCCAACAAGCAGCTTGGTAACCGCTATTTTCTTAAATGCATTCATTTCCTTGATGTTTTCTATCTTGTACAATATCATCCCTACCCATGTAACTTATCATTGTAAGTATACTATAATTTATATTTGAAAAAAACCCACAAACATTGAGTTTGTGGGTTTCCATGCATTGTAAATATGCGTTTGATTATCTCTTTGAGAACTGAGGCGCACGACGTGCTGCTTTGAGGCCGTATTTCTTTCTTTCTTTCATACGAGGGTCACGTGTCAGATAACCAGCCTTTTTGAGGGTGGGTCTGAACTCAGCGTCTGCTTCCAGAAGGGCTCTTGCGATACCATGTCTGATAGCGCCTGCCTGTCCTGTATATCCGCCGCCCTTTACATTAACCAGAACATCAAACTTGCCGTCTGTGTCGGTTGCTGCCATAGGCTGACGAACGATAACCTTCAGAGTTTCCAGTCCGAAGTACTCATCGATGGGTCTTTTATTAATAGTAATGTCACCTTTTCCAGGTACCAGATATACTCTTGCGATAGATTTTTTTCTTCTGCCAGTTCCGTAATATTTTGCTGCGTTAGCCATTTTCTATTTCCTCCTTAATAGATTCCTTTGGATTAAAATGTCAGTACTTCAGGTTTCTGAGCTTCATGCTTGTGCTCCGGTCCTGCATACACGTGAAGCTTGGTGTACATCTGTCTTCCTAAAGGTCCCTTGGGGAGCATACCCTTAACAGCCAGTTCAATAACCTGTTCCGGTTTCTTAGCCATTTTTTCTTTCAGGGTAACTTCTTTCATACCTCCAACGTAATCGGAGTGATGATAATAGATCTTCTGATCCATTTTCTTTCCGGTTACCTGAATTTTCTCTGCATTGATTACGATTACGTAATCGCCTGTGTCAATATGAGGAGTGAACTCCGGTTTGTTCTTTCCTCTTAAAACCTTGGCAATCTCGGATGCCAGGCGGCCCAGTGTCTGGCCTTCTGCATCAACAACATACCATTTTCTATCAATCTTAGCCGGATTAGCCATAAATGTCTTCATAGTGTACCTCCATCGATTTGTACGGATTTGGATCCTCTGATCCGCATGACTGGCTCACATGTACTCACCCTGGGAATTGGGGTTTTCCACATATTATTTATATCAAAATGTCTTTCCGGGGCTTTGGTAAGACATTTTTCAACATCGTCACATTGAGTTATTATATTATACGCATCCGCGCGTGTCAATATCTTTTCTTAAGAAAATTCGCATAAAATCGGCCTTTTCACACCGAAACCCAGCCTATCAGATTATTTGTCCCCCCGAACGGCTTCCGAGGACCCTGGGAGTTTGACAGTTAAATTTTAAAACAATCCTGAAAGCTACCAGTAAACACTTTTCTTTTCTGGCCGCCCAGAAATTCCTCGAACCGCCTTCCTAAGAACTTCATGATGACTACCGGGCCTTCTTTCCTACCGTCTGTTGGAGCGAAAATTAGGGGGATTTATTCTTGTGAAGAGAATCTAACGATCCTCAGAGGACTCAATTCCAATATCTGACCAGAAGTCTAATGAATACGATCCAGAAAAAAGCAAAGGAAGGGAATAAATTACTATACTTTGTAAAACAAAAAAAACCGCTGTAAGCCTTGAAGATTCAGGGATTACGGCGGTTTATTGTCTCAGCGGCTGTCAAAGACAGGATTATAAACCAGACGCCCTTTTTTGTACAATCGTATTAAGTCCGATATTCGTAACGGTTCTGCCTTCTGCCGCTGCCCGTCTGCAGGTACGGAACCTCATAGGTATCTAAGGACAGCCGGGCAACAACAGAAGACAGAACGGAGACCCATATACAATTTTCATAATAAAAAAGCTTCCCGGTTGAGAAGCCTTTTCATTATTTTATTTTCTACTTTTCATATATTATCCATATGTTTGCATCATCATAGGCTATTAATAATTGGAAGGTATTGCCTTCGGTATTTTGCAGTATACCCGTACCTAATTTTTCAGCCTCATCGGTAATAAAATTATATGCCGTATCTCCGTTCTCAAGCTTACTGGAATCCGCTTCAACCCATACACCCGTAACAGTGTCTTCATTAACTGTAAACGTAAACGTATTATCCTCATTAATGATGGCCTCTGTAGAGCCATTTTCAATCTTAGCAACTTGATCATTCATATAGATTGCCACACCCGTCCACTTTCCAACAACATGCAATATTTTCTCTATATTCTCAAGCATTTCATCAACATCTTCATACCCTGCTATATATTGAAATAATTCTGCACTTTTACTATATTTCCCGCTTTCAAGAAGTTCCATTGCTTCTTCATAAATAGCTCTGTTTTCCGCTTCTATTTTTCGTGGCTGCAATACTTTAATGTTATAAATAACTCCCGCCAATACACCTATGACCACCACAACTAAAGCCACCGGAATAATCAGCTTAGCCTTATTTTTTTTATTGATTGTTTTCGTTTGTGGTTCATTCCTTTCAGTAACCTTTGTTTCCTGAGAATCGGTTGTAAGCGGTTCCTTATTAATCGGATAACCGCAGGCCGGACATAAATCATCTTTTTCCGATAATTCTTTTCCACATTTAGGGCATTTAAGTAATGGCATAACTCTCTTCCTTCCTCATATAGACATTTTTTTAATTATACATTATTTTTTGACTTGTTTCTACTCTAAATTTGTAGAATTAGATAATTGTAACAGTTTCGCCTTATTACAACGTCTGTGCCGCCCCGGGAGTTTGACCGTTAAAATTTCAAGAAACACTGGCAGACCGCATAACGCCGGTCTTTTTTGTCAAATATTTTGTTTTATTATACAGTATTTAATGCAATATTTGGTGTAATGAGGATCAGGCAGTAATGCCCAAGGAGCTGACCATCCCCAAATCAAAAAATGCAGAATCCTTTTACATCTCCAAATCCGTTATCAATGACAAGGGGGCAGTACCTCCGTTATTGTACGCAAGCCGGGTACTCTGTCCGATTGATTAACCGAACATGGCCGCTCCTGTGGGGATGTCATCGCCTGGGCAAAAGAAGAAGTAAAAAAAGAAAACCTGACTTTTAAAGAGGAAAAAGAAAGTAAGCCTGTCCAGATCCCTTTTCATGCAGACAGGCCGCTGGATTATGGCAGGCAGAAAGTTTTCCGGGGAAGAGGCAGTCATCCACTATTATCCGGATACAGAAAAACTAAAGCCCACTTTCTCATATGTTTTTATCCCTTCTTTCCTACCGTCTATTGGAGCGGGAATCCGGAGGAAAGTATCCTTGTGAAAAAATTCTAAAGACCCTCAGGGGAGTCAATTTTGCATCCGCAGAGGAGCAGGGGTATATGCCTTTATATTGGAGGGATGAAATCACGGATAAGCTGCATGAAACCTGCGGCTTCCGAGGACCTCATTTCGGATTTTTCCAATGGAAATGTACCGTTCCAGAACCGCTTCCATATCCGTTCCTTTTCCTGCCGTCTGTGCTGCTTTGCCGGAAACAAAAAGGCAGAAGCTTTTATCTTCCCACTCTTCCACCCGGTAATCATCCAGGAAAAAAGGGATCCTGTCCGGAATACGGTTTTCGCAGATTCCCCGCAGTTCTTCCGGAGGGCAGCCGGGGAAGTTTACATTCCATATTTCATCTTTTCCTATTTCCTTTGCCAAAAGCTTTCTGACAACCGGCAGCAGATGGGTATCCGCAGCCGCGCCGCTTCCTCCTCTTTCCTCAGAAAAAGCAATTGCCGGAATTTCATTAAGCAAAGCTTCCATCGCGGCTCCCACCGTACCGGAATACAATATATCCGCTCCCACATTATAGCCGCAGTTTATCCCGGAAAATACAATATCCGGCTTTTGTGGCAGAAGATACTTTATCCCCACCTTCACACAATCGGCGGGAGTTCCGTCCACACTGTATGCCTTCACTCCGGGGACAGGGAAGCTTTCTTCTTTCACATGCAGGCTTCCCCAAACGGTTATACAATGGGACATGGCGCTGCACTGATGTCTGGGAGCCACCACCCATACCTCACCCAGCTCTGCCGCCATTCCGGCAAGCCTGCGGATCCCGTCTGACTCAATTCCATCATCGTTTACCACCATTATCCTCATAGTCCACTCCTTTTCATAGCCAGAAGTACAGATACGTACGTTTCCATTTACAATATTTCCTGCTGTTCAGGTGATTCCTTCAGTTCAGGGAATTCATAAGAAATCAAGGTAAGTCCACTGGCCGGAGCGGTAGGCCCTGCTGCCGTGCGTTCCTTCGCCTTCAGGATATCAGCCATTGCTTCGGGCGGATATTTTCCGTTTCCCACCTCCATCAAAGTCCCCGCGATAATACGTACCATATTATAAAGAAAGCCTCCTCCGCTGATCCGGATGACCAGCTCTGTCCCTACTCTTTGCACCTCACATCTGTAAATGGTGCGCACGGTGGATTCCACCTGAGCATTTACACTGCAGAAGCTTTTGAAGTCATGTTCTCCTATAAGAAACTTTGCCCCTTCATTCATCTTCTTTTCATCCAGAGGAAGATAGGTGAAATGACTGTACAGCCGTTTCACCGGATTGGGGAACTCCTCATTTAATATCCGGTATTCATAGGTCTTTATACTGTCCGTCTTTCTGGGATGAAAGGAGAGCGGCACCTCCCTGGAAGCCCGGATCCGGATATCCTCCGGCAGACGCTGGTTCAGGGCATAGGAAAATTTATCCCCCGGCATACGGGCCTGCGTATCAAATACAGCTATATTCCCGTATGCATGCACCCCGGAATCCGTCCGGCTGGCTCCGATTACCTGCACCGGTTCCTTCAAAAGCTCCGTGAGGCATCCGTTCAGGACCTCCTCTATGCTGATTCCATTCGGCTGCAGCTGCCAGCCATGATAATTTGTGCCGTCATAGGCCACTGTCAGCATCACTCTTTTCATACAACTTCCCTTCCTGTCCCTATGGGATAACCATTCCGAACTGCCCGAACCGTTCCCCTATGGGAGCAGCACGGTCAGCACAGCGGCAGCCAGATACAGCCCCAGCACTACAAAGCCGGCATAATCCCTTTTTTTATACACAAGGGGCTTCATCTTCGTTCTGCCTTCCCCGCCCCGGTAACAGCGGGCTTCCATTGCCATAGCCAGATCATTGGCCCGCCGGAATGCGGAAATAAACAGCGGCACCAGCAGAGGAACCATACTTTTCGCCTTATTGATGAGATTCCCGCTTTCAAAATCCGCTCCCCTGGCTATCTGTGCTTTCATGATTTTATCCGTCTCCTCCAGAAGGATAGGGATAAAACGCAGGGCGATTGACATCATCATGGATATTTCATGCACCGGCACATGTATTTTTTTCAAAGGGCGCAGCAGGCTCTCCATGCCGTCCGTCAGATTATTGGGAGTGGTGGTGAGCGTCATTACGGAAGAACCGATAATCAGAAAGCTCAGGCGCACCGCCATGAACACCGCCGTACGCAGGCCCTCTTTGGTAATGGTAAGCTTCCACAGGGAAAGCAGAGGTTCGCCGGGAGTGAGAAACAGGTTGAATACCACCGTGAGGATCAAAAGCAGCAAAATAGCCTTCATCCCTTTTACCATAAATTTAAAAGGCACATGGGATAGCCGGATCATTCCTGCCAGAAACAACGCCGCCAGCAGATATCCCCAGAAATCAGTCACAACAAACAGGGAAATGATAAATACCACCGTTGCAATCAGCTTGACTCTCGGATCCAGGCGGTGGATTACCGATTCCGTCTGGTAATATTGTCCTAATGTAATGTCTCTTAACATTGCTTTCTTTCCTTCCCGCGCCCGCAGGCTGCCAGAATAGCGTCCCTGGCTTCCGTCAAAGTCGTGGCGTCCGTCTCCACTGCAAATCCCGCTTCCTTCAGCGTATGCATAATATAGGTAACCTGGGGAGCGGCCAGCCCCACTTCCTCCAACTCCTTCACGTGCGCGAATACCTTCTTCGGTTCCTCGTCAAACATCACGCTTCCCTTATTCATCACAATGATGCGGTTCACATAGTTCGCCACATCCTCCATACTGTGGGAAACCAGTACAATGGTCATTCCGGTTTTCTCACGCAGCAGGGAAATTTCCCCCAATATTTCATCCCTTCCCCTGGGATCCAGGCCGGCCGTAGGCTCGTCCAGCACCAGCATATCCGGCTTCATGGCAAGGACGCCGGCGATGGCAACCCTCCTTTTCTGTCCCCCGGACAGATCAAAAGGAGACTGTCTGTAATAGTCCTCCCCAATCCCCACCAGCTCCAGGGCTTCCACCGCGCGGGCTTCCACCTCATCCCCGGACAGCCCCAGGTTCTTCGGTCCGAAGCATACGTCGGAAAAAACGTCAATTTCAAACAGCTGATGCTCCGGATACTGGAAGACAAGCCCGACCCGGCTTCGCAGTTCCTTCATATTATAATCTTTTTCATAAATATTCTTTCCATTATAATATATAGCACCGCTCGTAGCCTTCAGCAGGCCGTTTAAATGCTGTACCAGGGTGGACTTCCCGGAACCGGTATGGCCGATAAGGCCGATAAACTGCCCGTCATCAATAGAAAGGCTCACATCCTTCAAAGCAGCCACGGACAGTTCCGTGTCCGCACCGTAAATATAATTCACATGCTCCAGTTTAATTGCCATTTTCCTTACTCCCTGTTATATCCGCAGAATCCCTGATTGCTGCAGGGTATCTGACTTTCAGCAGCTCCTCTTTCAGCTCTTCCGTGGTAAGTATCCCGTCAGGCAGAGGAAGTCCGGCTTTCTTCAGCTCATAGCTAAGAAGAGTCACCTGGGGTACGTCCAGCCGGAGGGCCTTCAGCTCATCCACACAGGAAAATACCTCTCTGGGCGTTCCTTTCATAACCACTCTGCCTTCATCCATCACCACCACCTGATCCGCATGGATCACCTCTTCCATGTAATGGGTTATAAGGATAACCGTAACATTCTCCACATCATTAAGCGCCCTGGCAGCCCGGATAACTTCCTTGCGTCCGCTGGGATCCAGCATCGCCGTAGGCTCGTCCAGCACGATGCATTTGGGATGCATCGCCAGCACGCCGGCTATGGAGACCCGCTGCTTCTGGCCTCCCGAAAGCTTATTGGGCGAATATTTCCGGTATTCATACATACCCACCGCTTTCAGGCTTTCCTCCACACGTTCCCAGATTTCCGCGGAGGGCACCCCCATATTCTCCGGCCCAAAGCCCACATCCTCTTCCACCACCTGCCCGATAATCTGGTTGTCCGGATTCTGGAACACCATCCCCGCAGCCTGTCTGATATCCCATACGTTGCTTTCTTCCGAGGTGATTTTCCCGTCCACCCATATCGTGCCGGAGGTGGGAACCAAAAGTGCGTTGATGTGCTTGGCAAGCGTGGACTTCCCGGAACCGTTATGGCCCAGGATCGCAATGAAATCCCCCTGCTTCACCTCCAGGTCCACACCATCCACGGCCCGTATAGCGCCTTCCTCGTTCCCTTCTTCATCATGCCTGATATAGTCAAAGGTAAGATCCTGCGCTTTTATAATATCCTGTTTCATCTCTTTTTCCATATGTTACCCTATTTTAAATATTGGTTTACAATCACTGTCACTTTCCTATTTTACTAGAGTCCATTGAGAATTACAAGAAAAA